>NZ_CAKMLL010000094.1 GCF_927797785.1 Candidatus Nitrotoga sp. BS | reverse complement strand
GTTAAGATCAGGCTACGCAAGTTGCCTGAGTGCTAATCTGTTTTACTCCTCCGTACTTGATGCATTGCCCTAGCGAGATAATGATGATTTTTGTGGCGTAGTGGCCATTTACTGCGCCCAACATGCAGGCAAAATCCCTCATCCACTTGGTGAGGTTCCATACTGCAGCAGCTATCAGGACGTTTAGTTGGTCGCCCATCATCCCTTTGAGAAAGTTGCGTCCCAGCCGATAGTCTGATTTCAGATGGCCAAAACCGGCGCTATCCCTGCCCCGCCGTCTGAAGCGATAACGTGCCAGAGAAAGCTGCGCCTGGCTGGCATTCTGGCGTGGGGGTTTAGGGGTAAGGAATGGGTATCGCCGATGGTGGATTTTCCACGGTATCCCCTGTCACATAAACCAATGTTGGGCATGTAGCGGGCCAGACGTTTTACCTGCTCAAGTACCGCAGGCAGACTATGCCCGTCGTAAATGTTGTGGTCAAAGGCCATGGCACCTATCACAATATGACTATCCCGAGTTTTGATGATGGAGACCTTGGTGCCGAATTCGTATTTCTTATGTTCCTTACCTTTACTCATACAATAAATGTGCGGCTCATGAAGACTGTAAAGTTTGATTTTATCCCCGCGCAATGATTTTTCGATATTGCTTCGCATCGGTGGGGAACGTGACATTCTTTTCCTGTACCGTGCTGTCGACACGGACTTTTTTCCTGGGCGGCTTCACCGAACAAGGCGATAGAGCTGCTCAGGATTTTCTCAAATCCTGCTTCACCAATACGCTTGCGGAAGTAGGTCATGTCGGATGAGTCGCAAGGCAGTTGCCGCTGAAACACCGTCTCACCACAAAACATCTGATAGTAAGGATTTTGAACCCAGCGATTGACGAGGACGTCATCACTGAGATTTTCCACGTGCTTGAGAATACTCAGCCCCACCATCAGCCGGATAGCTTTAGCTGGTTTACCCCAGTGAGAATATAGCGGTGCAAACTCAACTTCAAAAAACTGCCAGGGGATATGCTGAGAAAGTTTTAACAGCGGATAACTCGAATCGAGTTGGTCAATCAGGTTAGGAAATAAAAAATTACCCT
>NZ_CAKMLL010000093.1 GCF_927797785.1 Candidatus Nitrotoga sp. BS | reverse complement strand
CAGCACATGGGCGAAGCCAACACTGAATGTTGCACTTCGAATTTGAATCCAAGAATTCCAAAATCTGCTATTATTAAATTTAGATAACAAAAGTTGTCCCAAATTTGCAATTTAAAAATAAAAATTTATATATAAAGTGCTGTCCAGACTTTATAAGGTTTATTTCACGGCTAACCGCAGGGTTGCTGTTGGGAAGCACGCTATCGCTGTTTGGTTGTACTAATGTAGGGCCTGATTTTAAGCAACCTGCCCCTCCTGCGGTGACAAACTACACTACACAAAAATTACCGATGCAAACTGCAACGGCACCCGGTAGCTTTGGCGGAGCGCAGCATTTCGTGATCGGAAAAGTTGTACCAATAAATTGGTGGCAAAATTTTGGCTCGACCAAACTTAATGCTCTCATCGACCAAGCTTTAAGCGCCAGTCCAACTTTAGATGCGGCGCAAGCTACTCTGATTCAAGCACAACAAACCTATGCTGCGCAAAGTGGTTCCTTGCTCTATCCCCAAGTAAATGCCAAGCTTGGTGCGCAGCGCCAAAAGTTCAATTCTTCACTTTTTGGTCAACCAGGCGGGAGTAAAATATTCGATTTGTATAACGCTGGCGTAACGGTCAGTTATAACCTTGATCTTTTCGGGGGCAATCGTCGCGCTCTCGAATCGTTTGCTGCGCAGGCTGATTATCAACTTTACCAGTTTGAAGGTGCGCGACTTACGCTTGCTGCCAATATCACTACTGCTGCAATGTCGCAGGCGCAATTCGCCGCACAGATTAATGCCACTGTGGCCATTTTGGCAGCGCAGAAAAAACAGCTAAACATTGCGAGGGAACGCTTCAAACTGGGAGCGGTGACCCGCAATGATGAATTTACTTTACTTACCCAGGTAGAGCAAACCCGCGCTAGCATTCCGCTCCTGCGTAACAATCTTGAGAAAACAAATAACTTGCTTGCTGTGTTAGTGGGTCAGCTACCTGGGGCGGCGGAAATACCAAAATTTTCTTTAACGGATTTTAATCTGCCGGCAGACCTTCCTCTGGTCATACCTTCAGAACTGGTGCGTCAGCGACCTGACATTCAGGCATCTGAGGCCTTGTTGCGTGTGGCAAATGCACAATATGGGGTAGCTGTGTCCACTGGCTATCCGCAAATTAATTTATCTTCTAATCTAAACTCGCAGGCTCTTGCTGCATCCAGTTTATTCGGAGGCGGATCAATTATTTGGAGTTTGGTAGGTCAAGTAGCGCAACCTTTATTCAATGCTGGTCTTAAAGCTGGGGTTAAATCAGCAGAAGCGGGTTTCAATGCTGCAACAGCTAACTATCGCGAAACCGTGCTGCAAGCTTTACGCAATGTTGCGGACGTTCTGCGTACACTAGACAATGACGCGCAAATATTGCAAGCGCAAGCCGCTGCCAATGCTTCAGCGCAAGCGTCGCTTAATCTTATCCAACAGCAATTTTTATTAGGAAGCGTGAGTTATTTACAGCTACTTACCGCACAACAACAGGCTCAACAAACTCAGATTAACCTAATTGCCGCACAAGTTCAGCGTTTGACGGATACTGCAGCGCTTTACCAAGCTATGGGTGGTGGCTGGGTTGCCTCGTCAAAACAAGGGACGGAGCTGCTATCACAACATTCTCAATGAGCAGTGCAAAATACCGAGCACTAAGGATTCGTGTGACACCTTTTAAACCAAAATTGAGCATGGAGTATTTGCATGACTAAAGGTACGACCAAACGCATGGCTATCATGCTGTTGTTAGCCGCAATAGTGTTTGGCGGAATTTATGCTTTTCAACAATTTCGCAACAAAATGATACAGCAGGCCATCAAGGGACAGGCTAACCCTCCGCAAAGTGTATCTACTACCGTGGCGCAAACATCCATCTGGCAACCTTCAGTCGAAGCGGTAGGTAATCTGCGTGCTTCTAATGGCACCAGCTTGGCTGCTGAGGTCAGCGGTATAGTTTCAGCCATTCACTTTGATTCTGGGGAAAGGGTGAAAACTGGTCAGCTGATATTAGAACTGAATGCCGAACCGCTTAAAGCGCAGCTCGAACAACTCAGGGTTGCCGTTCGGCTCGCCAAACAAAATTACGAACGCGACCTTGCTCAACTCAAGGTGCAGGCAATCAGCCAAGCTGCCGTAGACATTGATGTAGCCAATTTGAAAAGTGCTTTAGCTCAGGTAGAGATGCAAAAAGCTATCATTGCACAGAAAAGTATCCGCGCTCCCTTTGCTGGTCAGCTGGGTATACGCCAAGTAGATCTTGGTCAATATCTGGCGCCAGGCACTGCCCTTGTAAATCTGCAAAAACTTGATCCTATGTATCTGGACTTTACCGTACCACAGGCTCAGATTGACTTGGTACATGTTGGTGAGAGTGTTGCTGTGCAAACCAATGCGTTTCCAAACAAAGTTTTCACCGGCACTATTTCTGCGATCGAATCCCAAGTAGATATATCGACGCGTAATCTCAAAGTACGTGCCAGCATTCCCAATCCGAAAGGTGAGTTGCTACCCGGACTATTCGCTACGGCACGAGTAAAAAGAGGGGATGATAAAGAGTTCATTACCCTGCCGAATTCAGCTATTTCTTATAACCCTTACGGTAGTACCGTGTTCATAGTAAAAAATGAAGGGAAGCAGGCCGATGGCAAACCTAAGCTAGTGGTCGAGCAGCGTTTTGTTACTACCGGTCTTGCACGTGGCGATCAGGTAGCGGTGCTTAGCGGTCTGAACGTGAATGAGGTTGTGGTCACCTCGGGCCAACTTAAGCTACGTAATGGTACTCCGGTATTTATAAATAATAGTGTGCAACCGTCTAATAATCCCAATCCTGAGGTAAAAGACGAATGAGCAACAATGCTGGAGATGCGATGAGAAAGTTTACTGACATTTTCGTCGAACGCCCAGTTTTGGCAACCGTCATTAGCTTGGTCATACTGGTTCTGGGCTTACGCTCGCTTGCTTCATTGCCGGTGCTGCAATATCCGTACACTCAAAATGCTGTCGTTACGATCAGCACTTCTTATCCAGGCGCCAGCGCCAGTCTGGTAACTAGCTTCATCACTACTCCTCTGGAAAATGCCGTAGCTCAGGCTAATGGCATTGATTATATGACCTCCAATAGTACTCAGGGAGTAAGCACTATTAGTGCCAATCTTCGATTAAATTATGATCCAAACGAGGCACTCACTGAAATCAACACCAAGGTTAATGCAGTTCTCAATCAATTGCCGCCGCAGGCGCAAAAACCCACACTTTCCGTCAGTATCGGACAAACCATAGATGCGATGTACATCGGTTTCTACAGCGATGTTCTCAAACCTAACCAAGTCACTGACTATCTTGTACGTTCCGTACAACCCAAGCTACAAGCGATTGAGGGTGTGCAAGTGGCCGAATTACTGGGTGCAAAAAATTTCGCCCTGCGGGCATGGCTAGACCCGCAAAAACTCGCCGCTGTTGGTTTGACCGCTGCCGATGTGTACTCGCTTTTGGCCGCAAACAACTTTCTCTCATCCAGTGGCCAATCCAAGGGGCAAATGGTGCAGATCAATCTGAACGCATCTACGGCACTAAGTTCAGTAGATGAGTTCAAGCAGATGATCATCAAGCAAGAAGGCAGTTCAATAGTGCGTTTGGCAGACGTAGCGTCGGTTACTTTGGGCGCTGATGACTATGACAGCAGTGTATCGTTTGACGGTAACAAAGCCGTATATGCGGGTATTCAGGTTGCCCCAGGTGCAAATTTATTGGATGTGATCGCTCGTGTACGCAAAGTCATGCCTGAAATCGAGGCACAGTTACCGCAGGGTTTGAATAGCAATATCGTTTATGACTCGACCAAATTCGTTAATTCGTCAATTAAAGAGGTAATTAAAACGCTTGTGGAAGCAGTCCTCATTGTCACTGTCGTGGTATTTATTTTCTTGGGCTCGCTACGCTCGGTGCTGATCCCGGTAATTGCGATACCCATTTCATTAGTAGGAACCTTCACTGTAATGCTGGTCTTGGGTTATTCCATAAACCTGCTCACGCTCCTGGCACTGGTCCTTGCCATCGGACTAGTGGTTGACGATGCTATCATCGTAGTAGAAAACGTAAGTCGTCATCTGGAAGAAGGGCTGTCACCCTTTGATTCATCTATCCAAGCGGCGCGTGAGTTGGCCAATCCTATTATTGCGATGACCATCGTGCTTATCGCTGTATATTTGCCGATCGGCTTCATGAGTGGCCTGACTGGCGCGTTGTTTACCGAATTTGCTTTTACGCTTGTGGGTGCGGTGATTATGTCAGCTGTGATTGCGCTGACACTTTCACCGATGATGTGTTCGCGTCTTCTGCGCTCGCCTAAGCGTGAGGGCGGTAATTGGCAAGATCGTTTGGTAGTATGGTTGGATAAACGATTTGAGCGCTTACACGTTCGTTATGAAAAAACCCTGAACGGCACACTTAACTTTGTTAATGTAATAGCCATATTCGCGTTAGTGGTGATGGGGGGGATTTATTTTCTCTACAGTACTTCGATGTCTGAACTTGCGCCACAGGAAGATCAAGGTGTACTGATTGCAGCCTCATTTAATGCGCCGGATGCAACACTACAGCAACGAGAAATATTTGGTGAGCAGACTCAGAAAGTTTACAGGTCACATCCGGAAACAGATCACATATTTCAGCTAAATATGCCGACACAGGTTATCACGGGTATGGTACTCAAGCCTTGGGATGAGCGCACTAAAACCGCCACTCAGCTACAACCCGAAGTGCAAAGTGAATTAAATAAAATCTCAGGCACGCAAAATGCGCTTTTCCAGCCACCCCCACTACCGGGTGCGCGCGGTTTGCCAATTCAATTTGTGATTACTAGCACAGAACCATTCTCCAAGCTTTATGATGTATCCCAAAAATTCCTGCAAGAAGCTGAAAAAACAGGCGAATTTATTTTTGTGCAATCGGATTTGCGCATTGATTTGCCACAAACTACAGTAGTAATTGATCGCAATATGGCGTCACAGCTGGGGCTAAATATGCAAGACATAGGCTCGGCCCTGTCTGCCATGCTGGGCGGTGGGTATGTGAACTATTTCGAACTTGAGGGCCGGTCTTATAAAGTTATTCCGCAAGTAGCACAACGTTTCCGACTTAATGCAGATCAACTCAAGCATTATTATCTACGCACCGAAAGCGGACAGATGGTACCTCTCTCCACAGTGGCTCATCTGGAAACCACTACTGAACCAGAAACTATCAATCGCTTTCAGCAACAAAATATGGCGACCATACAGGGAGTGGCTTTTCCCACTATTTCACAAGGTCAGGCGCTGGAACGACTTAAAACTTTAGCGAAGGAAACCTTGCCTGCTGGATACAGCTATGACTACGCGGGACCCTCACGACAGTTTGTACAAGAATCTGGCGGTCTGATACTCACTTTTTTCTTTGCTATTGTAATTATTTTCCTGGCACTTGCGGCTCAATTTGAGAGTTTTCGTGACCCTGCTATTATTTTGGTGTCCGTGCCCATGTCTATTGCAGGAGCATTGATTTTTATCAATCTCGGTATTGGTCACGCCAAGCTCAATATTTACACTGAGGTTGGCTTGGTAACACTCATTGCACTTATCTCAAAAAATGGCATTTTAATTGTGGAATTTGCTAATAATTTGCAACAAACGGGATTAAAAAAGCGTGATGCTATTGTGAAAGCTGCTGGTTTGCGTTTGCGCCCGATACTAATGACAACTGCTGCCACGGTATTGGGTGTATTACCACTCATCATGGCCAGCGGTGCAGGCGCAGTGAGCCGCTCTAATATGGGCATAGTGATCGCCAGCGGTTTATCGATAGGCACATTGTTCACCCTGTTCGTTGTACCTGGTATGTATATACTACTTGCTTCTGAACGTAGTCATGAAGCAATAGGGACAGAGTCGAATGTTAAAACTTAAAGCTATGCTGATCAGACTTTAGTGCGAGTTGCGCATTTGCTTACGTCAATACTGTTTCAATTTAACTCATTAATAACTTCCGCCCAAATATAGCTCCCAATCATGCCACTAGAACGAATACTGATATCGTAAATCACGCCTTTCCCACTCTGCTCTGCCCTACCTTTGAAATAAAATATTATATTTAAATTCAAAATAATAGAGACTACATTTAACCCGACTTAGATATTTAAAACAGATGGGAGACTCAAACCCCATCACCCGAAACAACAGATGTTTTGACGACGGGCCATCTCTGAAATCGAATTTTTCGAGCAGCTTTTATGACACCTGCTGACTCCCCTCCATCTCATTCCAACAGCATTCGATGTCGATAGCACAAGGTATGATGACGAGCCACTCAAAGATGCGCGCAACATGCCAATGTTTGGCTAACCAATAAAAAAGGCGGCTTGCGCCGCCTTTTCAAGTTTAGTTCTTCCGGCTTTAGTCGCGTTCACCACTAAAGGCCATCAGCAAGCTAAGCAGGTTGACGAAAATATTATAAATACTCAAGTACAGCGACATGGTCGCCATGACATAGTTAGTCTCACCGCCATTTATGATCCGACTGATGTCATACAGAATGAAAGCTGAAAAAAGTAGCACGGCGATAGCAGAGATGGTCAGTGATAAAGCAGGAATGGCAAAAAAGATATTGGCCAGTGAAGCCATTACCAGCAGAACCAAGCCTATGAACAGAAATTTCCCCATAAAGCTGAAATCTCTTTTCGTGACAGTAGCTATGATCGCCAAGCTAAAGAAAATTAGTCCGGTTCCGCCAGCAGCCATACCAACAAGCTGGCCGCCATTTCGCAGATGAAGTGCATGTTGCAAAATAGGGCCTAAAAATACACCCGCAACAAAAGTGAAGCCAAGCAGCATTGCGATACCCCACACACTGTTGCGCAACGCAGAAACAGCGAATAGCATACCCATCATCACGGCGAACATCAGCAGCGGAGCCATGATGGGGCTCTGCGCCATGAACGAGAAGTTCGCGGATAGTCCAATAAATGCGCCCACGATGGTAGGAACCATGGTGAGTGCCAACATAATGTAGGTATTGCGCAGGACTTGATTTTGCTCCAGCGCTAACGTACCTGGTTGCGGAATGGATTGGTAGTGCATTATAAATTTCCTCCAGAGGGTGTGTTAACAACATTTGTCAGAGTACCGAAGCAGGACAAAAGTTGCAATGGTTGTGTTAATTTATTGCGTAATAGCCGAAAGTGACTTTAAATTAGTAAGTGATTTCGGGTATGATGTAGCCACCTTAGATGTGCGCAACTTCAACACGATCTTTTTAATCATGCTGTAACACAATCCGTGTTCAGTAATATGTTCAAAATTGGAAGCTTGGGTGAGTGGTTTAAACCAGCAGTCTTGAAAACTGCCGAACAGCAATGTTCCGTGAGTTCGAATCTCACAGCTTCCGCCAAAACTCGTTATTAACCAGTCTTAAACAATCTCGCAAACCCGCACTGTGTATAGCACTGGGGGGTTTTTAAACGCCCATAGTGTAGCAGCTGATCTCATGCAAGCTTGCGTTACTTGGGGGCAAAACATACGTTTGTGCCCCCCATAACCAAAGCAACAGGACGGGCAAAATTAAATCCGACTGGAATTCGGATTGCTCTAGCGGAGCGTCCAAAAGTAGAAAACTTTGCTTGCATCCATCCTGAAGAATTGCCCGTATTCCTTCGCGAAGTCACCGCCTATCAAAATATTGATAAAGTTTCACCGATCGCTATATCTGCCTTTCGACTGTTAATGCTGACGGCTACGAGAACCAGTGTAGTACGCTTTTCTAAGTGGGCATATTTTGACCTAAAAGCAGGAAGCTGGATAATTCCAGCCGACAAACAGGACGTAAGGGAATGGTGGCAAGCGCAAGAATCACACGGTACGGGACACTTAATCACTTTGGTATCTGATTTATCATCCTCAGATCGACTGAGTTTGTCGTTGTCAGCTTCTTCCCCTCTATTTTCTCTAGGCTCCAGTCCACCGCCTCTCCCGCACCCCATGAAAACAAGGAAGCAAATAAAAACACTAGGATGTCGCGTTTCTTGCCATTGTTAAATCCTTGCTCATCCAAAAAGCGGCGAACATACCAAGCGGCAATGAAAAACACGATGATGGAAATTAGAAGACTCAATATTGAGGGCAACGAGAACATAATTTATTTTTAGCTGGAGAGTTGTAACTGAATTTTACTCGGTCTGCCGCCTTGTGGGTCAGAAACACCTAACACCAATCAGGGCTATGGCGTCGTCAAAACAAAGGAGGTCTAGCTGGTCCGATAATGATCAAATGGTGCAGGCTCATGGGCACTGTAAGTACAGTCCAAAATATAATCATGACAGACTACTATTGAGTACCAAGCAAATTCGGTCTATACCTAACGCTTCAAATTTGGATTAGGTTGTTAATCCCCCCACTTAAGCCCGTCAGAAAAAATAAGGTCTACATGGTTGTAAGCCTTATATTTAATGGCGCTCCCAAGGAGAAAAACTAGGCTACTGAAATATGGATATATTTCTATAAATTTCCAAAAGATATTTTGTAGCTCGGAATAAGACAATGGCTTCGAGCTGAATACTCCTGTTTCAATTATATTTATCTGGTGTGTGCGTTTCGCGCAAATTTTGGATTCTTCAATAGTTGTTGTTTTATTTGTAATCAATTTATTGGTAGCGTTGTCAATAGGAGACCTGAAATAATGCACTCCGTTATGTTGTCACTTTGTCACCGTCAAGCGTCGAACCCGTTGTAATAATATGCGAGTCTGACT
>NZ_CAKMLL010000092.1 GCF_927797785.1 Candidatus Nitrotoga sp. BS | reverse complement strand
CGAACCCGCGCGGCAGACGGATGGTGGTGATGTCCGTGCTCCACACTTGGTTGGGCCGAGTCACCAGCTCGCATTGCTGGGTCACCGTCAGCAACTCTCCAGTGCTGATCCATGACCTGCGAGTCATGCTAGGCATATCCCAGACTTTTTTTGAGCCAGTCCAGTTCCGTCTTCAGCCGTCCAATCTCGGAATACAGGCGCTCCGGGCTGGCGGACGGGTCGACAGGTTTGGGGCCACGCATGGTATCAAACAGACTTGATGCCTGCTCCTGCAATTCCTTCTTCCACAAACCAACTTGTGTCGGATGTACGCCAAACGCCTGTCCAATTTCGTTCGATGTCTTTAAGCCACGGATCGCTTCCAGTGCCACCTTGGCCTTGAACACGCTGGTAAAATTCTTGCGCTTGCTTTCACTCATCTCCTGCTCCTCTTTTACAGCAGGCTTACATCTTAATTTATTGTCTGAAATTCAGGGTCCACTATACCAGCTGAGTAGCAATCGGATTGGGTAGGGCACGTAATCAGGATATTCCTGAATCATTTCACCCAGATTAATAACGGCACTTACCTCCGTCTTTTCAATGCCACGTTCAAACATATCGCTTGATAGCGTGGTTTCTGTATATAAGTTTGCTTGCACTCATAAATACAGTAACGGTGCTCCGTCTTGATTAGTTAAGTGCTGGTACTTTCCTGCAGCCGGTTGGTCCGTGAGCCGACACCACTGGTTGCGCGTGGTAGTCTTCAAGTTCTGTATCGTGCCGAGCGGGTATTCTTTGGTGATGTGGTTGACTTCGATGATGGGCATGGGGAGTTAGTACAGTATAAGAAAGCCAGCCTCGGGGCTTTCGATCAGAAATTGGAGGTCGGATGAGTGCTTGCGCAGGATCGTTTCGATCTGATGGGTGGTGCAATTCCCTCTCCGTAACCATACAACTTTGGGTGGTGCTCCACGTAACAGACTCAGTTCATGGAAATCGGAATCCTTGGTAACCAAGGTGTAACCGTGTTCTCGTGCAAATGCCCAAACGGCTTCGTCCAATGCGTGATCCAAGGCATGTGTCGCGACATGGGCAGAGTCCGGGTAATGATCTGCCAGCTTTGTTACCAGACGCGGCGAGAGATTTTGGTCGAACAACAGTTTCATGCTGCTATGGTAATCTGGTGTCTTTCGCGGTCGGCTGCGTAGGCCAGGCAGGCCTGGATATCTTCCGCAGCGAGGTAGGGAAAGTCAGCCAGAATGTCGCCAGGTGTCATGCCAGATGCCAGATAGTCCAGTATGTCATATACCGTCATGCGCATGCCACGGATGCATGGTTTGCCGCCGCGCTTGCCTAGCTCGATGGTGATTCGTTCTCTGTAGTCCATGCCTGATCTCCTTTTGTATTCCACAAAATCAATAATTCACTGTATTGGGTGCAGGCCAGACTGCAACTCACAGCGACATACAGCGCTACCTTAGCTTGATAGTGCCTGACGCCGATTCCGAGTGTTGACCAGCAGCTTGAGTATTTTACTCTTGCCAGTGCCGTTGTAGCCAATTATGTCTACACCTCGTTTTGCTCAACGGAGAAACTGACATCGTCCAGTGCCTTGAATGGGGCACGCTCTTCAACCGGCTGGTCAGTGAGTCGCCGCCATTGGTTAAGCGCGGTGGATTTCAGGTGCTGGATTTGGCCGAGCTGGTATTCTTTGGTGACGTGGTTGACTTCGATGATGGGCATAGCTATTTAAAATCTTCCTTGCTAATGCTGTGCTGTCTTAGAATAGATGCAAGCCTACTTAGTGGTATTCCTTCTCAGAATCAGGAACAATCAATACCCTCGCATTCCGGCATACGCAGAATTTTTACAGGATTCTCGAAAAGGGTTTTTTGTAATATAAATTATCCGTTGGATAATTCCAGCCGCTTCTTGATGCGTTTAATCTTTCCTTATATCGAGTCGATAACCGATTGCTGCCGGTAAACATCCTCCTATGTACCTGTGTTTTCACCGCGCATATTCGCAATTCCGCTTTCTACACGGCTTAGGCGGTGTTTGATTTCACTGAACTCGCTTTGATTTTCTGCCCGAAAAGCTATGATCTCGCTTCTGAGCGCTCTCAACTGTTCTAAAACCAAGTTTTCAATGTTTTCGCTCATGGTATGTCCTTTTAAAGTTGGCTCAGTCTAGCAGCCTGCTAGACTTAAAGGAAATCGGCCGATTTTTTCCAAGGCTGCCACGACTGTACAACCCGAAACTTGAGGCAGATTACTCACGCAGCCACCTCAACGACCTCTTCGTCGATGGAAGGGGGGGTGGGCTCGTCGTGATCCTTCAGGCTCTCCAGATAAGCTTCTATGGCCTTTCGGATATTGGCTAGCACCTCGATTCGTGTCGCACCTTGGTAATGCATCCGGGAAGGGCGGGAACCTCAGCCACGAGCATCCCATCTTCGTCTTGCTGGAAAATGACGCGGTATTTTATTTTTGTCCCGTCCCGTGTGATCGTATCCCCATCCGTAGTTGGCCACTGTATACACTGTTTAGAGTCCGTCAGTTGATGCGAGGCAATATTCTTGGCGCTGTGTTTCACTTAAGGGTGATTGTATGCAGCTACGTCGTGGCAGACCATAGTTGTTCAGCATTATATCCGCAGAGTTTTTACACGGTCTCCGAAAAAAACTTATTTCTGACACAAATTATCCGTTGGATAATTCCAGTCGTTTCTCGATGCGTTCCAGTCTTTCGCTGAGTTGGTCTAAACCTATTTACTGTTGAACGATTTTATCGTTATCGTGCGCTGCATCCCGGCGAATTCCTGCTACACCAGCTTCCACGCTTGTTATTCTGTTCTTGATCTCGCGTAATTCGTGTTCCATACGTTCTTGGCTAGCGCGCATCCCGCGCAAGTGCTCTAAAATCAAGTTTTCTACGTTTTCGCTCATGGTGTGTCCTTTCAAAGTCGGCCAAGTCTAGCTTTTTTCCTTACCCCCTGCAATTTTCTGACGTTATTGCCTGCCGATTTCAGGATGGATAATTAGATGCTCTGTGGATCTCATCATGCGATCGACAAAATGGTTCGTGTAGAAGGGTTGGTCCAAAAAAATATAGTCGTGGACTGACTGCAAGGCCTCTACTTCAGTCTTGGGTCAGGCGTGCATTGCATAGCGAAGCGCTTGCGCACCTCATCATGGGTCAGCACCCGGCCTACATCTGCGGCCTTGATCACATCGTCGATCTTTTGCTTGACGTAGATTTCGTACATTAGGTCATCCCAGCTTGCGGTATCCGGAAGATTTTCAATCAGTCGCTTAGCCTCATTTTTCACTGATGTTGCAGTCATGAGGGATATCCTTGGTTAGGTTGCGATTATCTTATTTTCCGTGACCGCGTGTAGTCTGCCGTCTCGATACTCAATCATGCCTCTCGGTAGTGGCTTGACGTCAGGATCCAGCCACCTTACCCAAACATGGTTGTCTAGCAGCCTGTCGGACTTAAAGAATCGCAGCGAAAATTGAGCTGAGCGAGGGTAGATTTTGCGAGCTTTCGCCTTACGGCGAAATGCCTGCTTACCCCACTTGACGATTTTGCAGGGTAATAGTTGTTCTATTGCCCAAAAAAGCGGCGAAATATACACCGCTCCGCTCAATTTGCAGCCGATTTCCTTTAAGTCCGACAGGCTGCTAGCAGAATCATCGCAACGCTTCCCAGTCTTCCTCAGGGCATGCTGGTGCAATGAGGTCGTCATGCAAGATGACTGTGCCAGCGAGACGGGGCTGGGTTTGAGGCGCGCGGCTGGTTTAGGTGCCGCAACCTGGTCATTCGCCGGGAACACGATCACTTCTAACCGCCTGCTGTCCAGACCTGGCGGAAGGTCAATAATTAAGCTGGTGATTAATTGGTTCGGTAATGAAACGTAGCGCTTCCATACGGTTGTCCTCACTCATGGTGATCAGGGACAAAACTCAAGGTCAATGTTTCGAGTGTTAGCCAGCAGCTTGAACATTGTTCTCTCGCCGATCCTGTTAGCGCCAATAATACTAAACAACACCTCGCCTTGCTCGACGGAGAAAGTGACGTCATTCAGAGCCTTGAATGGGGCGCGCTCTTCAATCGGTTTGCCGGTGAGCCGCCGCCACTGGTTGAGCGCGGTGGTTTTTAGGCCCTGTATCTGGCCGAGCTGGTATTCTTGGGTGACGTGGTTGACTTCGATAATGGGCATGTTGGTAGTGAACAGCGAATAGAAGTTAATGGGTAGTCAGCAGCGGTAGTGGGCGGGACTGGTGCACCCTATTAATTTTCATGCTGCTTGGTATTGCCTGACATCCAATTCGACGCCTGCTTTCAGCGCATCCTCAGCGTGTTCAAGCAAGTGCCTGACAACGGCATCGTCAATGTATTCTTCCATGCAGTTTGTACAGACTTGGGCGGGCACGTGCTTAAAAACCAGAGTGGCTTGCCCACGTTCAAGTGTGACGGTGGCGAATCCTTCGCGGGTTTCTCCCCGGTTACAGATAACGCACTTCATATTAGCTTCCTCTTTTTGAATCCGTCTTCCCACCGTAAGTGATCGGGCTCATAGACAGTAATCACGATGTCCATTCTTTCCTGGCTGTCGTAAGCGGTAACCACGTGAATCGGCTGCTCTCTGCTCCAGCCGAGTATCAAGCGACTTGGATAGGGCACGTCATCTAAATATTCCTGGATCACTTCACCCAAGTCAATAACAATAACGGCTCTTACGACGGTCTCGCTAATGCCACGTTCAAACATTAGCTTGATGGCGTGTTTCTGTATATGAGTTTAATTGCACTCATAAATCCGGTAGCGGTGTTTCGTCTCTTTTAGCGAAGAGCAGTCAAATGGGGTTAGGCATCAATTCTCGGTTTTCGCGGGAATGACGAATTCTAGAGACACCCTTAATGCCTATCCGCTGCCCTCAAATCACATCCGCGAAATAAGACTCCGCCCGTTTGAAGTAGGCGTAGCTTAGAGGGAGCAGGATCGCAACCAAGATTATGCCGGGTACCATGGCTGCCAGATCCGGTGGTTCATTCCTCAATACAACACTCTGAAACGCGTCAATGATGCCCGCCAGAGGGTTAAGGGTATATAGGGAATAGAGCAGGTTGGACCACTCGCCGGCAGCTTGTTGTTCTAGAAGTTTATTCTTCACCAGTTGCAATGGGTAAATCACCGGAGAAGTATACATGAGCAGAGAAAGCAGCACGGGTAGGGCAGTCCCTGCATCTCGATAGTAGACGTTGATTGCTGCGCCGACAAATGCAATGCTTAAAGCTACTAGAATTGTATAAAGAATGATGAGTGGCACCCATAGCATGTATATGTTGGGTTCATATTTAAACCAAATCATGAGACCGGTCAGGATGATAAAGTTGATGCCAAGCTCAACAAGCTTGGTGACGACTGCCGTTATGGGGAATATCTCGCGCGGGAAATAAATTTTTTTGATCAGGTTGGCATTGCTCACTACACTGCTCACTCCCTCCGATGCTGATTCTTGAAAGAAAATCCATGGCATGAGTGCAGCGAAGGCTAGGAGGGGATAAGGAATGTTGCCACTATCGATGCCAACGAAGCTCCTGACTAATGTAAAGATCAGCATGAGAACCAGTGGCTTCACTACAGCCCAAACAATGCCCAGATAAGCCTGTTTATAGCGCAGCGTGACATTCTTCCAGGCAAGCACTACCATCAGTTCGCGATATTCGACGAGATTTTTTACGACGGTAATCATGTTCGTTGTTGCTCCCTGTTGTTTTTTTGATGGGTTATTAACTTGAGTTGGTCATGCTTTGGAGTGACAGCAGGGCTGGCATTCAATCAGAAACCCGATGTGGTCTGCACCATCTGCTAACAGCATTTTCGACTGAATTATTAACGGCAAATTACGAGCCTACTAAAATAAAATATTAAATGGCATCGTTAGATCAGGCTTCAGGATCGGCTCCTACTTGTTATTATCGTCGGCTATAAATATTCTAAATAACCTAACGTTCATTAGCATAATGAACGGCTTTCCTGCTGTTGATCTTAACATTTTTACTCGGCTATCGCCTATTAAAGTAGGTGGGTTGAGGCTCCAGCCGCCGCCCACTAAAAGTGGGTAAATCGTGGCAGACTCCGTTAAAACTATACTCACTGAACGTATGATGAAACTCATAATCTTTAAAGCCTAAAATGCATCAGCTATAGTTGGTGGTTTTTACCAATTGATGGAAATAAGGCTGAGAGGCAATTAGCGGTTGAAATTGAATTAAAAAATTTAATAGAAAAACGCGGATTAATTCGTCATTCCCGTGAAAGCGGGGGATACAGATTATTGATTTAACTGGGTTCCCGCTTTCGCGGGAACGACGATTGTGAATTAATCAGCGTTTCCCTAGATATCTATAAACCATTTTGTTAGACGTTTTTAATGGTTAACGATTAATTCTGCATAATTAAATGGCTTCCATAATCAACAGATAAATACGATATAGTAAAAAAACGCCTCATTGGTCGCTTCTTGGCACATTCTTAAGTACTTCGAGTGCAGGATAGCGACCGTGCAATTTGTTCCTACTATCAAGTATTTTTTTACAATTTTGTAAATTTTTCGTCCGAAATTGTGACTTTGCTTCTCGCTGTGTACCGTTCGCTTGACGCTGAATGACTAAAGGGCACCTCTAAAAATCAAATTTTCGTCACAATACTACGTTATTCTAAAAAAATTATCGCTTACATATCGACTATATGCCGCGCTCAAATTTTTTACTCACGCCTTGTCTTGTCTAGAAAATTGAATTTTTAGAGGTGCCCTAAATTTGAGAATCCATCTGTCTCATAAAAGTTTGTTTGTCGAAAATTTTTACATCTGACCGATAAAACTGCTCCTGCAAGTGTCTTATACCCGAATTTAAATATTTAACATACTGTAATTAATGTATTTATTTTTTTAAAATGGATATTAGGCATGAATTTTGCTTGTCGGTTTTGGTTGAGATGTAAGTGATAGTTATTTTAGTAACACCGTATTGTGCCGAAGTAAGGTAATCAGGAAAGCGGCTGAAGTAAAATTCGATTTTTAGAGATGCCTTAATTATTTTAACAAATGAGTATGATAGCGCTTTGGGGTTGTTTATTGCCCTCGCGACAAACATTAACTTATTGATACGGCGAAGAGATGCTTAGTTTGTCTGCCAATAAAATTGCATAGTTAAAGCACCTGTTGCTTCAAACTTAACTTGGCCGTATCAATATATATTACGGGATGCCGGTTCATACGCGTTCCCTTCGGAGATACTTCCATGCCAAGACAACTACTTTTTACCTGTTTCTGTTTGATCAGCCTTGTAATTGCACTGCCTGCACGAGCTATGAGTGTGTTGCCTCTTTACCTGGATGAGATCGTCAACGACGCTGCTATCGCATTCCAGGGCAAATCTCTTGAGAACCATAGCGAACTTGATCCACAAACAAATTCAATTGTGACTTATTCCACCTTTGAAGTGCAGGAGGTTCTCAAGGGTGAAGTTGGAGCCACACATACCATTAAGCAAATCGGCGGAGAGCTACAGGGGAAAAAAAATCAAATAACAGGCGTGCCTACATTTACAGTGGGGGAAAGTTATATACTTTTTCTGTATGGCGTATCGGCATCAGGGTTCTCCAGTCCAGTGGGTCTTGGTCAGGGAAAATTTAATATCATCCCGGCGTCGACCGGCTTTCAGGTAAGCAATGGCAGAGATTTCAAAGAAATGACCTTGGGTACCCCCACTTCCTTGGTGCCTTCAACCGTTTTAAACAAAATGCAGCAGGCACCTGGACGCGTTAAACAGCTTGATCTCGACGAATTTAAGCAGCTTGTGCGTCAGCAAAAGGGAGCGTTTAAATGATTTGTCTGAAAATTATGCGCGGGTTAATAGCCGGGGTGCTCGTTTCGTTTTCGGCTTCTGCATTCGCTGGTGGTCCTTTGGTGGTTTGTTATCAGCTCCCTGCAAAATATCCAGGCGCAGGTTCGGTGTCGCTTAACTACGACCAAGGAGCTCTTGGTTCCCGTACTAAAGCGCAAGCAGATGCACTGGTCACAGCAGCGGTATCCCTGTGGACAAATGTGGCGACCTCAACGGTCTCGCTCACTCGCGGTGCAGATCTTTCAGTGGACGTTACTGCCAGTAATTACGGGACGTATCTGACTAACTACTCGGATGGGTTGAACCCAGTGATCTATGACACCGATGGCGCCATCGTTGATTCCATATTCGGTTCGGGTGCCAAGAATAGCGTACTTGGTTTTGCAGGTTCTGGTTGGAATAATAACGGTTCACAGTGTGAATATTTGGAAGGCCGTGCGGTGATCAACGGAAATATCGCCATAAGTGATACGACTATGAAAGTCGTCCTTGCCCATGAGGCCGGTCACTTGATCGGCATGGATCACACTCAATTGGACAATTCACAAGGGCTGGCGACTTCAAATTATCCATTAATGTACCCCATTGCATACCGTAGTTTAAATTCTTTACACGAAGACGACATTGCCGCAGTGAGCGCCCTTTATCCAGGTGCCACACTGGACAGCGTTTATGGCCAGCTTACCGGAAGCTTCATCCAAGCCAATGGTACGCCTATCCGTGGTGCGAACATATGGGCAAAGGAAGTAAGCACCAATAAAGTATATAGTTTCGTTTCCGACTATCTTATTCAGAATACCGGCTACTTTAAGTTACTGCTGCCCCCTGGCAGTTACACACTGCACGCAGAAGTCATTCAGACAGAATTTACTGCTGGCTCCAGTATCGGGCCCTATTCGGATTCATCCTCCGGTCTTTCTTTTCAGCCACCACTTTACAATAACGGGGTGGCGATAGCTCCAGTTGTATTTGGAGGAGGTACGCCAACACAACTAGATATCACCGCTGGATGTGTGACATCGGCCATTTTTAAAATGGATGGAACTGGATCGGTCGGTGGAAATTGTGGCGTAGATAATTTATCACCTACGGTACCGACAGGACTTTCTGCTACACCTGTTAGTACTTCCCAAATAAACCTGAGCTGGACGGCCTCGACGGACAATGTGGGCGTGACGGGCTACAAAGTTTATCGTGGGGGCGCTCTGGTTGGAAGCCCGGCTACGACGAGCTATAACGATACGGGTTTGACTGCCTCGACCAGTTATAACTATACGTTAGCGGCGTGTGATGCTGCAAACAACTGCTCAGCGCAGTCAAATCCGGTTTCAGCAACGACGATGACTGCTGCAACGACGAGTAGCAACGTCGCGCTCGCCAGCGCCGGTGCGGTGGCTTCGGCGTCAAGTACCTACAGTAGCGCTTACCCGGTGGGGGCAGTCAACAATAACCAGCGCACCGGTGCTCCATGGGCTAATGGAGGAGGCTGGGCTGATGCAACAGTCAACACGCAACCTGACTGGGTGCAAATCAACTTCAATGGCGCGAAGACGATCGATCGCGTGGTGGTCTATACGCTTCAAAACAACTACGCTAATCCGATCGAACCCACCGATACGTTAACTTTTAGCACTTATGGTGTAACCGGTTTTACCGTCCAGGCATGGGATGGGGCGGCTTGGACCACGCTTGCTACCGTAAGCGGAAATAATCTGGTTAAGCGCACGGTAAGCTTTGCTGCGTATACCACCGACCGGATTCGGGTGAATGTCACCAGCGTGCTCGAGGGTTACTCTCGTATTACCGAAATTGAGGCATGGGGCGTTGCCGTAACCGGCACGGGCTCGGATACGACTTCTCCTACGGTACCTTCAGGACTTTCAGCCACACCTTTTAGCTCTACTCAGATCAACCTGAGCTGGACGGCCTCGACGGACAATGTGGGCGTAACGGGCTACAAAGTTTATCGTGGGGGCGCTCTGGTTGGAAGCCCGGCTACGACGAGCTATAACGATACGGGTTTGACTGCCTCGACCAGTTATAACTATACGTTAGCGGCGTGTGATGCTGCAAACAACTGCTCAGCGCAGTCAAATCCGGTTTCAGCAACGACGATGACTGCTGCAACGACGAGTAGCAACGTCGCGCTCGCCAGCGCCGGTGCGGTGGCTTCGGCGTCAAGTACCTACAGTAGCGCTTACCCGGTGGGGGCAGTCAACAATAACCAGCGCACCGGTGCTCCATGGGCTAATGGAGGAGGCTGGGCTGATGCAACAGTCAACACGCAACCTGACTGGGTGCAAATCAACTTCAATGGCGCGAAGACGATCGATCGCGTGGTGGTCTATACGCTTCAAAACAACTACGCTAATCCGATCGAACCCACCGATACGTTAACTTTTAGCACTTATGGTGTAACCGGTTTTACCGTCCAGGCATGGGATGGGGCGGCTTGGACCACGCTTGCTACCGTAAGCGGAAATAATCTGGTTAAGCGCACGGTAAGCTTTGCTGCGTATACCACCGACCGGATTCGGGTGAACGTCACCAGCGCGCTCGAGGGTTACTCTCGTATTACCGAAATTGAGGCATGGGGTAACTAAAAAATTCAAATAAAAATGGGGTCAGATAGGAATGGCACTTACTTAAGCCAAGTACATTGAAAAAAGAGTAACTTGCAGATAATAATGACCGGAAAATCATCTAAGAAGCCAGCGATTTATTGCCCTATAACTCAGTTCTAAATTGTACCAAGTGTTTTTTGTCCAGTTCTTTAAGTACGTAACTTACTGTTTTATTTATGTATCAATCCTTAAGTAAGTGCCATTCGGGTCAGATAGGACAGACACCAGTTCCTGGTGATTATCAAGCTAGTTGTCGCCTGACCGTTTGCAATTATGCTGTCATTTAGAGCTCTACACCTGCTTCTGTTTTTTCGCCTTTTTTGGCGATGTGTGTATCCGGATTCAGGCGCACAACGAGAACCTGCCACCAAACCCTGACGCCACCGACACTTTTTGTGCTTAACATGCGGCAACTTAACTACCACCTACTAAAGTAGGTGGGTTAGCGCAGCCCGGCGCAGAGGACTAAAGTCCTCTTGCACGCGCCAGACTAAACGCGCAACACCAGCAGGGAGGAACGTGATTTAGTTGTTCCTCTCTTGCTGAATTTGCAAGGCTAAAGCTGACCGGCTAAAGCCGGTGGTTTAAACCTTGCAATTAAAATTAAATCCTCATCATTAGTTGAACCTCGCCAGTCAGCGCATGGTCCATCTGGCAGGTTTGTTTCAGCCGGATTATGCCTTTCGTCCGCTGGCGATTGCGTAGGCGAACACGGCCCGTACCCTTTGCCATGTCCGCCCGGCGACGTCATAAGCCTTGCGGCCTTTAATCTTGCGGATAGTGTCCAGCACATCCGGCGCGTCAATTTCTGCAATGGGGAGTGCACCAAAGATGGGGAATACTTCCTTTTTCAGCGAGCGCAGCACGTCATAGGCTTGGTTAGCTGTTCATCTTGGGGTATTGAGTGAGTGCCACTCACGTGAGATTGCCTCGAATGAATCAGCCGCTTTAATTCTGGCATGTTTCTTTTGCGCCTGCTACACCGCACCGGGATCAGTACCATTGGCTAAGAGCTTGCGGGCTTCATCACGGCGTGATCGGGCATTTGCTAGTGTTACGTCTGCATATACCCCCAGCGCCAGCAATTTTTCTTTTCCGCCAAATCGATACTTGAGCCGCCACCATTTGCCGCCGTTAGGTTGCACCTGTAGAAACATTCCGCCACCGTCCGCCATCTTGTAGGGCTTGTCTTTCGGCTTTGCCTCTTGTACTACTTCAGGGCGCCTCTAAAAATTCAATTTTCTAGACAAGACAAGGCGCGAGTAAAAAATTTGAGCGCGGCATATAGTTGATATGTAAGCGATAATTTTTTCGAGTAACGCAGTATTGTGACGAAAATTGGATTTTTAGAGGTGTCCTTCATTAGTCAGCTTCATGGTCGCACTCACCTGGGGAACAAAAAAGACTACTGGGGAACATAACGTGAAAATGTTACCCACTTACCCCAAGATTGCAATAGACCGGAAAAGACGGCATTAAACAAAAACCTGCGTATCACTGGGATTGGCGCGGGTTTCGTGTACGGCATTAAGACAGGGTATAACAGTACGCGCGGGTGTCAGTCGAATAGTCCGCTGCAAGCCCTATTAAGAATAGACTTGCAAAACTGATTTTTAATTTATACCCCCAAATATACCCCCATACATATCACGCTTGAAGACATTCAACAGTTTTGCTGAACCATTACGGTAGCCAGATTTCGCGCGACTGCCAATCAACGGGGAAGCCCATGCGGTGGTTAGGCACTTTTGGATGTTCGGCTATAATTTGCGACAAGCGCTGCGACCATTGCGAATCTGGCGCGATGATTTTCAGCAATGCCTGAATATTTACCGCTTGAGCATAAAAACGTGAAGGGTCTTTCAGGTCGTCGGCATAGCGTTTGGCCGGAATCGGCTTGATGGTGAATGAGCGGTTCCACAAGCGTTGATGGTGCGCGACCAGGTTGCGCAAGTATGAAATAGCGTGAAGCCATGAAGCCAGTACGCCACCATCCAATCCAAACGCTATGGCAACGGGCTTTAGGTTTTCCCGTTTTAGCTTCTTAAATACCTGCGACACAGAGCCGAATGACAGCACTTCGAATACCATCCATGACGGCGGTAGTTCAGGATCATCGTATTTGTCGTAATAGTGTTGGATGAAAACTTGCCGGGCGTGCGCCCTTGACGGATCGTGCCCGATTTCCTTTTTGACGTGATCCAGAAAAACGGCGTGGTCATAGGTAGGGATAAAATACGCGGCATCCATAAACCAGTGGGTGCCGTGGCTAATACTCATTTCATGCGACAGCGTGGCCCGGACTGCCACTTCGATGCGCTCCAGCGCGTCCACCACAGCCAGGCGCAACTTGCGGTCGAAAATATAGAGGTCAAGGATGTCGTCGAAGTTTGCGCCAGGGTGAAAGCGATGCGAACCATCGGAGTTGTAATTCACCTGAAAGACCAGCGCATAACCGGAAAGCCGATAATAGCCAATGAACCGCAGGTAATGACAGGCGCGGTTTTCATCCACGATAGTCAATCCGCGTGCGCGCAGCAATGCGATTTGCGCGTCGATGTCTATGGCTGGTTTAGTAAATGGCATAGGGCGCATGAGCATAAAAAAACCCGCCGGGGTGCGCTTGAATCAGAGGCGTGGCGGGTGTTGTTGAAGCGAGTATATGCAACTCTGTCCACTATGGTCAAGGAAATTCTTGTGCGGCATTAAACACCCGCATGACATTGGACATTATCGCAGTATCCTACTGCCCGTCACGCCGCTTGCAGACAACCAAAAACTGCATGACGCTGGCCATTGGCTAAGTGCTTGCGGGCTTCATCACGGCGTGATCGGGCATTTACTAAGGTTACGTCTGCATATACCCCCAGCGCCAGCAATTTTTCTTTTCCTCTAAATCAATATTTGAGCCGCCACCATTTGCCGCCGTTAGGTTGCACCTGTAGAAACATTCCGCCACCGTCCGCCATCTTGTAGGGTTTGTCTTTCGGCTTTGCCTCTTGCACTACTTCATTAGTCAGCTTCATGGTCGCACTCACCTGGGGAACAAAAAAGACTATGGGGAACATTGCGTGAAAATGTTACCCACTTACCCCAAGATTGCAATAGACCGGAAAAGACGGCATTAAATAAAAAACCCGCGTCTCACTGGGATTGGCGCGGGTTTCGTGTACGGCATTAAGACAGGGTAAAACAGTACGATGGCGGAGAGGGTGGGATTCGAACCCACGGTACGGAAAAACCGTACAACAGATTTCGAGTCTGTCGCATTCGACCACTCTGCCACCTCTCCGCAGAAGCTTGATTTTACCATCAAAGCATAAAATCAGGCAGAATGTTCACATGTCCAAGTCTATACATTCATTTTTTTCAACATATATCAAAGCAAGTTTTTTCGCACTCGCATTGCTGAGTGTTGCGTTACTCGTCGCTTGCGCGCCTGAAAAGCCACCAACCGAACTATCCCAAAAACTATCTCAAAAACTATGGCGAGAAGAGTTAACGGTCATCGTGGTGCCAGCTGAGAATAGTGTGGATTCTGAATTTGAGCTACAACTCGTTAATCTTTTTGCTGAACAATTACACGTAAAAATAAAGCTTATGCCATTGCCGCTGGATCAAGTCGTGGAGTCCATTGTGACGAACAAGGCACATTTAGCTGCATCTGGATTGCGTAGTAACGTGAGCAAGAGTGTGGGTGTGAAGTTTGGCCCATCCTATCAAACTTTAAGCGAGCTGGCGGTATGCAATGGCGCGCCTCTGCTGCGCATGAAAGGACTCCTTAAAAAAAATATCACTGTCGCGGCCGGCTCCGCACAAGAAGCTGCTTTGCATGAAGCACGCAAGAAGTTTCCAGCGCTGCATTGGCATAGTCGCCTAAATCAGTCAGTTGCCCAGCTACTGGAAGAGGTGGCGCATGGCAAGCTGGAATGCACTATCGCCAACAAGGAACAGCTTGCGCTGGCACGCAATTACTATCCTGAGCTGGAGTCCAAACTCGAAATTGCTAAACCTTCCAAGCTGGCTTGGGCGTTTGCGCCGGACGTCGACGCTGAGTTATTGTCAGAAGCAAAAAAATTTTTCACTCTCATTAAAAAAGATGGCACATTACATCGCCTGCTGGATCGCTATTACGGACATAACGAACGTCTTGAATCAGGCGACGCGGTTGCATTTGTCACCAAGACGCGCACTGTGTTGCCACATTTTCGAAGTCTGTTTGAAGAAGCGGCCACTTTAACTGGGATGGAGTGGAAACTATTCGCCGCTCTCGCTTATCAGGAATCGCATTGGAATCCGCTTGCCACTTCGCCTACAAAAGTGCGCGGCATGATGATGTTGACTGAAGACACAGCTGATCGTATGGGTGTAACCAATCGGCTGAATGCACGCCAGAGTATTATTGGCGGGGCAAAATACTTGCAGTTGCTGAAAGATCAGCTACCGCCACGTATCAATGAACCAGATCGCACTTGGCTAGCGCTGGCAGCTTATAATCAAGGGTATGGTCATCTGGAGGATGCTCGCGTACTGACTCAACAGCAAGGTCTCAATCCAGATAAATGGACAGATGTGAAGAAGGTGATGCCGCTACTGGCGCAACCGATGTATTTTAAAAAAACCAAATACGGTTATGCACGTGGTGGCGAAGCGGTCATTCTGGTTGAAACGGTGCGTCTGCACCATGACATGTTGAATAGCTGGGCTGTGGGCACCGTACCGCGGCTGCTCCCGCCGACGCAAGATGATAGTGTGCTGGGAATGCGTAATAACAAAGCACAGGGTCTCTCATCCCCCAATGGTATAACTGATCTTTCTGCACCCACCAAGTAAATCTCTTGGCATCTATCATCCTGCAAGGGACGAGATACAGCAACACGTTAAATCTCGCGCCCCTCCAGGTGCTCATTACACTTCACGATTTACCAAGAGAACTTAAGTGCCATAACTTTCATGTAATCTTGATTGACACGGCTCATCATTGCTTCAAGTTCAGTTTGCCAAGCGCTTGTCAAATTATATAAACCGTCCTCTTCTTTGCACAGAGCTTCGAGAGCAGTCGAATCCGGTATGTTCTTATTGAGCAGTTGTTGCAGTTTAAGGGCTGACTTATAGAAGTCTGCGCAACTTTGTGCAACATCCTTAAATCGCATGTCGATTGCCAAATATTGAAGAATTGGACTTGTGTCTTCCAGAAATGTGCTGTCCACATGCTGAAAGTCATTCATCAGATTCATTATCTTCTTTTCTAGAGCTTCAGAATCCACTTTCTTAGTATGCTTGCGAAACGCACCTTTCAAAAGTATCGCCAGTTTTTGGCAATTTTCTTGCAACTCAGCTGCCAGTTCTCTACGCTGAATAAGAGCATCGTTTCTGGGATCAGTGGGGCGCTTCAAAATGGTGCTCAATGTTGAAATTCCTGGTATTTCCATTTCTATCTCCTTGTACTCATACAACAACGTCTACCTCAGGTAGACACATTTTTGAAATTATAAATTGCTGCTGGGAATGGTATATGTCACGACATTAAAATTTCCAAAGCTTTTCAGTATAGCTCGACAAGACGGGAAAGCGTAGCGCCATCTGCCGAATTAGTGGCGTATTTATGGACATCAATTTTTTCACATCTTCGGGTACGTAGATCTCGTTATTCCTCTTAGAGCGACGACAAGGGTAACTATGATGCCTTGATATATTCCAGTTTCCCCATATACGGCAGTAATGCCTCAGGCACAACAACACTTCCATCGGCTCGCTGATAATTCTCTAGGATAGCGACCAATGTACGTCCTACCGCGAGGCCAGAACCGTTTACGGTATGCATCAATTCCGGCTTTCCCTGCATATTGCGGAAGCGTGCCTGCATACGCCGTGTCTGGAAGGCTTCAAAATTGGAGCAGGAAGAAATTTCACGGAAGGAGTTCTGGGCGGGCAACCAAACTTCTATATCGTAAGTCATGGCCGCAGAAAAACCCATATCACCCGTACACAGTTTCATTACCCGGTATGGCAAAGCTAGTTTTTGCAAAACTGTTTCGGCATGGGCTAGCAACTGTTCCAGCGCGTCATAGGATTGCTCAGGATGCACCATCTGCACCAACTCCACCTTATCGAATTGATGTTGACGGATCATGCCACGCGTATCACGCCCATAGGAGCCGGCCTCGCTGCGAAAGCAGGGGGTATGTGCCACAAATTTCAGTGGCAGCTTCTCTAGTGGAGTGATGCTGTCTCGCACCATGTTGGTCACAGGGACTTCAGCTGTGGGAATCAGATAAAAATTCTGTTCACCTTCTTCTCCCAGCTGACGCGGCACACGGAATAAATCTTCTTCGAATTTAGGTAGTTGTCCGGTGCCACGCATGGAGTCTGCATTGACCAGATAAGGCACATACACTTCGGTATAGCCGTGCTGCTCGGTATGGATGTCGAGCATGAACTGCGCCAATGCACGATGCAGGCGCGCTAGCGGACCTTTTAACAGCGAAAAACGCGAGCCGCTGATCTTGGTAGCAGTTTCGAAATCCAGCCCGCCCACGCCCTCGCCCACACTGACGTGATCCTTAATTTCAAAATCAAATTCAGGTGGCGATCCGACGCGGCGCATTTCAACATTGTCGGCCTCTGACTTACCTATAGGCACAGTGATGTGCGGAGTGTTAGGAATGACTGAGAGAAAACACTGCAAATCTTTTTGTATCTGCTCAAGTTGTGCTTCAAGCCCCTTAAGCTCATCGCCCAAGCCAGTTACTTCCGCCATGATGGAAGACACATCTTCACCTTTGGCTTTGCTAATGCCAATCTGTTTGCAAGTGGCATTGCGCTTGGCTTGTAGCTCTTGCGTGCGAGTTTGAATCGTTTTACGCGTACTCTCCAGCTGTTCGAAACGAGTTGTATCCAGCGGGTAACCTCGTGTTGCCAGACGTGTCGCAACACCGGCCAAATCATTGCGTAATGTTTGTAGCTCTAACATATTCTCCTCCAACTCAATGCAACCCTTATTCGGTTACATGCTGTAATCATTTTTAATTTTTTTTAGCCGCAGCAGCATCCAGCTCACGAAGGTGAGCTAGTTTTTCTGCGATTTTCGCTTCCAGGCCTCGCTCGGCAGGTTGATAAAAAATCACCTCTGGCAACCCCTCCGGAAAATAATTTTCACCTGCTGCATAGCCTTCCGTTTCATCGTGTGCGTAACGATAGTCCTTGCCGTAATCAAGTTGTTTCATCAATTTTGTTGGCGCATTGCGCAAGTGCAGCGGCACCGGGCGCGAACCATCTTTGGCAACCAAGGCGCGGGCGGCATTATACGCGACATAACCCGCATTCGACTTGGCTGCAGCTGCCAGGTATAACACCGCTTGCGCCAATGCCAGCTCGCCTTCTGGTGACCCCAGTTGCTCATACGTTTGGGTAGCATTCAGAGTTAATTGAATCGCTCGCGGATCGGCCAAACCAATATCTTCCCATGCCATACGCACAATGCGTCGCGCCAGATAACGTGGATCGGCACCGCCATCAAGCATACGCACCAGCCAATATAGAGCGGCATCGGGGTTGGAACCTCGCACCGATTTATGCAAGGCGGAGATCTGATCATAGAATGCTTCGCCACCCTTATCGAAACGTCGCAGGTTCTGCGCCAAAGCGTTGTCCAGGAAGTCGGCATCGATGTGCGTAACATGTGCCGTCTGAGCGGCGGTTTGCAGCTGCTCAAGTGCGTTGAGCAAACGGCGCGCATCACCATCAGCATGGCCGACGATACGTTCACGTACCGCATCGTCAAATTCAAAATCCGGCAAAGCGAGCTGTTGCGTGCGTTTGAACAGTTGACTCAACTCCGCTTCAGACAGTGCTTGCAACACATAAACCTGGGCGCGTGACAACAATGCACTAATGACTTCAAATGAAGGGTTTTCGGTAGTCGCACCAATGAAGGTGACTAAACCCTGTTCGACGTAAGGCAAGAACGCATCCTGTTGTGATTTATTGAAGCGATGAACCTCGTCCACAAACAAAATAGTGTGCCGCCCGCTCTGCTGCAAGATATGCTGTGCCTGTGCTATCGCATCGCGGATGTCCTTCACCCCGGACAATACCGCCGATAGTGGCACGAACTCGGCATCAAATGCCGAGGCCATCAGTCTGGCTAAAGTGGTCTTGCCCACTCCGGGTGGCCCCCACAGAATCATGGAGTGTGGCTTGCCGGATTCAAACGCTAAGCGCAGTGGTCGGCCAGGCCCGAGCAGATGCGATTGCCCGATAACCTCATCAAGGTGCTTAGGGCGCAGACGCTCGGCTAGGGGTGCGGCGGGTGCAGGAGGATCGAACAGGTTATCGCGAGCAGGGGACATAATCCAGCAATAACAATATGATCTTGTTTTTGGAATAAGTTAAGAGTGAGAAAGGTTTATTCACCTAGTACGTCCGCTCCTTTGGGGGGCACAAACTTGAACAATTGCGATGACAGTTGTGGGTTGCGTTGCATCTTCGAAAAACGAAGCACGGTGGTGTGGCCAAAGGCATCATGCAATTCCATGATAATCAACTCGGATTGCGCGTTAAACGCCATGAGAATTTTATTAAAGCTGGTGTCCAGCGCACGAGGCGTAGCTTCCAACCATTCCAGGTTATCCTTGGTTCCATTGTCTTTCAATTCAAAGCCGCGCTCGATTTCATTACTACCAGACAGAAGTGCCGCCGGGCTGCTACCCAGTGCTGCATCTATTTTTCTTACTGTGACCTGGTTAAGTTCCACGTCATGCAGCCAGAACTTCTCGCCATCGCCTACGATTAATTGTTCAAAAGGCTTCTGATAAACCCAGCGAAATTTTCCGGGCCGTACAAACTGCATGGTGCCGGAAGCCGACTGAATACGTTTGCCACTTTTGTCCCGAACTTCTTGCGTGAAATTGGCCTGGGCTGAATGTGTAGATGCGATGAAGTTTTTCAACTTGTCGGTGGCCGCAGCATATGCGGAGAGAGGCAAAACTAAAGATAAAAAAACAAAAAGCTTCAACATGTGGAATTCCTCGATGCATGAACCTCTCCTTGTCGGGAAAGGTTGGTGGGTTAGGGTTTAAGGGCACCTCTAAAAATCCAATTTTCGTCACAATACTGCGTTACTCGAAAA
>NZ_CAKMLL010000091.1 GCF_927797785.1 Candidatus Nitrotoga sp. BS | reverse complement strand
TCCTTAGCATTAACGCAAAACACAGCAAATTCGATTACAGAGATAGGGGATTTTTCCAGGTGCCCATAAATCATACGTCGAGGCGACAACTAGCTTGACAATCATCGATGTTGGGCATAAAGTGGGCCAGACGTTTTACCTGCTCAAGTACCGCAGACAGGCTATGCCCGTCGTAAATGATGTGGTCAAAGGCCATGGCACCTATCACAATATGACTATCCCGAGTTTTGATGATGGGGACCTTGGTACCGGATTCGTGTTTCTTATGTTCCTTGCCTTTTCCCATACAATAAATGTGCGGCTCATTAAGACTTTAAAATTTGCTTTTATCCCCGCACTTTTGATTGAGGATACGCTGGTAAAGGGTGAAATCGGATTGTTGTTGGGTGAATGTCTGTTCGGGAAGCTTACGTTGCACTTCACGCAGTAAACGGCCGGCCATGGTTTTAACCGTTCTGATTAGTTACATGCCTCAGCTGCCCGAATGACAGCTTCAGGGCATGGGGTTGTAATCGCCGCAGCGCTCTGAGTTTAAGGAAGGCAGATTTGAGGCAGGAGCATGCCCTGCTGGTGATCGTTTATGCACGTTAGCTCAATTTTAAATAAAAAATCCGCACGACCTTATATATCTGTTTTTTGCCAGTGCCGGACGATGAGTTGTAAGTTGACGTTGCCATTGTATTCATTGATAGCCAGATTGAAAACCGCACGAATGTTGGTCGGCATGGAGTCGACACAAGAAAAGTGAATAGCATCATATGTTGCACTCGACGGTGAGAGGCTCAGTTTTAACTTGAGATGCTTTTCGCCAACCACGCGCTGGTTTTTTACGGTGAACTCGCCTTCAAAGAATGGCTGCGGGAAGCCTTGTCCCCATACCTGCTGTTCCAGGCTGCGCGCAATGCCTAATGTGAATTCGGAAGGTGCGAGTAGACCATCTGTTTCAATGATTTTGGTAAGATCGGCTGGAGAAAGTAGGCTATGCACTACAGTTTCAAAGGCGACCTTAAACTCATCGAAATGCTCCTCGCGCAGGCTAAGACCTGCCGCCATGGCATGACCGCCGAATTTTTGTATCAGATGCGGATGGCGTTTGGACACAAGGTCAAGTGCATCGCGCAGATGCAGGGCGTGGATGCTGCGTCCAGAGCCTTTAATTTCACCATTGAGTGATCGTGCGAAAGCGATGACAGGACGATGGTAGCGGTCTTTCAGACGCGAAGCGAGAATACCGATTACACCCTGGTGCCAAGTTTCGTCGAACAGTGCGAGACTGCAACTGTCAGTTGGAGTGATGTGTTCCAGCGTGGCCAGCGCCGCTTGCTGCATGTCAGCTTCTATAGCTCGCCGCGTATGGTTTAGTGTATCAAGTTGCGCTGCGATTTTGGCTGCTTCAGTGACATCATCGCTAATCAAACATGCGATACCCAGGCTCATATCTTCTAATCGCCCAGCTGCGTTTAGCCGCGGCCCCACGACAAAGCCCAATTCATAACTGGAAACCTGTGCATAATTTTTACTGGCTACCTGCAACAATGCGTTGATGCCGCAACAAGCACGCATGGCGCGGATGCGCTGTAGTCCTTGTTGCACCAGAATACGATTGTTTTCATCCAGTTTTACAACATCTGCAACTGTTCCCAAGGCAACCAGATCAAGCAGTTTGCCTAGATTGGGTTCCGCTTGCTCTGCAAATGCGCCGCGAGTCCGCAGTTCGGCGCGTAATGCGAGTAATACATAAAACATGACGCCAACCCCAGCCAGATTTTTGCTGGGAAAGTCGCAGCCGGGTTGATTTGGGTTGACAATGCACAGTGCGTCCGGCAAAGCATCGCCGGGCAGATGGTGGTCGGTGACGAGCACCTGCATGCCCAATCGGTTGGCCTCGGCCACGCCTTCCACGCTGGCGATGCCATTGTCCACGGTAATTAATATATCAGGGGTAGATTGCGCCGCCAGGCGCACGATCTCTGGCGTCAAACCATAACCAAATTTGAATCGGTTCGGTACGATGAAATCCACTTGCGCACCCAGTATACGCAGACCTCGCAGCCCCACAGCACAGGCGGTTGCACCGTCGGCATCATAATCCGCCACGATGAGCAACTTGCGTTGTGTGGCGATGGCATCAGCCAGTAAACACGCCATTTTTTTCGCGTTTTTTAGTTGCGTGAAGGGCAGCAGATATTGCAGGCCGGTATCCAACTGCGTCACATTACAAATGCCGCGCGCCGCATAAATACGTGCTAGAAGCGGTGCAATGCCAGTGTCGATAAGTTGTTGTGTAGTATCGGTCGAGTAGGATCGTTGACTTATTTGTATCATGCGGCTTAGTGGTGTGAGGGCAGGGAGAAATGATTTTAGCAGAGACAGGATGCATTACCTGCTTGTGGTAAAGAGGGGAGGGTCAATCTGGTTAATATGGGGAAAATCCCTATGAGTGCTTAAAAACGGAAAATTTAACTCGTTTTATAAATGCATCAAGGGCAACGCTACAATCCTGAATCCGTAATTCAGTTGTATAATTTTGATTTTAAAAAGAATGATATATTCTTTGTATGGTGCGCGAGTACATATGCGTCTTGTAAGATATGGTTGTGTACCAAGAGAAGTTGAGAGCTTAAGTGGTAGATGCTTTCTGATTATTGACAAAGTGAGTAATTCATTTCCACTAACAATTACTGAATGAGAAATGTAATGACCCAGATGCAAATAAATCGAAATCGAAGGTTTGATGATCCCAAAAACGGCAGCAAAGGAAATCAATTCAACGAGATTATTTTGCGGAACAATAAAGCATCAAATAGGGGACTGGAAGATAAAGAAATTCAATTGTTGCAAGAGTTGCAGGTGCGACAACTTGAGTTGGAAGCACAGAATCGCGAATTACGAGAAATACATAGGAGAGCCTCAGACAGAGAGATGGAAGATGATAAAACTCATCTGTTGCAAGAGTTGCAATTGCGTCACACTGAACTGGAGGTGCAGAACCGCGAACTAAGAGAAGCGCAACGGATGCTGGAAGAAACACGCGATCGTTATGCCAGTCTCTATGATTTTGCCCCAGTAGGTTATCTAACTCTGGATGAGGGCGGGCACATTCAGGAAATCAATCTAATTGGAGCAGCCATGTTGTGTGAAGCGCGCGAAAGTATTGTGGGCACGCCTTTTGTAACACGTATTATCAAAAGCGATATTCACGCATTCTCACACCATCTGCAGCAAAATTTTAACTCCTCCGGCAATATTATTACTGAATTGAGAATCAGAACCCATGCTGACGAGCCGGATTACATCCGTCTGGAGAGTATAGCTATGGGAAATGGGGTATGTGCCTGCCGCACGGTGATGACCAATATTACTGAACAGAAACGCATTGCATTGGCATTGCGACAAAAACAAACTGAGCAGAATGCTTTGCTGAATGCGATACCGGCCATTGTGTTCTACAAAGATCCTTATTTGCGTTATGTGACTGTTAGTCAGATGTTTGCTGACCTTCTTGGCCATCCGATAGGAGAGGTGCTCGGTAAAACCGATTTTGAGCTATTGCCAAGCGAACTGGCCGAGGATTTTCAGCGGATAAGCCGTGAAGTGCTGGAATCAAGCGAAATCAAAGCGGGCGTAGAAAGCAGGCTTACCGATGCAAGCGGTAATGCGGTTTACTTGTCTACTGTTCTTGCCCCTTTTAATAGTCCAGAAGGGAATGTCGCTGGGCTATTAGGAGTCGGCATCGACATTAGCTCACTTAAAAGAGCCGCAGATACTAATCTGGAATTGCTGCTACAAAACCGCTCGCTTACGCAAAACCTATACAGCATTCAGGAATCTGAACGTTGCCATCTGGCTCGTGAGTTGCATGATGAGTTAGGTCAATGGCTTACCGCTATTCATGCGGAAGCTCAGGCGATTTTATGTATGCCCGATGGCGAACCTGCAGTCAGGGCAAACGTACAAGCCATATGCGAAAGTGCCAATGAAATGCATGAAGTGATCCGTGACATGTTGCGTCACTTGCGCCCGGCATTTTTGGATGAACTTGGACTAGTGTAGTGCGCCATTCTGTTTGGAACTTAATCGACTGTTGGCACGAATGA
>NZ_CAKMLL010000090.1 GCF_927797785.1 Candidatus Nitrotoga sp. BS | reverse complement strand
GCCAAAGCGATTTGAATAGCGACAAGCGGGTTATAGCCCTTATTAGCCATGGATTGCAAATAGCTTGAGATACGGCAATAGGCATGCGCATATTCACTTGACCGAAAACAACCTGAAATTTTTTGTTTAACCTTTGCCATTCTCAAATCTCGTTCTGCTCTGTTATTGGTAAATGACACATGCGGGTCTTTGGCAAACAATAGAACCGCGCCCTCATATTTTTTGAGTCTTTCCCAAAGATTGTGCGCATCAGATTTAGCCAGTTTGCCACGTTTTCCGCTAGGCCTCGAAGGAATAACCGGCAGCTCCTTTTCACCGCGCGTTAAGATATTCCGGTAGCGTTGCTGTAGATTAGCTAATTCCTTATTAACGAGTCGCTTTTCTGTACATTTCGAGACTTTTTTGCAGGTTTCTTGTAGTAGGCGTTTCATGTTGCGTGCCCAAGCATAGTCATGCGCGTCTACGATGAAAGTCAGTTCACGTAATAAATGCGAACCGCACAGTGCATGACCGCAACCTGGGTACGATAAATAAGATGCCCAACAATCATGAATAATAACGCCCCCATAACGTGGAATAATATTAATGGCTTCAATGGCGGCTTTCCCTCGCCGTTGGTGTAAAAACTTGAGCGTAATATCGCCTGACGAATAGACATGGATCCAATGATTATTTAGGTCAACCCGGAAAGAAGTTTCGTCTACGTTTATCGCAGGTGCATTGAGTATCCATTCCGTGGCTTGATACTCCCAGGTGGCCAGTGCATGGTGGAGACGAAGAATGAATTTGAGCAATGTCGCTTCGGCAATCACGACATCAATCATTGACTTCACCAGCTTCTGTACACGGTTCAACGCGACCATTTGACCGACTATCAAGTTGATGACGAAAGCTTTCAAGCCATCGCCATATTGCAAGGGGCCGTGCCTATCCGAGGGAAACAAGCCCTTTGTTGTCGCAGCACAGCTCGGACAACGTTTGACTTCAGCATCCACATGATCAATCACTTTCTCAAATACAATATCGATCTTGGTGCGTCGTTCATGGTCAATACAAGCAACTTTGCTCAAGTCTTCTGCACAGACTTCACAGGTAAGAACGTGTGAAATCGTGACGGTTTCTTGGATACGTGTATTTTTGGCTTGGGTCTTGTTTTCTTGCTTACCTTTGCCGTTACTTCCAGCATGGTCTAGCGCAGACTCATCTTTGTCCGTTTGGGATGAGGGCTTGCTTGAATTTTTGCTGTTCTTGTGAGTGCTGCGCTCCAAAAAAATGGCCAAGATGAGTTCGATTATCATGAATAAGC
>NZ_CAKMLL010000089.1 GCF_927797785.1 Candidatus Nitrotoga sp. BS | reverse complement strand
CGTCAATCATGGCTTCCAGCGATTTGACCATTCATTTAACCGGACAGCAGTGATTTGACATGGAATTTTTCCCCATTTTTTTAAACCTCAAAGAAAAAAAATGCCTCGTTGTGGGAGGCGGTGAGGTTTCCTTTAGGAAAGCTTCCGTGCTGATGCAGGCGGGCGCATCAGTAAAGATAGTTTCGCCAGAACTGTGCGAAGCTTTTAAAAATATTCCCAATATTGAATATGTTCCAGATCGATTTCAAGCTGCTCATCTGAATGGCATTACACTTGTCATTGCCGCCACAGATGATATCGAGACCAACGAAGAAATTTCGAACGAGGCAAAACAAAGAAACATACCCGTCAACGTGGTCGACAACCCCGATCTCTGCACCTTCATTATGCCCGCAATACTGAATCGCTCTCCCCTCATGGTCGCTTTTTCAACCGGAGGGGCATCTCCCGTTTTAGCAAGAATTTTACGAGGCAAGTTGGAAACGCTTATTCCGCCAGAATATGGCCGACTAACTGCCTTCGCTGCCAAATTCAGACAATCAGTCAAAGCGCATATCAGCAATTCAGATAAACGCCGTATATTCTGGGAGAACGTGCTGGAAAGCCCAATTGCCGAGCAAGTTTTTTCGGGCAACGAAAAGTCTGCCGAAGCCATGTTACTGGCTATGCTAAAAGACAACAATCATTGCTCAGCCGGTGAAGTATTCCTGGTAGGTGCAGGCCCGGGCGCCGCGGATTTACTCACCTTCAGAGCGTTACGGCTGATGCAAAAAGCAGATGTGGTGCTTTATGACAACCTTGTTTCTAAACCAGTGCTGGAAATGACGCGACGCGATGCACAAAGAATATTTGTCGGCAAGATGCGTGGTCACCACACAATGCCGCAAGAAAGCATTAACGATCTCTTGGTAAGACTGGCAAAAGAAGGGAAACGGGTCTTGCGACTTAAGGGGGGAGATCCCTTCATTTTCGGCCGTGGCGGGGAAGAAATCGAGACTCTTTCAGCGCACAAAATAAATTTTCAGGTCGTACCCGGTATCACCGCTGCATCCGGTGTTGCAGCCTATGCCGGTATACCGCTCACGCACAGAGATCATGCTCAGTCCTGTATTTTTGTAACTGGCCATCTGAAAGATGGTGGCATGAATCTCGATTGGGAAATGCTGGCACATCCCAATCAAACCATTGTGGTTTACATGGGCCTGCATGGTCTCGAAGTACTATGCTCCAAACTAATAGCGCATGGCTTGCAGGAATCCACCCCTGCCGCTATCGTGCAACAGGGAACAACACAAAACCAGCGTGTAGTTTGCGGAACTCTGGCTACATTACCGACAGCAGCTGAGACAGCAAAACTTAAAGCGCCTACTTTAATCATTATAGGTGGCGTGGTGAAACTCAGAGAGAAACTCTCCTGGTTTGAGCCTGACAAAACTTAAAAAAGACAAATATTTTGTATCCGAACTACTTGGGCTTCAAACGTTTAAACTCATCTGCTGCTTGCCACAAATACCAGGCAGCGGTTGAACGGTAAGGGCTCCAAGCTTGCCCAATTTTGGACAGCTCCTTGGGCAAGGGCTGCTTGGACAGTGACTTCATCACTCGCCAACCTTCACGCACGCCAAAATCATCAATGGGCAAAACATCAGGGCGTTCCAGCGTGAAGATAAGAAGCATCTCTACCGTCCAGCGACCAATACCACGCAGCGAAACCAACCGGGAGATCAGTTCTTCATCTGTCATTGCCAACGCTGCACTTCTGACTGGGACAACCCCATCCAGAGCCCCTTCCGCGATTCCGCGAATTGTCATAACCTTCGCAGCAGAAAAACCACAGGCGCGCAGCATATCTTCGTCGGTCGCGAGAACACTAGTCGGCGACGGAAAGGATACGTCCGGATAAAGTGCTAAAAATCGATTAAGTATTGCTTCGGCGGCCCGCGCATGGAGTTGCTGATAGGCAACTGCCCGAAGCAACGCCTCATAGGGTTCACGTTCTGGTTTTGGCTGCAATCCACATCTGCCGACACGAGCAATTAAACTTGTCCAATCGGGATCTAAAGCTGCCAGATGCGCAACTGCGGGGCCAAATGGATCAACAATCGTATCGGTAGTGCCTACTGCCACCATCACAAAGCCTTCCTGAACGTCAAATTGATGCGCTTGCGGCCGAGGATAGGATGATATCCATCCAAGAGTGGCGCAATGCCGTGAAAATTAAATCTGGCGGGCCCACCCCAAACCGCTACATCACCATGCACAAGTTGATAGCGCTTTGGTCGAATGGTGCGACTTAATCCACCGAACAAAAACACCGCAGGTAAACCGAGGGATACTGAGACAATCGGGGCAGACTCGTCGCGCTCATTCTTGTCCTGATGCAAAGATAACCGGGCGCCTGGTTCGTAACAGTTAATCAAGCAAGCATCGGGCAAGAAATTCTCATACCCGGCGCACATTGCCGCCCTCCTCGCTATGTCTATAAATATTTCAGGTAAAGCTGGCCACGGACGTCCAGTTTCTGGATCGAAAGCATCATAGCGATATCCTCTACGATCTGTTATCCACCCAACCTGACCGCAATTGCTCATTGCCACCGACATCCGAAAACCACCTGGGGTAATCATGTGACGCAAAGGTGATTGAGTAACGACCTTTTCTAGCGCGCACATCAAATCAGCATCCACATTTTTGGCAAAGCCGCGCAACAAAAATGCGCCGTCATCAAGACAAACCTGTTTCAGATTGAGGTCTGGCAGACCATCAAAAAGATCGGCATTCATACTTAGTGCCTGCCAGAAAACCCCAGTTTTTTAAAAAACAGCCTTCCTGATGTTTCAGTACGTACTCCACAAATATTTTTCCTGTTACTGAATCGTTAATTTCCATGATTCTAGGTGATCGCAATTCTACGATTGTAAAAATCAGGCATAAAGAAATTTAGTGTTGCTTCTGCGGGTTTTGCACTACGCGCATCTTCTGCTCCCTCAATCCAAAATATCACGATGAGTGACATTCTGGAATAGAACTCTAGCGCAAAAATAGCGAGTAAATTTTAACTTTTTGAAGATCGCAGATTCAAATTTGAAGTGCAACAGCCAGTGGTTATTTGGTGTAGCGTAGTTTGGACAACAATTACTCTCTGTTGTTTTCAATTATTCTTACACATATCATGATTTTTATGTTTAACTTAAATCAGTTACATGTAGTTCGGAATAGTATTTGCCCGTTGCACGAGAAATTATATACTTTGAGTATCAAGATTTTTTATCAACAACAACGATAAGGAAAATCAACCCATGATTCAATATACTAAAAAGCTAATTTACTTAGCCCCCACGTTAGCCTCCATACTGTCCTGTGCCGATGCCATAGCTCAAACGCCTCTAATCGGAACTATAGTCTATGGGCCTGTACCGCAGTCAATTCCCACCTTGTCCGGATTTATGCTCGTGATTCTCGGATTGGTATTTGCCGTATTGGCTTTTCGTGTACTTCGATCTCATTCGGCCAGTAAACCACTCGCATCCATTGTGACTGTGGGAATTTTGGTTCTGGGTGCGGCATCCGGAAATCAACTCATTCAGCATGCACAGGCAATCCCCCCTTCTTTATCCTTCAGTAACTCATCCGGCGGTGTTCTCAACATAGATTCTTTAGGAGAGTTCCCGGTCTTGAATAACAGCGGCCGGCCCCAACAGATCCTAAATGTGATCGTAACCCCGCCAGCCATAGACAGCCCAACTTCTCAACAACCACGGTGCATCATAGGGTTGGCAGTACAGAACAACTCCTCCTGCTACATAAATTTCACTGCCGCGCCAATATAACAGGTCATGGCAGATACCATCATCGCCAACAGCGCCCAGATTCTGCCGGGGACAGTTTTTGGCGGTGTGGCGCTTGTTATGCTGATTGAATCCATGTCGCCGTTGCGGGCCGAATCAAAAGCTCCGTTAATGCGCTGGGTCAGCAACCTTGCTCTGTCTGTAGTGGGTTACATCATTCTTTTCAGTATAGCTCCCCTGCTGTTCATTCTGATTGCCCGAACTTTGGGCTTAGAAAATACAGGGCTGCTGCATCATTTTGGAATTGGCTACATTCCGTCTTTCATCCTTACCTTGCTATGCCTCGAATTTGTCGGCTACTGGCTACATCGTGCTTCCCATGCTGTACCGGTGTTGTGGCGTATTCATGCCGTACATCATAGCGACGTGGAAATAGATGCCACCACATCGCTCCGGCACCATCCGCTGGAACACGTAATCAGCACTCTGGTATTCTTACCGGTCATGATTGCACTGGGATCCGACCCCTTGGTCTTGTTGAGCTACAACGTGTTGCATGCCGCCGTGAGCGCGTTTAACCATGGCAACTTTTCACTGGGGCAATCTGCAGATCGGATATTGAGGCTTTTTATCGTTACACCAGACTTTCACCGGGTACACCACAGTTCTGAACAGCGCTATACTGACAGTAATTACGCGTCCATATTGCCTATATTTGACTATTTGTTCCGCTCTACAACCAAATTCACCGCAGAGCAGCACACAACTATGCCATTGGGCTTAACCTACTTCCGTGAGCGGAAGTACTCCAGGCTGGACCAACTTTTGCTCATGCCCTTCCAGCCAAAGTTTGCTAATCAAACCGTCCAAGCTCGTTAAGCCAGCCTACTTCATGACTCAAAAAATTGTGCCTGACTGTTCCACAACCGCATCTGAACTGTTCATTCATTGCACTGAGAAATATCAACAAGCTAGTTGGGTTGATTGCAAAAGGGTAAACAATTGGAATCGCAATTCACTTGTGGATAGCGGCGCAGATAGAATTTATCTTGATAGATAGATATATATGCTGCGATTTCTTATAATTTTTCTATTGATTATGGGCGGGCTATTCGCGCTTGAGCTCACCCCGCCCGGTCAGGCTTTAGTGCATCCTTGGGCCGCATTGCTGGCTGGTTTCAGCACTACTCTGATTACCCTGTTCGATTCCACGGTTATTTCTTACAATAACGTTATTCAAAGCCAGGCCAACGGCTTTGCTGTTGCCATCGAGGCTGGGTGCAATGCGGTCGAAGCCTGCATCGTCCTGGCGGCGGCTATCCTCGCTTTCCCCTCGCCCTGGCGCCACAAGATACTGGGGCTCGTGATGGGGATGATTGTCGTGCAGGCGTTCAATATCCTGCGCATTATCAGTCTCTTTTATTTAGGGCAATGGCGTATGGACGCCTTTGAATTTGCCCACCTCTATTTATGGCAGGGACTTATCATGCTGGACGTGCTGGTGGTATGGCTGATCTGGATACGCACCATGCCAGTTGAAAGCACTGCTCGACATGGCGCGTAACCCCCTATATATTTTTTTATTGAAGGCTGCTTTTTGGCTGCCTATATGCCTTGGACTCTGGTACTGGAAGGCAGAATGGTTCAACGGCCCTGCCGTCATGGTATCGGGCTGGGTCATGCAGTCGTTCTTTTCGGGCTGGGTGGAATCAGTAGAATGGTCACAGCGTATCCTCAGTATCGCGACATCCCTTAAACTTGGCATGGCTCCTGGAATGCCGGAGGGAGAATACGCCCTGGTGCTGGAGGTAAATCCACTGACCTACGGTTTTGGATTGCCACTGTTTATTGCCCTGTTCCTCGCCGGCAACGAGGCTAACCGCTGGCGCAAGCTGGCGTTGGGTGCGCTGCTGCTGATCCCGTTTCAGGCATGGGGAATCTGTTTCGACCTACTAAAGCAAGCAGCAATCACCGCAGGACCAGTCGTATCGGAACAAACGGGTTTCTCCCCCTGGAAAATTGAAAGCATAGCTTTAGGCTATCAGTTTGGAGCACTTATTCTGCCTGCCTTGGCTCCAATAGCTTTGTGGTTGGCGTTGAATTCCCGCTTCATTCCGATGCTGGTGCTGGAAGGCGCACTGCGGAAGCTATAAGTTGCCAGAAGCTGGGTAAGCTCCACTTGTCAAACGAGGTAGCGCCCTTTCCCTGCAAATACTGAAAATAAACCGCTTTATTTATCCGTACATAATTCAATTTAAATTCACTGCAAGCGTACCTTCAATGCACTCACCCACACGCCGCTGGTACGATAGTGCCGCAAAAACAAGCGACTCAAAATTAATGTGACTCACCCACAGTTAGCGAAACTCCATTGTCTTTCGGACCAATGCCGAGCACCCACGGTACCGCAGTTTTAGCCCATTTCTCTGCGCCAGGATAATCCCGTGCTTGCGAACCGAAGGTGGTGCGCAGCATGTCCGTATTAATGATGCCGGGATTCAGGGGAATCGCTGCCATCCCATGTGGCAGCTCCTGAGCCAATGCCTTGGTCAGACCTTCTATTGCCCATTTTGTCGCGCAATATGGGGCAACTTCTGCACTGGTCGAGCGCCCCCAGCCAGAGCTGAAATTGATAATGACTCCGCTCCGCTTGGCTAGCATGGCTGGTACGAAATGCCGGATGACGTTGACCACCCCGTTGATGTTCACATCGACAATCATAGAGAATTCACTGGCAGTCACTTTCCAAAGCGGCGCATTACGATTGACGAGTGCGGCGTTGTTTATCAGCAGGTCGGGCGAACCGGCAAAGTTCAGGCAACGTTTTGCCCAATCAAGCACTGCCTCATCATTGGTAACATTAATCACCTCGAATCGGCTATCTGGCCCATGAAGGTTGTTGAGTTCATGCATCGCGTCCACAGATCGCCCACAACCTAAAACCCTGTGACCGAGGCGAACAAACCCCTCGGCCATAGCACGGCCCAATCCACGGCTTACGCCTGTTATGACAATCACTTTTGAAGTCATGAGATCACCTGTTTATTCATTTGCTTGTATCCCCCTCTATCCAGTGTTCCAGTGAATAAGGGTACCATTTAGCTCGCTGAAATTGCGGTGACCAATGGACAGCAGGTAGCTATGAGACATGTGAGTTTTTATAGGAGCCCTCATCAACCAACTTTCGCATTGATCTCTTAGATGTACACCCCTTTATAAGCGGGGATGAAAATGGGATTGTCACCTGCCTGAAAAATGAATACTCCCACAATAAAACTGAGAATCGTAATAAAGATGCTCGCAAAAAATGCCGTCCAAAATCCAGACACCTTGAAGCCCGGAACAAGAGTTGACACCAAAAGCATCATCAGCGCATTGATAACCAGTAGAAAAAAACCGAAAGTGATAAGCGTTAAAGGTATGGTAAGCAATATGACGACAGGTCTAATGACTGCGTTGGCAAAACCCAGCAACAGCGCCGAAATAAACAATGACTGTTTATTTGCAAAAGAAATTCCGTGAAATAGGGAGCCTGCAATCCATAGCGAAAGCGCAGTTATACCCCAATGAACCAAAAATTCCATTATGTTATTCACCATATTCAGGCCACTACCCTCAACAATTACAGAAGAGGCTCCCTTAGTGCCAGACTACTCTTCGTCACCAGAATTTAAATTGCTGAAGTAACGGTGACAATGGGGTACGTTATTCAGAAGCACTTGTCGAGCAGGCGTTATTCAAGGTATGTGCTCGAAACGAGCGGACAGTGCAGTCAATCACGAACGAATGGAACGTGAAATGTCACACGACTAAGGAATTGGGTGGAACAGAAAGTGGTGGACAAAGTCAGTGTGTCGACAGCAGATAAAGCTAACCACAGAATTGAAATCCGATTTGAAAAATACTACCGTATGACGCATCGCTTTTATGTAGGCAATGATTCTTGGGTTTGCGCAAGAATACCCATGGCGCTTCGATTAGCCCCAAGCAAAGCCGTTGGCTTCCCTCGTTAGAATCACAAGGTGGCGTTCTTAATCAAAAGACGCGCCACCATCCATCATACTTCAACTATTTCTTAGAGTGCTCTGCCAGCCACTTTCGTGCCAATGCCTGCGCCTGATCAATTTGCACAGCAGCCAATTTGCGTTCAATGCTTTTTCTGCTTGATTCAGCCTCTTTATTCCCTTTCCCCGCTGCCAAGTTATACCACATGTGCGCTTGAATCCAGTCCTGTGGAACGCTTTGACCATCTTCATACACCCTTCCAATACTATGCTGCGCCATTGTATTGCCTTGCTCGGCTGATTTAAGATACCACGATGCGGATTCCTTGAAATCCTGTGGTACGCCTTGACCATTTTCATATAGCAAGCCTAGGTTGTACTGCGCAATTGCGTTACCTTGAGCGGCTGCTTTGCGATACCACCACACAGCTTCGTTGTAGTTCTTTGGCAGACCTATGCCATGATGCGACATCAGTCCAAGGTTTAGCTGCGCGCCTGAGTGACCTTGCCCGGCTGCTTTGTAGTAAAGATTAGCTGCCTCATCATAGTCACGTGATACACCTTCACCATACTGGTACAAAACTCCAAGAGAGTTCAGTGCGTCCGCATTCCCCTGTCTAGCGGCATATCGATACCATACCGCAGCCTCTTTGAAATCTTGATTAAGACCCTGACCTTTATGGTACATTAAACCAAGATTGTATTGGGCAACTGCATCACCGTTGACTGCAAGCCGTCTAAACTCTTTATATGCAGCGGGGTAATTTCCTTTCTCGTAAGCTTCAGTTGCTTCTTGCAAATCAGCTTGTGCACTTGCGCTCATTGCAAAAAAAGCCATTACCAAAAACAGCCTAAATAAATTTACCACAATTGTATTGTGCATTTTCATCCCTCGTAATTTAAGTCTATGAAACTCGACATGATTTTGTTTTGCGTTGCACCATCGCTACGGCCCTCTATCTTCCAATACACCTTCCTCGTGTTATTAACACCACTGAGTTTGAGTGGTTTGTATAATCTCTAACAGTGATTGTGCATCCTACCACCATCATCAGCAGCACTCAAACCCCATTTAATGTCTGTTAGTACTAAATAGGAATGTTCGCTATTTTGGGGGGCTCTTTTTCAAGTATTGTAGTGGTGTTAAAGGCGGGCTTTAGCTCGGCAAAGCAAACCCTATACTCGACGTAAATGTCATAGGTGCCTCTAATAATTAAATTATATAGTCTTACTGTGCACAAATTTAATGCACTGATGCAAACCCCCCGGCTCTGCCGGGAGTCTCGCCAGGGTTTGACCGATCTGTTCCATCTGCAATCGACCAATCTCTGAGTACAGTCGTTCCAGACTGAACCCAGACTGGACGATGGATCGATGGGCTCCGGTCCCCGCTTGGCATCAAACAAATTTCCTGCCTGCTCCTGCAATTCCTTCTTCCACAAATTAACCTGTGTGTGATGCACCCCAAATTCCTGACCACAACATTCACCGTTTTGATGCCACGGATTCCTTCGATGGCCACCCTAGTCTTGAATTTACTACTGAAATTCTTACGCTTCGATTCACTCACAACCCGCTCTTTTTACAGCAGGCTACTTAATTCACTTTCAAGATCGGTCAAACGTCTTCTTCACCCCGATGCGACGCATTAAATTACTGCCAAAAGAGATAGTTCTTGCAAGGCTTCCCACTGATGCGGCCCTTTATCTTTAGTAGAATAAAGCTTGACTAACGGGATTCCTTCTGTCGTTCCTTCTTGTCTTAAGAGGATAGCTAAATGATGCCCTCCTTTATACAAGATAAAGCTTGGACCCATAATTCTCGTTAACTTCTCCCAAGCTTCTTTTAGAGAACTGCAATTAAATACCAGCTGACTAGCCGCTAATGCTTTGTAAATATGTAAATCATTCTGATTCACATAGCCATTTTTAAATTCCTCAGTATTCACACTATAAATAACAATTGCCATATCAATTTTCCTTATTTATTTGAGTGGGGAGAATTAATTCGTCCACTAGTTACGGTTGTTGTTACAAAAAGATTTAAGAAAGTATTTTCAGAATCAGGCGGTATATGGCATTAAATGTACCTGTAACACTACAAATCGAGCCTTTCAAAATAGCAGCGCCATTTTTGACGTTATCCGAGTCAACAAAACCCGATACTATTTTACTAAACAAGACATTACCAACGCCCTCTACCGACTGTAGACTGTGACAATTAGCGTAAGATCGACTTCTGTTCAGAGTCAAACTTGCACCCTGAAATATAAATTTGCCAAATTGCAGCCCATCTCTCAAGGATTCATGAGGTTGATAGACAACGTTGACCAACATCAATATTGATAAAACTATGCTTAGCAATTCCATAAATTAAAATCTATTAAAAGTTGTGCACGAAGCTATCTGCCATTAGTTACGAATGATTATACAATTAATAATGATTCTTATTCAAGATATAAATAATGGATATCTCTAGTAATTCGTCATTCCCGCAAAAGTGGAAATATTTCACTTACCAACATCTGTAAAATCAGTATGTTATTGGTTATCATCTTCACAGAAATTACGATAAATTTGAATTTTTAGAGATGCCTTTAAAAATAATATGGTGCGCTATCACGTCATGACGCTGGTCACCGGGAAAGCGAGCTGCAACTACTAGGCACTACGTTACGGCGCTGGCGCATGTGCAGGATTCTTAAACGTCATCCGATACCTCACCGCATCTGGCAAAAAGTGACCCGGCGTATGTTGGTATTAAGAGGGCTGAATGCAGTACAAATGGCCCACCTGCGCGAAATGACAACGTGGTTTTTGGACTGAAAATCAATCACTGGCGCTCAAGGCTTGGAAATAACGCTGACTATGAAGGTGGTGGTGGCCGCCCAAGCCTGTTTGTTAATCCTGGATCTGGGCGTGGCGTATTTCGACGGTTGGGTGGAGGTAATTCTCTATCCGGGTGCGTTCAGAATTAATCATTCACAGATAGATGCCATTAGCCTGGTGCACAACGAAGCAATTATTTTAAACGGCGAATCATGGTTGCACGGTTCGGTAATTTTATCTTGGGATGACGTGAAGCGGGATACCTTTACATTTTCAGGCTGGCCACAATGTCGTATTGCACTAATTCGCACATAAGCTGGATGCTCTTAATGGGCAACGAATGGCATGCAGCCACTGCTTCGTGGCAAGAGCAGGGGAAATGGGCCGAAGCATTGAGTGGGGCAACGATGCACTTTGCCTGCAAGTGACAGCGGGGAAAGCAGCCTTTATCAATCATTATGCAACCACTCCAGCGGAGTTTTTTGCGGTATTAAGCGAGTATGTTTACGGCACCAGATATTTCTAAAAACTGCTGCCCCAGTGTCCACAAGCAACTGACTCTGTTTTCCGACAAGCGGCATCACGTTAATTCATTCTGGAATACAGTTAGCCACGATGAACATAGAGAATACCGCACAGAAAAATTTGCAGCCTATTTCCTATTAAGTCCAACAGGCTCAACGCACGAACAAGTCGCCGCAGCTAGCAGCCTGTCGGACTTAAAGGAAATCGGCTGCAAATTGAGCGGAGCGGTGTATATTTCGCCGCTTTTTTGGGCAATAGAACAACTATTACCCTGCAAAATCATCAAATGGGGTAAGCAGGCATTTCGCCGCAAGGTGAAAGCTCGCAAAATCTACCCTCGCTCAGCTCAATTTTCGCTACGATTCTTTAAGTCCGACAGGCTGCTAGAGATAAAGTTTAGGGAAGCCTAGCTTATACATGTGCATATATGCACATGTATAAATAAACAGCCCGCTGATTAGTTGGTGAATGCTTGGCGAATAGCTCTTTCATCGGGCAATTCGCTTACGTGCCAACGTATGAGCTCTACTCCCGCAGCAGACAGCGCCTTCGCCTTCTTTCCGTCGGCCTCAATACGTGATGCTTGCTCGTGTGTTTTGTCATCAAGCTCCACGGCAGCGATGATAGATGAGTCCTTGAGACACACGACAAAATCGATGCTCATGCGGTTGATGCGGTTGTTCCACTTTATGAAGTTAAACCCTTTTTTCACTCCGAGCACCTGGGATAGCTGCACTTGCGCCAACACAATACACTGAGGCATTGCTGCAACAATGCGGTGATAAAGAATTTGTTCTGGTTCAGTTAAGGGAGTTTTTACATAGAAGGGCCATGGTTCATTACTTGTACCAGAAGCCCTGCGTTTTTTTAGAAAGAAAAGAATAAAAGCAACAAGGGCTATAAGAACGATTGCAACAATTAGCGCCTTCACTATGAAACGTCCTCCATGAGGTAAACTAAATTGGCTAGCTTGAGCTAAGCATCACATCAACAATAAAATGTTATATACAGAATTAAATCCCCGGTTGAATGGAGCTCAACCGAAAATTTGAACATATCACTTCAAGGATATCGGCTACTTTTTCACAATCTTTAATTGTAAATTTAGCAATTTCTTCAATCTATCCAAGTGACCCGATACAACTTCCACAACTTGGTGTTCGCGCAGAAACATTACGCCATGCACCGTACCTCTTGGTTGCTGAATAATGGATCAAGTTACTTGATTAATAATAAATTTTAAAATTGCTTCTACTTTATTCGTTAATTCGATATTCTTGCTTGTATATACTGATTAAGCGACTTGGCCAGTGCCAAGGCAAATCTAGCTAATTAAATCTGATTGATAAATCATGACCACGCTGACCCAACTCCATACCGACATTGACGAACGCGTCCAAATCATCCGGCAGGATCGTACCGACTGGCTTTGCGGTAAGGGCTGCGACAATTGTTGTCGGCGGCTCGCCGACGTACCTCAATTAACGCGAGCAGAATGGGACTTGTTGCGGGAAGGTTTGGCAGGTCTACCGCCGGAACGCCTTCAAGAAATACGCAGCAACATGGCCACCTTGAACGACCAACGGTCAGCTCCAGTCACCTGCCCACTGCTGGATCTTGCTACCGGCTCCTGCACTGTCTATGCCCAACGTCCGGTGGCATGCCGCACTTATGGCTTCTACGTCCAGCGCGATCTGGGACTTTATTGCCATGACATCGAATCCCGTGTAGCCGATGGCGCCTTGAATGATGTGGTTTGGGGTAATCACGATGCGATTGATCGCCGACTCGCCAACTTTGGCGAAATGTACGCGTTGACAGACTGGTTTGAATGTTGGGATAACGGAACACAAATAGAAGAAAAATGGCCTTCGCGGATGGCACGCGAATGAACAAGTAATGAGTCAAGTTACTTGATTCATATTAGCCTACAGACCTCTTCACCTTAATTCGTCAATTCGATATCCTTGCTCATATGTACTGATTGAGCGATTTGACCCAATACTGTTCTGATTGACTGGAAATACTCTAGTATTCATCGGCATGTCCAAGATAGCATTGTTGATAAAAACTGGGGTATGCTTAATCTGTTTATTCCTAAGGCATTGGGTATGAATGATTTTTGTCGGGTTACGCTGACGCTAACCCGACTTACCGGATTGCTTCAGAGCGCGAGGAACGGCCAAGAGAGCGGGGAATGTGCCCCGGAACGGGCTGAGAGACTGACCGGCGCAGTCCGCAGAAAGCCTCAACAACATGGAAAAACCGGCACGATCGGGCAAGAAAAAGCCCCAACTGACAACTGTTGGGGCTTCAATATTTGTGGCGGACGGTTGTCCATGTGCCGACTGACCTCCCGAGCTTATGAACACTGGCGCGGCAGCTGTATGTTGGTGGTCAGTTACCCGGAAGTTTTGGAAAACTGCCGTCCCTGCTTCACTTCTTCTTTGGCTTCGGAAGTGCCTTGGCGGCATCCTCCAGCGCGCGCACATTGAACTCGGCTCCTTCCGCCTCAAGCAGCGCCCGCCGCTGGGCGGCGAACTCTACGTACTGGCTCTCCGCATGGGCGTCTGCTTGCTTCTTGGAAACCCGGCCTGCACCCTCCAACACTTCGCGTTCGTTGAATTGCAGGAATGCGTCCAGCTTCTCGGCCCAGTCTTTCAGGAATACATCCTTGCGCCTGCGCGCCTGATCCTCTGCGAAGTCCAGCCACATCGTTACGATACGATTGAGTTCGCCAATCTCCGGCTCGTGCAAATAGTTCTTGGCCACGGTCACATCCGCTTTCTGCATGCCGCCCGATTTCCAAGTGATCAGGCCCATGTTGGGGAAGTTGCTGTCTACGCGCTCGGCAATCAGTTAGGCGGCCGTCTTGCCGGTGACGGCGAAGTGCAGCTTGTTCTGAATGAAGCGGAAGAACTGGGTGATTTCTGGGAGCGATGGCGAGTAATCGGCCGCCATCGCAAATATCTCGCGCACCCGCAGATACATCCGGCGCTCGCTGGCACGGATGTCGCGGATGCGGTCCAGCAACTCGTCAAAACGGTCTGGTACCGCTGAACCGGCCAGTGGCGGATTCTTCAGACGCACGTCATCCAGGGTGAAGCCTTTGACCAAGTATTCCGACAGGCGCTCGGTTGCCCAGCGGCGGAATTGTGTACCACGCACGGAGCGGACTCGATACCCGACGGCCAAGATGGCGTCGAGACTGTAGAACTTGACGCCGCGCCGGACCTGCCGCGCTCCCTCTGATCGAACTTGTAAGTAACCCTTACAGGTTGCCTCGGGTGCGATTTCACCCTCAGCGTATAGCGCCTTCAGATGCAGAGTGATGTTCTGAGGCGAGGTCTGGAACAGATCGGCCATCATGGCCTGGGACAGCCAAAGCGTGTCTTCCACAAATCGGCACTCGACGCGAGCACGGCCATCTTCGGTTTCGTAGAGGAGGAATTCACCAGGCTGGGGGGCTTGAAGTTCGATCATCGTCAATCCTCAACCCGCCAGCCTAGAAAGCTGCGGATCGTTGCACAAACGGATACACCACTTCGCCACTGACGAAAGCTCAGTCTCCGGCTTGGTGAGGCAAACAATGTCGCGAGCCGTTGCCTTGACTCGTTCGCGCGCTGCTGCGGAGGTTCGTGACTCTGACAGTGCCTGCTGGTACTTGTTGATGAGCATTGCAGTCCTCTGCCAGACCTTCCGGCGCTCCTCGGCCAATGCCTGATGCTCAGTGAGTTTCAGGCGCTCCACGGTGCGCTTTACCCGCACGTTTTCCCAGCGTGGGATGCCCGGTGCGGGCACAGCTTTCCCTTCCTCGTCAAACGCCAACAGCGTCACATCGTGGGCGTTTGTCGGATCAAGGAAGTGAGGAACCTCGTCCCCTTCACAACGATGGGCGTAGGTCGAGCACCGAGAGCCGTGACGCAGCGGAAACCAGGCGCCCTTCTTTCGATTGGGCACGGTGCCGGCAATGCGTAAATTGGTGTACTCGAAAGCGAGCCACCAATAGCCATCGCGCTCTGGCCCTTTGCCGTTTCGCGTGGCCTTCTTCGGGCGGAAGTGCTCCACATCCAAGTGCGATGCAATGTCGCGCGCCTCGGTGAACCAACACTTGCCATTTGACAACGCCAACAGCCAAGACTTGAGTTTCCCCCAATGACCACCATACTTATCGATCAACTCGTTGCGATCCTTGATCTGCCCTGCGGCATCTAGTTTCGCTAGCTCCCCCACCAAACGAGCTGATTTAGCCAGCCACGAATCCCAGTCACTCTGCTTCCAGCGAATGTTCGCAGGCAGGTCAGCATCAGTCGGCAACTTATTTTCCAGGTCGATGAAGATCACTCGCCTGCCTCCTCACGCAAGATTTCGTCGATGATGGAATCGGCAATCTTATCCTGTTCGGCTTGCTCTTCAGGCGTCAATACGGGTTTGCGGAAGCGGCGGTGTTGCGCCATCTTGCTCACGAACAACGCGTAATCCGGATCACGGAAATCGGAAGTCGAGAAGCCGAGGTCAGACAACTCAGCAGAAAGACGTGAAAGTTCTGCGTCTTCTTCCACTGTGCGCGGCGATGTCACGAACAACTCATTGCGCCGGAAAAGTCGCCGTTCGGTTTCAATGTCCAGCGTGGACGACAAACCGAACAGCTCGCTTTTGAGCAGCCCCGTCACGCCCATGCCTTGCGGGTGTTCATCCGGCGTATCCACCACCGTGCGATTGGCATCGCGGCGCAGGATGTGCACCTGCTCGCGCTTGAGGCTGCCTACCATCATGGGGTCGTGGGTGGTGATGAGGATTTGCGATTCACCCTGCACCATTGCGCCGTCGTCAGAGGTCAGCACGCCTTCAATGTCGTCGAAGTAGCGCAGCTTCCAGATCGGGTTGAGGTGGGTGTCCGGTTCGTCGAGCAGGAAAAGGCAATGGTCCTCGCGGGTGATGCGCATCAGGCCCAGCACGGTGAGCATTTGCAGCTCGCCTTCTGATAGTTGAGTGAAGCTCACCTTGCCGCCATGTTCGTCGCGTTTCTTGACGGTGATGCGCACTTCGTCGATCAGGTCGCCGATGTAGGCGCCCTCGGCATAGCGGAAAAAGCTGTCGGTGCTGCCGACCAATTCTCCCAGTTGCTTAAGTTTATCCTGGCTTGGCACAAACAGATAAAGCTGTTTCTGCTTTTCTGTGCGGCCCCGAAAGTCAATCTGCTTGGTGGCCTCTTGCTCAATCGGCGCCCAGGCCACTTGCCAAAGCTTGTCGAGAAATTCGCTCACCACATTGCCCCGCGCATACCAGAAGCGCGGGTCGCCCTCGTTCAGTTCCTGTTCGTTGAACTTGCCGCCACGGCGTTTTTCACGCAGGCGGTGGGGTTCCTTCAAAACGAACAACGCCGATTCCAGTGACTCGATGTGCAGGTTATTGAGCACCTTCTGAAACACCGGGTCATCGGATAGCAAACACGCCAGCAGCACCAGCTGACTGTGGCCGCCCCGGCAGTAAAACAAGCGGCGAAGACGGTCGTCGCCCGCTTGCTTCAGCCGCGACTCGCGGCGGCGTTTGGCCTCTTCCACGGCGCGAATGTCGGCCTCAGTGCCGCTAAAGTTTTCCAGCAAATCTTCAGACAGCACCTCGTCAGCGGTGATTTCCTGGCGCTGGTTGAAACGGCGCTGATGCTCCTGAAACAGAGTCTCAATACGCTCATTGCGACCCGAGTAGTAGGCAAAGACATGTGTCGGCAGTAAGCGCGGGCCGCGTCGTTCATCGCGCGGTGACTTCTCAGGCGGATCGTTTTTATTAAGGTAGTCTTGGTTGACGCGATCACCGTCCACCCACACAAAGGGGCGCTTCTGCTTGGCGGTATCCGCTTCGATGCGAACTGCATGGCCGCGAATACTGTATTCCAGCGTGTAATCGAAGGCCGCTTTACTGTCCAGATCGACATCGCGGAAGATGGTGATCAGCGCCTCGATCAAATTGGACTTGCCGGTGCCATTCTGGCCGATCAGCGCGTGGCTGCGGATAGGTTTGGCCTGAGCATCCGGCGGTGCGCCCGCAGCAGGCTGCAAGTGCGTATCGAACACGATATCTAGATCGCGCAGGTTACGGAAGGCCGGGATGCGGATGCGCTGTAGCTGCATATCAGGCGCTCACCGCGTCGTTTTGTTTTTCGCGCATTTCGGCGGACGCAGGTTCCAGAATCCAGCCGTGAGCCACCTCGTTTTTCAATTGTGCATAAAACGCGTCAACCTCTCCGCCAAAGCGTTGCCATAAATCCTTGGCGCTCATTTCGCCGTTGTTACGGGCCAGAATGGTAGCCAGTGGGGCCTGGGCTTTGATGTCGGGCGCAGTGCCCAAACGTAGTGGGGCAATCAGTTCGGTTTGCGGGGCTTTCATGGGTTCCTCTTCTTGTTCGATGGCGATGCCTGTAAGGTTGGAAACGGCACTGATAGCAAGATTAGTAGCAATACGTTGCTTTCGAGATAGCTGATCCGCATAGTGGTCACACATACGGAAAAGATCGTCAACAATTGCAACAATTCGATCCTGCTCGGGCCTCGGTGGAACGGGGATCATTAGATTTTCAACATCTCCAACATTTATGTGCTTAACCGTCATCCCAATGGCCGACACCTTTAGTCTCTTTTGAAAGCTCGGACTTTGAATGACGTATATAAAGAATCTATTGCTGAAAAGCTGGCCAAAAAGCCTGATGAGCATAAGTCGCTGACCAAGGCAGACGGACTCCCCGTTTGGAACGATAGCGGCCTCACCCATTGGGGCTTCGCGCGTGAAAAAAATGTCGCCAGGTTGTGGCGTCAACCGTCTTGAGCGTGCAAGGTGGCTTTCCTTAGATATTTTTTTAGTGGCATCAAGACGCATACTTCCATTGCGAACATCGGTTGTGCGGATTAAATGAATTCCGCTATCAGCGTAAGCTGGCGTCTTATGGTCGCAATCAATAATTACTTGCGACACCTGCAACATTGATGCCCACGTCCAATGTTCTGGCAATCCCACGTCGGAAATAGCTACATGTTGCGTGCGAAGCTTCCTCAACACCGCTAATGCTTCTTTTTGTTCCTGCCCAGTCGAATTTTTTGACCACTCGATGCGTTTTATAGCTATTGCATTGATCAGATCGTCACCAGTGGAACTGTGACAATGCTCAATGTTCAGCAACTCGCCCAATACTGCCAAATCAAGAATCAATCCTTTGAACGCGACGACGTCTTCCGGCACATGAAACAGCTGCCCAAAGTTCTCGGCCAGGCGCAACCAGGTGAATTGCAGTTCGTGCGGGCTGGTGGCGCTGGCGACGGCTTGCAGGGTGGATAGTCTTAGATTGTTTTGCAGTTTGCGGCGGGCTTGCTGTTGCGCTTCCAGCGTGTCGCACAAGGCCATCAGCTCATCGACTTTGGCGACGATGCGGGATTGTTCTTCCACAGGTGGCAAGGGAAACGGAATCATGGCCAATGCCTTGCTCGACATGTTTGAAATGCCGATGCCCTTACGATGTGCGTTTATTTCCCCTGTGCAATTGAGCTTCTCGAAAAAACGATAAGCAAAAAACGGATTTATGCCTCCGTAGAACCTTGCGCGATGTACATGGTTTTGAAAACAAACCTCTGTATCGGCAACCCATACGGCAGCCCTACCAGCCTCGCCACCTTCGCAGATCAACAAATCGTTCTTTCGAGCCGTGCATTTACCAAGCTCATCCTCTCGGATGAGCATTTTCTTGACGTTGCCAAGCTCAAATCTTCCCCAATAGAGATTGGAGGTCGTAATGTAATCGCGAGGCAAACCGCTATTACGGACAGAGTCAAGTGTCTTTCCCGAGTTGTGCAGGGCAATGTCACCGAAACGGACCCAAGCCCAAGTCGATGGGAGGGCATGACTAATATCGCTCGGGCCAACTCCGGGCAAGGGCTTTGGTGATTTGATTACTCCACTACTAATTAATCGCGCCTTATCCTGCTCAACCGTTGCCAACAATGCTGCTGAAGTAGATTCTTCTGGCCCCTGCGGAATCAGCTTTCCTTGCATCGCCAAGCAAAGTACAAGCTCTCGCAATTGAACGATACCATTGGGCGCATTCGCAATATGCCCAAACTCCGCCAAGAACTGCTGTGTATCCATCAGGCTTGCTCCCCGCTGCGGTTTTCCAGCCGGGCGCGCGATATGGCAATGGCGTCGTGCAGTTTTTGTTGCAGAACTTCCTTGGGCGGCAGTTCGGTGAGGTATTCGGCTACGTGGATACCGCTGGCATCGAGCTCCAGCAGTTCGATCTGCTCCTGCTTTTTGCCGCTGCATAGAATGATGCCCAAGGGTGCGGCTTCGCCGGGCTCTTGTTCATATTTGGCCAGCCAGCGCAGGTAGAGCTCCATCTGGCCTTTGTATTCGGCTTTGAAGTCACCCAGTTTCAGATCAATCGCCACAAGACGTTTGAGGCGACGGTTGTAGAACAGCAGGTCGATGTAGAAATCGTCGTTGTCGATCTGAATGCGTTTTTGCCGCGCGACAAAGGTGAAACCTGCCCCTAGCTCCAGCAGAAAGTTTTCCAGTTCGCGCAGGATGGCATCTTCGAGACCTTTTTCGAGATAACGGTCAGTGAGGCCGAGGAAGTCGAGCACATAAGGGTCTTTGAGCAGTAATGCGGGTGTGATCTCCCCAGATTCGCGCAGTGTGGCCAGCTCGGTGGCGATGAGCGATTCGGGCTGGCGTGAAAGCGCGGTGCGCTCGAACAACATTGACTCCTTGCGCTCTCGCAGCAGCCGCACACTCCAGCGCTCCTGACTACACATGTGACTATAAAACTCACGCTGAAGTGGGTCTTTCAGGTAGATCAGCTCCAGAAAATGGCTCCAGGCCAATTGTCTAGACAGTGTCGAGACTATCCCGGCTTCGGGAAACGCCTCGGCAAAGCGCAGCATGTGGCGCAGGTTTTTGCTGGAAAAACCGCGCCCGTAGTCGGCCTCCAATTGTCTCGCCAGTGCGGAGACAATTTGCTCGCCATAGGCGGCGCGCTCGCCTTGCAGTACCTCGTTGCGGATACGCTGGCCGATGTGCCAGTGCATCATGGTTAGCGTGCTGTTGACTGTGACGGTGAGCTGTTGGCGGCTCTGTTCGATGAGGCTGCGAATATCACCCAGCAGTTGCTTATCGACGGGTGTGGACGGGGGGGTGGTCAGCTTCATTTTTCCACTGCCTCGGTGTTGAAATGATGCGCCAGCGCGGCGGCCAGTTCGCTTTTGAGCTGGTTTTCGGTTTCTTCAATTTCGCCCAGCAGCTTTTTGTATTTCTCCAGCAACACATCCGGGTCGTGGGTTTCTTCTTCGGGTGCGTTGGGGTTTTTGAGGTCGAGGTTGAAGATGGGCCAGTAGAGGCGGTCGCCTGCCGCCTGCGCATCGCGCGCTTGCAAATCAATCGCTTCGGCTACGCTGCGAAGATGCTCAGCGGAGCGGGTCAAGCTGCCAATAATTTTTTCGGGAATGATTTCGATCAATGCTGAATTCAAACAGTCAAGCAAAACTGATGTGTAGATGCACTGTTCGTCATTTTCCTTCTTAAGATCAGATTGCAAATCCTCTATTTGCTCTCGCAATAGTTCGGATATTCCGTCATTTTTTCTTCTACCTGTAAGTGAGTCGCTTAGATACTTGGCTTGTCTGCGTGCATGGGCCGCTTGATTGAGAAGTCTCTCTGCGTTATTCCAGTGAGGTTTAGCTGCTGAATCGGCCTGCTCGCGTTTGGCTTTGAAATCGACCTTCCAGGCGAATTCATTTTCCACACGGTCGGCAAAGTCGTTGGTTTCGTCGCCCCACCAGTCCTGCTCAGACTTGAATTCTTCCAGCCGGATGGGTTTGGTTTTGGAATAGCTTTTGTAGCCCGCCGGGTAGGGATGCTCGTAGAACCAGATGCTGTCGGTGTGGAAGTGCTCGGTGCCGTCATCCACCGTGGCGCCCTTGGTGAAGAACAGCAGGTTGGTCTTGATGGTGGTGTAAGGGGCGAACACGCCCTTGGGCAGGCGGATGATGGTGTGCAGCTTGCAGTCGCGCAGCAGCAGCTTTTTCAGCGTGCCTTTGATGCCGTCGCCAAACAAAAACCCATCCGGCAGCACCACGGCGGCACGGCCATTTACCTTGAGCAGCTTTTTGATGATGAGCGCCATGAACATGTCGGCGGTTTCGCGGGTGCGCAGGTCGGCCGGGTAGTCGCTACCCACACCATCATCTTCATAGCCGCCGAAGGGCGGGTTGGTGATGATGCAGTCAACCTTGTTGTTGGCACTCCATTCGTTCCAGCCTATGCCCAGGGTGTTGCGGTGCTCGATCTGGCTGGGCACGTCGATGCCGTGCAGCAGCATATTGGTGGTGCACAGCAGGTGCGGCAGTTGCTTTTTTTCAATGCCGTGGATCAGTTCTTCAATGGCGCGTTTGTCTTCCGGACGAGGAGACTTCATTCGCTCCAGTTCATGTCGAAAATGGTCGATGGCTGCGGTCAGGAAGCCGCCAGTGCCGCAGGCCGGGTCCATGAGTGTTTCACGATTCTTTAAGCTGGGATTGACCTGCGCCACCATGAAGGAGGTGATGGCGCGCGGGGTGTAGAACTCACCCGCATTGCCTGCGCCGCGCAGGTCGTTGAGCATTTGCTCGTAGACATCGCCCAGGCTGGCGCGGGTTTTGAAGTCGTGGAAGTTGATGGCGTCTTCCAGCTTCTCGATCACGGCGAGCATCTGCGGGCCGGATTTCATGTAGTTGTTGGCGTCTTCAAATACCTGCTTGATGACCTTGTGCTGCGGGCTCTGGCTGGCGTCTATTTTTTCTTTCAGGGCCGGAAAAAGCTCGTTATTGACGAAGGGCACCAAATCGCTTGCGGCGATCTGCGGCTTCTTTTTGCCTTCGGCATCCACGATATAGGCGGCCCAATTGCGCCAGCGGTAACGCTCGGGTAGCGGTGATTTGTATTTCTTGTTGTCGTCTTCCCATTCTTCTTCGCGCTGATCGAAGACTTTGAGGAAGAGCATCCAGGTGAGCTGACCCAGGCGCTGGGCATCGCCGTCGACACCGTCGTCCTTGCGCATGATGTCCTGAATGGACTTGATGGTGCTGCTTAAATTCATTGAATTCTTTTCTTAATTTTTCAGCCTGAGCGCTGATGGTGATTAAAGGTCAAGCCTGCTTTTGTCCGGGTAAATCGTAGAGCGCTTGTTCGAGCTCGTGTACGGCCTGTGTGTATTGTTCGACGCCGCCAAAAATGCCGCGCCGGATTTGGGTTTTGCTGCCGAACTGATCAAACGGCGGCAGCTCCAGTACCTTGGCGTCTTCAATGTCTTGCACACCGTGGTCGGCAAACTTGTCAAGCAGGGCTTCGAGCACAGCGCGGGCTTGCTCACCGTACTTGCCGAATACATCGCGCTTCTTGACGTTGTTGGCGCGTTCGCGGCGAGTAAGTGGTTTTTGGTCGAAAGCTACGTGTGCGACCAGATCAAACACATCAAGCTCGCTGCCGTTGGTTACCGCCTGTTGCAGGATATCGAGCGGCACGCCGTGTTCGGCCAGTTCTTCCAGCACAGCCTGTTTGCGCTCGGCACTGTTCCAGCGGCGCAGGAAGTCGGTCATGGTGCCGAACTCGGCTTGCAGCGCTTTTTTAATGTCGTCCTTGAGCAGAACGCGGTAGTCCTCGGTGATGAGCTTGCCATCGGCATCGAGGTATTGCGAACGCACCACGGCCACGCGTACGTTCACGTCGTCGATTACGTATTTGGTGCGGCGTTCGCCGCCACCTCCTCCACCCATATTACCGCCGGTGTCATCGCCACCTGTCGCGCCAGGTAGATATGGTGGAGTTTCGCGTTCGCCAATACCCGGTGGATTCTCGTCTTCTGGTGGCACCACGGGTTCGTCGGGTTTGGGTTCGTAGATCACCACTGGCTCGCCATCGAAATCCGGGTCGGCGAACAGGCGCGTGGCGCCCTTGAAGTCCATGATGGTGAAATACAGCTTCTGGTAGTCCTCACGCAGCCGGGTGCCCCGCCCGATGATCTGCTTGAATTCGGTCATCGAGTTGATGTTCTGGTCTAGCACGATGAGCTTGCAGGTCTTGGCATCGACACCGGTGGTGAGCAGCTTGGATGTGGTGGCAATGACCGGGTAAAGCTCGTCGTTGTCGATGAAGTACGAGAGCTGGGCCTTGCCTTCGTTGTCATCACCGGTGATGCGCATGACGTAACGGCGATTGCTGGCAGCGGCCGGAATCAACTTGACCAGCTCTTGCCGCATACGTTCGGCATGATCTTGGTCATCGCAAAAGACGATGGTCTTGGCCATTGGGTCGGTGCCTTTGAGGTATTCCCACACCTTGCTGGCAACCAGCTGGGTGCGCTTTTCCAGCACCAAGTTGCGGTCGAAGTCCTTGGTATTGTACTGCCGTTGTTCGACGGTATTGCCCAGCTTATCGACCTTGCCCTTCTCAGGGGTGTAGCCCACAGCATCGGCGTCGGTGGCGATGCGGATGACCTTGTATGGGGCGAGGAAACCATCCTCGATGCCTTGATTGAGCGAGTAGGTGTAGATCGGGTCGCCAAAGTAGCTGATGTTGCTGACATCTTTGGTTTCTTTGGGCGTGGCAGTCAAGCCCAAATGAGTGGCACTGCTGAAGTAGTCAAGCACTTCACGCCAGGCCGAATCGTCAGCAGCGCTGCCTCGGTGGCATTCGTCAACCACGATCAGGTCGAAGAAATCCGCAGGGAACTGCTTGTAGATCTGCTTCCATTCCTCCTTGCCGGTGACCGCCTGATAAAGGGCAAGGTAGATCTCGTAGTTCTTTTTGATCTCGCGATTGGTGACCTTGTGCATGACCTCGCCAAAGGGGGCGAAGTCTTGCTGCATGGTCTGGTCAATGAGGATGTTGCGGTCGGCCAAAAACAAGATGCGTTTTTTGGCCTTGGCTTTCCACATGCGCCAGATGATCTGGAATGCGGTGTAAGTTTTGCCAGTGCCGGTGGCCATGACCAACAGCACGCGTTGCTGGCCTTTGGCAATGGCTTCGACCGCACGGTTAATGGCTACGCGCTGGTAATAACGTGGCTCACGGCCACTGCCATCGGTATAAAAAGGTTGCTCGATGAGTTGGACAGCTTCGGGCGAAGCCAACCCTTTCCACTGTTGGTACAGTGGCCAAAGATCATCCAGAGAGGGAAAGTCGCTAATCTGGAATTCGCGTTCGACAGGCTGGGTGAGGCCAGTACGGTCATGGATCAGAAAGCCATCGCCATTGCTGCTGATGGCAAAAGGGGCATCCAGCATTTCGGCATAGGCCAATGCCTGCTGCATGCCGTGCCCCACTGAAAATTTTGCCTGTTTGGCTTCGACAATGGCAATGGGAACATTCGGCCTAGCGTAGAGTACGAAGTCGGCACGTTTGGGGCCACCTTTGGCGTCAGGATTTTTAATGCGAGCAGCCAGTTTGCCGCGCACCATAACACGGCCATCGGTGAGGCAGACTTCTTCACGGAATTGATGCTGCTGCCAACCCGCTTGCTGGATGGCGGGGGTGATGAACTTGGTGCAGATATCGCGTTCGCTGAGCAGGTACTTATCCATTTACTCTCCTGAACCGCGGTGCGCAGCGATTGGGTCAGCTTGCGCTGTGTCCTCATCGGCACCGCCTGTGCGCACCCATTCGTCAACCTCGGACAGCTGGAATTTCCACAGTCGCCCGATCTTGTGCGCGGGCAGGCCTTTGCGCTCGCGCCAGCGGTAGACGGTGTCTTTAACGACGCCCAGATGACGGGCGACATCGATAGCAGTGACCCACGGTTCGGAATTCATGGCATTGGCGCTCAGATTGAAGCTTCAAAGTCGTTCTAAATCGTTATCAGTCTAACAGAGACCGGCTTTGGCAGCCACGACTGCCGGGTCTGCAATCGCCTCTGCCCTTGGGGGGCAAACCAGCATCATGAGCTGAGGGCAGGAATGGGGCATCGGATGCGCTCATTACTCAATTTTAGGCGAGCCAATGGGCAACAAGGCCGCGTCCTGACATGAGTAAACAAAGAGTGAGCCGAAGCCTTTGAGAGTCGTCTTGCGCAATCCGAAAAGTACACGTGCCATATCAAGGAAGCTGGTCGACTGGGCAAGAAAAAGCCCCAACTGAAATAGTCGGGGCTTTAACATTGGTGGTGGGATGGTACCCCGCATCAAACGACTATTGAAAGTACGGAATCGAAGCGCTGCGGGCTCCTGCGAACCATTGCGAACTCAATCGAAAAGCCCGCCGACGCCCCGTCCGGCTTCGGTCAATCAAGCAGGTTTCGCCGCGATTGGTCACCGGCAAGGCCGTTCAACCTCGTCTGCTTTCCCGGCCCGGTTCATTTCAAAAACGCGGAATTGAACCCGCGTCCGTAACCTTCAGCGCAGGCCGTACCAGACCCCACGGCCACTGCCGTGCTGGTCCAGCGTGCCGCGCTCAACCAGCACCCGAAAATGCTGCTTGAGCGTGTTGCGGCTGGCCCCGGTCAGCTTGATGGCCTCGCCGATGGTGACGCGACCATGCTCGCGGGCGAACTCGACGATCTGTAGCTGAAGTTCCGGCATGGCCGCGAGCACGATCTTCTCGCGCTCGACCTTCTTCTCCAGTCGCCGGACCTGCTCGGCCAAGGAGCGCAGGAAGAACATCAGCCACGGCTGCCAGTTCGGTGCCTCGGTGCGGATCGTCCCTTGCGTCTGCCGTAAAGCGAGGTAGTACGCTTCCTTGCTCTGCTCGACCACGCTTTCCAGCGAGCTGTACGGCACATAGGCATAGCCGGCCTGCAGAAGCAGCAGCGTGGTCAGCACGCGGGAAAGCCGCCCGTTGCCGTCCTGGAAGGGGTGGATCTCCAGAAACACGACGACGCACAGGGCGATGATCAGCAGCGGGTGCAGACGGGCCGTCTCACGCTCCTGGTTCACCCATGCCACCAGTTCTGTCATCAGACGGGGCGTGTCGAAGGGCGACGCCGTCTGGAACACGATGCCGATCTGCACACCGGTTTCGTCGAAGGCAGCGACGCTGTTCGAGTTGGTCTTGTAGTTGCCGCGATGCCAGGTGTCCTTCTCGCTGTAGCACAACAGGATCTGGTGCAACTGCTTGATGTGGTTCTCGGTGAACGGGATGTCCTGCCAGGACGCGAACACCAAATCCATCAGCTCGGCGTAGCCGGCCACCTCCTGCTCGTCGCGGGTGGCGAAGGACTTGATCTCCAGATTCGACAGCAGCAGCTGCACCTCCCGGTCTGACAGCTTGCTGCCCTCGATGCGTGTGGAGGAGCCGACGCTCTCGATAGTGGCCACTCGACGCAGCGCCGACAGGCGATCGGGCGCGAGGTTGCCCAAAGCGCGCCAGGCGCCCTTGAACTCGTCAATCCTGGCGATGAGGCTCAGGATCTCCGGGGTGATCTGGAGGGTGTCGGTTTTCAGCATGAACCAATACTACACCCATTTACACCCAATTTCGAGAGACACCCATTAGGACGCCCATTTACACCCAATCTTGTGCGGTTGGCTGCCCTGCGGAGATTGATCGCGGTATTCGCCGCAAAAACTGCGGTGAATAAGCTGGCGCATGGATTTCGTCCACCTCAATCAAAAGCAACTGGCCGCGCGCTGGCATCTCAGCGAGGTCACCTTGGAGCGCTGGCGCAGCGAGGGGCTCGGACAAATATAGTCCACCACCGTCGGCGAGTTTTTTGCCGCGTACCGCATTCGCCACGAATGCCTTGACGCCTTTATCCGTAAGCCTTCCAGTCCCAATACCCCCAGCCATAACTTTATCTCCGGTTCGATTTAGTGCAATACCCCCACTGTGTTCGGATGGCGCTGGATTTAGCAAGACATTACAGGACAATAAATCCCAGAATTACAAAATAAAAACGCCGTCACTAGGACGGCGTTGCACCCCGTTGGGGCGGCGTCTACCGAATACACAGCGTCAACCAGCATGAATGCTGGATAAATGCAGTTCGTGCTTGACCTGTTGCCCCCAAAGTTGCCCCTTGAGTTTGCCTGCTGCTCAAGTTGCGCCAACCCGTTTTCATGGCTTATTTGCAACTCAATCGAACTACACTTTTCAACTACTCTACTAGCATGGCTGCTCACCAAGCAGTGCAATTCATTAATTGTATTAGATTTCGTTGCTCACAAAAGTCATGCCCTTTCACGCGAACGTGCGGATTGCCCTGATACTTGCATGTATCATCCTGGCTTGATTGAATAACGATTTCTTCTGCTATATTATCAGGATCAATAAATATCAGAGGGGAGCCATCATGTTCAAGCCTGCCCTCTACACCAACTAACCGATCCCATGCAACGGGAGAATCAACGAATGAGCCTCTCGTTTCGACATGCCGCGTTTACCGTTGTTCTCCTCTTTGTGGCTTCCACTGTCCACGCCAAGACTGCTAGCGAAATTTACGAACAAGCCGCAAGAAGTACGGTCGTCGTAGAAAACATCAACAATAAAGGAGGAATTGCTGCATTGGGTAGCGGCGTCGTACTGCCAGACGGGGATGTAGTGACCAACTGCCACGTAATCAAAAATGCCAGCCAGCTCAAGGTACGCAGCAACAATAAAAAGTTTCCTGCTGTCCTGCAATATTCTGACTTGGTTCGGGATGTATGCTCTCTTCGCGTCGTGGGTCTTGGCGCACCGGCAGTTGTGGTCGGCAGCACTAAAATGCTCAAAGTCGGCGCGAAGGTATTTGCAATCGGCGCCCCTAAAGGCCTAGAACTTACGCTTTCGGACGGTATCGTTTCCAGCCTGCGCGAGGTTGAAGGCGACCTCATCATCCAGATCACCGCAGCAATCTCTCCTGGCTCCAGCGGTGGCGGACTATTCGATGAGAACGGCGCGTTAGTCGGATTGACTACTTTTTTTATAACCGAAGGGCAAAACCTCAATTTCGCTGTTCCCGTTGAATGGGTGGAAGAGTTAGCCAAACGCAGCATCAATTCGGAAAGAAAAGCATTGGAGGAACGAAAAGCTAAGGCGGAACAGAAAATTCTAGCCGAGGAGAAGACACGAGTCGAGGAGAAGGCACGAGCTGAAGAGAAGGCACGAGCTGAAGAGAAAGCGCAGGCGCAGGCCGAGGAGAAGAGGCTGGCGGAGCAGAAGGAGCAGGCTGAGCGGCAAGCGAAAGTTGAACAGGAGCGTGCGCGCGCCGTGCGGCAAGCTCAACAAGCTGAACAAGAGAGAGCACTCGCTGCACGAGCAGCTGCTATAAACAAAGTGGTGGATGAGTATACGGCTAAGATTCAGGCCAAGATACGCCGCAATATCGTGTTGCTGCCGGATATATCAGCTGATGTGATTGCGGAGTTTGAAGTGACCATGCTACCTGGTGGCATGGTGTTAAATGCAAAATTGGTTAAGCCGAGTGGAAGCGCGGCATATGACAGTGCAGTGGAACGCGCCATCAAGAAATCGGAGCCGTTGCCCTTGCCGCCGAATGCGGCGCTATTCAATAATTTTCGTGAATTGCGCCTCAAGTTTAGTCCAATCGTGAAGTATGACCGACTACCGTCCTGTCCTGGGACATACGAGACTGCAACTTGGACGAATTGTTTTGGAGAGTATAGATACAGCTCAGGCTCTAAATATGTCGGTGAGTTCAAGAACGACAAATTCAACGGCCAAGGCACCCTTACGCTACCCGACGGCACTACGTACGAAGGCGAATTTAAGGACGATAAATTCAACGGACAAGAGCAGGACGCAATGAAAAAACAGGTCGAAAATGCCATTGCTGATCATAAATGAGGATGATTTTGAAAGCGCAGTTAAAAGGGCGCGACTCGCAGCAGTCCAGGGCGATGCGGAGGCGCAAAACAATATTGGCAGTATGTACTACACAGGCCACGGTGTTGCACAGAACTATGTAGAAGCGGAGAAGTGGTTCCGTCTGGCTGCAGTGCAGGGGCATGCCACTTCGATAAACAATCTTGGCAAGATGTATTACAAAGGTCAAGGTGTTGTGCAAAACTACGCAGAAGCTGTGAAATGGTTTCGTCTGGCAGCAGCACAGGGTGATGCCGAGTCGCAGTACAATCTTGGCGTGATGTTTCATAAAGGTGAAGGCGTTGCGCAGGACTATGCTGAAGCCATGAAGTGGTTACGTCTGGCAGCAGCACAGGGCGATGTACGTGCGCAAAACAATATTGGCAGTATGTACTACACAGGCCACGGTGTTGCACAGAACTATGTAGAAGCGGAGAAGTGGTTCCGTCTGGCTGCAGTGCAGGGGCATGCCACTTCGATAAACAATCTTGGCAAGATGTATTACAAAGGTCAAGGTGTTGTGCAAAACTACGCAGAAGCTGTGAATTGGTTTCGTCTGGCAGCGGTACAGGGCGATGCCAAGTCATTATTTCATCTCGGCGGATTGTATTTTGAAGGAAAAGGTGTTGTGCAGGACTTCGTTCACGCCCATATGTGGTTTAATCTTGCCGCTGCATCTGGCGATATAACGGCTGTAAAACTTCGCGACATCGTTGAAACGTTGATCACCTCCCAGCAAATCGCAGAAGCACAGCAGATGGCAAGTGACTGTAAGCAGAAAAATTTCAAAGGATGCGAGTAGGTGCATTAAGAAATACGGAAGACAGTGGCAAAGTCACCTATGCCATAATAGCCGCCAGCTCTTTCACTAACGGCTATCTTTAAGTGTCGTTTAAACCCGCTTCAATCCTTCCCGCTGCTCATGCAATAACGCAGCCATTTCCCGCAGCATTGTCCTATACCCGCCCTTGTATGCATTGCGTGATGACGCGGCCTTGCCCTCCGCTGTCCGTGCGCCCGTTGAACTAGCCCACGGCTGCCATTGCCGGATTTTTGCCGATTGAATCGCCCGCTGCTCTGGTGTCCAGTGTCTGGCCATGTTGCACCCCTTTTGTTAATAGTTCGTTTGGCTGATTTTTTATTTTCCCGTGCGCGAGAGGCACGGCATCATTATTTACTTGCTGATTAACGCCGATATTCTGTTGCTTGATGAATGCCGTGGGCTGGGGATTCTTGATCTCAGCCAGTGTCTCAAGTGTTGCCCGGCATTGCGACTGGGCTTTGAGGGCAAGGCGCAAATAGGTATCAGTGGTGTTGATATACTCGCCCATGTTCAATGCTGCCCGACGTGCCAGTTCGTTGAATATCGTATCAAGGGTATGCGCCTGAGTTATCAGCATCGATTCTGTGCGCTTCATATCCCCATCTTTCACCGCTTGGATTTGAACCTGCGTTGCTTCGATAAGCGCCATTAAATCTACTTCACCAAAGTTCTTTTTGAAGGCTTGCATTGTTACCGCGCCAGTTACGCTGGGCATAATTACTTTTCGTGCTAAAGCTTCTGCTTTGGTTTCGTCAGTTTTTTTAGCTACCTCTAATGTGTTGGAATCGTGCTTGGCATCAGCAGGTTTTACCTCTGGTTTTGCTTTGCTCTTATTCGTTGCCATAATTCACCTTTCTAATTTAGCTCACATTCAGGCGGCGCAACCATTACCCGCTCTAATCCATAACCTACACATAATGGCCTGCCTGTAACCTACCTTGCAAGCCCACTGGAACAGCCGCTGTCCGTCTTTAATTGCAACATGTGCCTTGTTGCTTAAGATTGCTACAACCGCCGCACTCTAGCCCTTGATAATGAGCTTCAGCGGTCTTGATGGTCAAACGTCTATCTCCAGTGCTAAATATTGGAGCCGCTATGATTTCAATATTTAACACCGTGTTTTTTACGTTCCACCATTAGCGATAAATTCACCGCGTTCATAATCCCAGTCAGAAGCGTAATGCTCACGGCTAATAATTTCACCATCAAAACATTCAGGTTCATACTCAGGGGCTGGAGTTCTTACATATTCGATTGCACAGTTCTCACTGGTTACTTTCTTTCTCACTGACTTAACCCCTATAAAAACCCCATCTATTGGTACATATTCATTATGTTCACTTTTGGGGTACGGTCTAGCCTCACTCTTGGGGCTTGTAGGCGTGGTCAACTCACCATTTTTGAGGCTATAAGCCATCACTTTTGGGGGGCGAGTTTTTTTTTCAGACGGTAGCCAGTCCCGCCACGCGCAAGACTTAAAACCGGTCATAAAAATGCCGTGAGTGTTTTTGACTGTCAGCCAAGTTACTGCAAACTGCGCAGCCCCTAGATGGAATCCACCGCTTTTTGTTTTGTATATAAAACCGTGCGCTATCAATTCATGCGTTGCACGGCTCAGCGTGTTGACACTGAATCCGTACTGTTTCATGTATGTAAATGTTGCTTGTAAATGGCCGTTGTTGTCCTTAGTCAATTGTCGGGTTATTAGCACTAGCAGGGAGCGTGCGGAAAACGTCATATCAGCATAAGCAGGCGAATCTATTATCCTGTGCTCAGTTGCACAGTAAGGATGTTTAAGGTTTGATTTTGTTTTCATATAGCGCAACCATCACGGGGTCTTCAACTGCAACACATTGCCAGCCGTAAGCGCCAGCAGAGGCATGGTTGCATCCTTTGCTAAGGCGTACCCGTCTTTATGATCCGATGCTGATTGCATAGCCTGTAGTGTCATTAATTGAGCTACTATCAGCAGTGATTGTGTCGGCAGATTTGCCATACTTCGCATGCCTGCTTTGATTCCAGAAACTTTGTTAAGCAGCTTGTTAAAATTCATGTGAATTAGCTGTTCATTTGGCGAACCATCGGCCAAAACTTTAATCTGGTCATGAAGCTGGTGGTAGGTTGGCAGGTATTCTGTATGGCGTAGCTCTCGCGCTTTTCGTGCCTCACCAAACACTTTAACCATTTTGACCTTCAAATCTTTTACTTTGGCCGTGTTGCGGCTAAATGTAAGCACCAAATAACACTGGTCTTCGTTTAATGCTCCATACCTTTCACGCTGTCCACTCGGTAAAGGTGAGATTTCAAATACCACCTTTCCAAGCTCACTGAAACATTGCTTGTGCTTGTCCACTAATTTAATTATGGCTTTGGGCGTGTTGCCCAAATGCTTCGCCAGTAAGCGCGTGTCCAAGCGTGCCTCTTCCTTGCATAAAGTTAATGTGAGCGTTTTTAATGAATAATTTTCTTTGGAATGTTGTTGTAGTGGGGCGCTCTTCTCAGTAGCGCCTCTTTCCATTGTGGCTTGCATAATGACCATAGTGAATTCCCATATAAACTAAAAATAATCGTTTTATTACCCTTCCAAGTTGATCCCAGATTGGCCATTAGAGGCACGAATCCAATAAAATAAATCTAATGGTATTCATTAGAAATTTTTATTATTTTCAATGATGCGTGCTCGAATGGACAATCTGGGTTGATTACTTTTTATGCGAATCAGCTATACGTTCAGCAGCCCATCGCTCTACATCAGCAGAAGCCCATGCCGTGACGTTGCCAGATATTTTGTGAGGCTTCGGGAACCTTCCAGCTTTAGTCCATGCCCAAATGCTGGAGCCTGATACGCCAATAATTTGCGTGACATCGGTAAGGCGAAGAAAAAGTTTGGAAGATTTATGGATTGGCGCGTCGTTTTTACTTGTTGAGTAATTCAATTAATTCCTTTCAAATAACATCATTGAAAGGCAGCAAAACCAATCCCACCAGAACCAGAAAAAGGTTCAAAGAAGGATTGTTATAGTCTATCCTCGTCCAATTGAGTCGCATACCATATATGCGGTATGTTGCGCAAGTGTGCTTAAATAGCCTATGATCGCCTTGGAGTTCCGTAATGAAATCCGAAAGGCGGTTTACTGCCATGTAACAAGGAAAAGGGAAGCTTGAGACCTACCCTTTTCTTTCTCTTACGCTATGCCTAGTGGTTTGTTGCAATGTGTACCACTAGATGCATTGCAGCTGAGTATGGTAACTCAACTTCTATTTTTCCGCCAAAAAATTGGACACTGCCACTTAACTTGCTATAATGTGTTGATTTTATTCATCATATCTATTTATATTCTATTGAGATATTATCGTTTTTTAGTACATTTTTACGCGTTTTTTGCATTTTTATGCCTTTCTGCGTGACCTTCAAAAAATTTTAAGTATTGTGTTACAAGTATGCTGCCCCGCATAAACCTTTTAAATTATGCGCACAGCGGTATAACTTCCGCCCCAACCTTTAGCTTATCCAGATAGTCCGCCCATAGCTGCATCATCTTCCGGCGCTCGGCAAGGTGCGCAGTACGGTTGTATGCGCGCCCGTTCGGGTCACGTACGGCATGGGCAAGCTGGTGTTCGATGAAGTCCGGGCGCACCCCCAGCACTTCGTCAAGGATGGTACGTGCCATTGCACGGAAACCGTGGCCGCTCATTTCATCCTTGGCAAAGCCCATGCGCCGCAGTGCGGCCAGCACTGCATTATCACTCATCGGCCTGCCATTGCTGCGCGCCCCCGGAAACACATAGCGCCCGTCACCAGTCAGCGCGTGAAGTTCGCGCAGAATTTCCACCGCTTGGGTTGAAAGAGGAACAAGGTGCGGTTCGCGCATCTTCATCCGCGCGGCGGGAATGTTCCACTCCGCCTTGTCAAAGTCAATTTCCGTCCACTCCGCCCTGCGCAGTTCACCGGGGCGCACGAATACCAGCGGGGCAAGGCGCAGGGCACACTTGGTAACGAAAGCACCCTGATAGCCATCCATGGCGCGTAGCAGATCGCCAACGGCCTTAGGATCGGTAATGGCCGCATGGTGCGATTGTTTCACCGGGGGCAATGCGCCCTTGAGGTCAGGGGAGGGGTCTCGTTCGGCGCGGCCAGTTGCAATGGCATAGCGGAATACTTGGCCGCAATTTTGGTGCGCACGGTGTGCGGTTTCCACTGCGCCGCGTTCTTCGACTCTGCGAAGGGTTGCCAGCAATTCCTGTGCTTTTATCTCGGCAATCGGCCTACCGCCTATCCACGGGAAAATATCGCGCTCCAGCCGCCGGATAATTCGGCTGCCGTGATTCTCTGACCAGGTGGCGGAATTCTTCGCAAACCATTCACGCGCAATTACTTCAAAGCTGTTAGCTCCCCGCTCGGTCTTTGCGGCTTTTACGGCCTTGCGGTTTTCGCTGGGGTCTACTCCATCAGCCAGCAACTTGCGCGCATCACTCCGGCGTTGTCTGGCATCTTTCAGGCTCACGTCAGGGTAGACGCCAAGGGACAGCCGTTTTTCCTTGCCGTCATAGCGATACTTGAGCCGCCACCACTTGCCCCCAGCGGGGGCAACTTCCAGATACAGGCCACCACCATCAAACAGGCGGGCGGTCTTGTCGCCGGGCTTTACGTTCTTTACAGCGGTATCGGTTAGAGACATGGGGGCAACACCTCTCGGTTATTAGTCAGCATTCCCCAATGTTGCCCCCAGCTGCCCCTTGATGTCAATAGATGGCTTAAGACTGGATTGGGCAAAAAAAACCCGCAGAGCCTGTGACTGTGCGGGTTTTATGGACTTCTTTGGACGGCTTAAAACACTAAATTGGTGGAGGCGGCGGGAATTGAACCCGCGTCCGCAAGCACTCTACAGGCAGTTCTACATACTTAGTCAAGTTCTTTAATTTTATCTGATAGACGCCAACTGACAGGCTGCTACCAAACGAGTTACCTAAATCTAATGCCATACAAAGTAACCCTGCATGACACGATTCCGTGTTAATGACCTCACTCATCGCGGCCTTACGACCTTGAGCCCCTCCACGGACAGCAGGGTGTGAGGTTTAACCACTTACGCGGCTAAAGAGTACTTTTCGTCGTTTGCGACTATTGGTTTTCCAGCTGATTTACGAGGTTGCGGGTCCTCGGTATGCCCTACACTGCTTTGCAACCCACGTCGAAGCCAAGTCGCCCCCGGTTTCGATATGATCTGCTACAAAACTTAGCAGATTGTAGCAGTTATGAGTGTCGAAGGCGGAAGAAGTTCAGTGCCTTCTCAATTAACGGTAATAGTCGTTTAAGAGGGTAACGGGTTCTGGGTGAGCAGCTAGCAGCCTGCCCCGGTTATCCTTCACCTGTTGCTTTCATGCAGTGATACCATGCAAATCATTTCGCTGCTTGACTCGTTGGACTACTGTTTTAACAATGATAGATAAAAAAATCGCATTACTATTTTCGCCTGATGGTGCGTTGGCAGAGCACATCCCCAATTTTCGCGCGCGTCCACAGCAGGTTGAAATGGCGCAAGCCATCGCACAGGCAATTACCGTAAACGGACAACTTATCGCAGAAGCAGGCACAGGAACAGGCAAGACTTTCGCCTATCTCGTCCCTGCCCTGCTCGCCGGTGGCAAGGTAATTATTTCCACCGGCACGAAAAATTTGCAAGATCAACTGTTCCAACGCGATTTACCCACGGTGCGTGATGCGCTCAAAGTACCGGTTTCGATAGCCTTGCTTAAGGGTCGTTCCAATTACCTGTGCCATTATCACCTCGAACGCACACAGTCTGATGGCCGCTTTACCACGCGCGAGGATGCACGCCATCTAGCCAAAATTGCGAAATACGCAAAAATCACCCAATCCGGCGACAAGAGCGGTGTGAGCGATGTGCCAGAGAATGCTCTTATCTGGATGCAGGTGACTTCCACACGCGATAACTGCCTGGGGCAGGAGTGCCCGCATCATAAAGATTGCTTTGTACTTAAAGCGCGCAAAGAGGCGATGAAGGCCGATGTGGTGGTGGTGAACCATCATTTGTTTTTCGCCGATTTGATGCTGCGCGACGAAGGTCTGGCGGAATTGCTGCCAGCCTGCAATACGGTTATTTTCGACGAAGCACACCAATTGCCCGAGACCGCCAGCTTGTTTTTTGGCGAGAGTATTTCGACGTCACAAATCATCGAGCTGGCACGAGATGCGCGGCTGGAGGCGGCGATTTCGGCTAAAGACTTTGCCGCGCTTCCCACCGCCACAGACGCGCTGGACAAAGCCGCGCGCGACTTGCGCCTGGTGTTCAAACAGAGCGAGGGGCGCGTGACTGCCATCGCCATTGAAGATTTATCCGGCTGGGCAGAGGCTATAGTCGTGTTGAACGAAAAGCTTAAGCAGGTTAACAGCTTGTTGGAGAAGCAAGCTGAGCGTAGCGAGGGACTGGAAAGTTGCTGGCAACGGGGGCTGGTGATAGCGCAGAAAATTTTACAGTGGCAGGACAAAGAACAAGTGGATAGGGTGCGCTGGCTGGAAATATTCCACCAATCCGTGCAACTCAACACAACGCCGTTGTCGATAGCGGAAATATTTTCCAAGCAAATTAATGGCCACCCACGTGCATGGATTTTCACGTCAGCCACAATCACAGTGAAGCAGGATTTCTCGCACTATCAATCCGAAATGGGGTTATTGGAAGCTCAAACCGCGTGCTGGGATAGCCCTTTCAACTACCCTGAACAGGCGTTGCTATATGTGCCACAAAATATGCTAGACCCTAATAGTTTTGGCTATACCGAAGCGGTGGTGCAGGCGGCTCTTCCGTTGATCGAAGCCAGCAAGGGACGTGCATTTTTGCTGTTCACCAGCTTGCGCGCCATGCAGCGCGCTCATGAGATTTTAACGGCTGAGTTCGAACGCAAGAATCTTGACTTTCCGTTGATGTTGCAAGGCGAAGGTTCGCGTAATGAGCTGTTGAGCCGCTTCCGCGAACATGGCAACGCCATACTGCTGGGCAGCCAGTCGTTTTGGGAAGGCGTAGATGTGCGCGGCGAAGCTCTTTCGCTAGTTGTAATTGACAAACTGCCGTTCGCTCCACCGGATGACCCGGTGCTGGCGGCGCGCCTAGCACTGATAACCAGCCAGGGACGTAACGCCTTCATGGAATATCAATTACCCCGCACGGTAATTAATCTTAAGCAAGGTGCGGGACGCTTGATTCGAGACGAGACCGATCGCGGCGTACTGATGATCTGTGACCCGCGTTTGATAGCAAAATCCTACGGCAAGCGCATATGGCAGAGCTTGCCGCCATTCAAGCGCACGCGTGATTTAAGTGAGGCGGTAGAGTTTTTTGCGTAATTTTCCGTGCTGGCACATGTAATTTGAATATCAGGCCATCAAGCATTCTCAAAACGGTAGGCCCTTGGGGATATATTTATCCTGTCTTGTGTTCTCCGCTCAAATTACCCGTCTTTGCCTGTCGAGATTGATATCCCATCTGCTCACTGCAGCTCCAACCCGCTTCCGTGCCATCCTCAGAAGTGGATTTAATCAAACAGGACGGGGCAATTACCTGACCTTCATCACGCTGAACGAATATGCTTTTCACGCATTAGTCCATGAGATGCTTGCCTTGTACGGGAATTTTGTCAACAATGGCATCTCCTAAATGTGGAATTACCTAAATGCTTAATCAACAGATTGACGATTTCGAAATACCAGCCACGGGCAGCGTAACTTTCAAACTTTTTGCCGCACGCGACAAATCGCTAGTGATTTATTTCTACCCCAAGGACGACACGCCGGGTTGCACGACTGAGAGCCAGCAATTCCGCGATCTGTATGCAGATTTTAAAAAAGCTGATTGTGAAGTAGTTGGTATTTCACGCGACAGCATAGAATCGCATGAAAAATTCAAAGCCAAGTTCAGCCTGCCGTTCGCTCTACTTGTCGATTCAGACGAAACAGTATGTGAACAATTCGGCGTAATCAAGCTGAAGAATCTGTATGGTAAACAAGTGCGAGGCATTGAGCGCAGCACTTTTGTGCTCGATCGAGACGGCATACTGCGCGGTGAATGGCGCAGTGTTAAAGTTGACGGCCATGCTCAGGAAGTACTGCAATTCGTGCAATCTCTAACCACATAAGGAACATCATGCCCCCAAAAAAAACATTGGCTGCAAACCTTACTACCAAGTTATTTGTGTTGGATACCAATGTGCTAATGCACGATCCAACCAGCCTGTTTCGTTTTGAGGAACATGACATTTACTTACCGATATTTGTGCTGGAAGAGCTGGACAATAATAAAAAAGGCATGACTGAAGTCGCACGCAATGCCCGGCAGGCTAGCCGGTTCCTCGACTCTTTAATAAGCGAAAGCACACAAAACATTGATGTCGGCGTGCCATTACAAACGCCAGGCAACAAGGCCGCTACCGGCCGCCTGTTTTTACAAACCCAGTTCATCACCAGCGAATTGCCTGCCAATATGGCGATCGGCAAAGCCGACAACGCTATCCTCGGGGTAGTCATGTTCCTCCACAATCAGCAGCCCAAGCGTTCCGTAATCTTGGTCAGCAAGGATATCAACATGCGCATTAAAGCGCGTGCGTTGGGACTGGATGCACAGGATTATTTTAATGACAAGGTGCTGGAAGATACCGACCTGCTTTACACCGGCGTACTGGCGTTACCGCAGGATTTCTGGGACAAGCATGGCAAGAACATGAAATCCGGGTCGCAAGGTGAACACACTTTTTACGATATTCAAGGGCCGCTATGCCGAGACATGCTGTTAAATCAGTTTGTCTATCAAGAGGACGGCAACAATCCTTTCTATGCGGTAGTCACAGAACAGAATGACAACACTGCTATGTTGCGCACTTTGACTGACCATACTCATACGAAAAATGCAATTTGGGGAATTACGGCACGGAATCGCGAGCAAAGCTTTGTGCTCAATCTTTTGATGAATCCGGAAATTGACTTTGTCACCCTGCTCGGTCAGGCTGGTACCGGCAAGACCCTGCTAACTCTTGCCGCTGGATTAGAGCAAATGCTGGAACAAAAATTGTATTCAGAAATCATCATGACCCGCGTCACCGTGCCGGTTGGTGAAGACATTGGTTTTTTACCCGGTACCGAGGAAGAGAAAATGTCGCCCTGGATGGGCGCACTAGATGACAATTTGGATGTACTCAACCAACCTAGCGCCGAAAGCGGGGAATGGGGGCGAGCCGCCACGCGCGACCTGATCCGTTCGCGCATCAAGATAAAGTCCCTTAACTTCATGCGTGGTCGAACTTTTTTGAATAAATATCTGATCATTGATGAAGCCCAAAACCTCACACCCAAACAGATGAAAACGCTTATCACACGCGCTGGCCCAGGCACCAAGGTAGTATGTATGGGCAACATCGCACAGATTGATACACCTTACCTGACCGAAGGCAGCTCCGGGTTGACTTATGTAGTGGATCGCTTCAAGGGTTGGCAACACAGTGGGCATGTCACCTTACAAAGAGGGGAACGTTCACGTCTGGCTGACCATGCCGGAGAGGTGCTGTGAGCAACCATCATTCGTTAACTCAATTTCAACCCTGCCAAACACCTTGTACTGACATGAGAAGTTTGGGAGAAGGTTTGCCAGATTCCCTATTTTCAAGATTACCTAAATGAGCGAAAAAATCCAAAAATCAGACGCAATCTGGCGCGACGAGCTTACCCCTGAACAATACAAAGTATGCCGCCAGTGCGGCACTGAACCCGCATTTACTGGTACGTATTGGGATTGCCATGACAGTGGACTGTATCGTTGTGTGTGCTGTGGTCACTCACTGTTCGATTCAGATGTGAAATACGAATCCGGCAGCGGCTGGCCCAGTTTCTGGCAGCCGCACCAGCCTGACAGCATCTCTGTAAAAAAAGATGACAGTCATGGCATGGAGCGCGCGGAAGTGTTGTGCAGCCGCTGTGATGCCCATCTTGGTCATGTATTCGAAGATGGGCCGAAACCAACCGGACTACGCTACTGCATCAACTCCGCCGCACTGACACTAGACCGAAAATAATTCCCCTCCATAATTTATCACCATGAAATTATTCTTCGACCTGTTCCCCGTTATTCTGTTCTTTGTCGCTTTCAAAATGTTCAACATTTATGTTGCCACAGGTACTGCAATTGCCGCCATTATTGCCCAAATTGGGTGGGTTAAATGGCGGCATGGCAAGGTAGATACCATGCTATGGGTAAGCTTTGCCATCATTGCCGTATTTGGTGGCGCGACACTTATTCTTCACGATGAGACATTTATTAAATTTAAACCCACTATTTTGTATTGGGTGTTCGCCACCATACTGTTGGGTTCCAATCTATTCTTAAAAAAGAACCTGATGCGTTCTTTACTGCAGGAAAAACTCACGCTTCCAACTAAGGTATGGAACCAAGTCAACTTGGGCTGGAGTCTATTTTTTGTCATACTCGGTGTTGTAAATTTATATGTCGCATTCAACTTTTCTACAGATGCTTGGGTTAATTTCAAACTCTTCGGTGCCACCGGAATGATGCTAGTATTCGTATTGCTGCAAGCAATGGCGCTGTCGAAATACATGAATGAAGAGGAAGAAAATAGTTAAATTTTATATACCATTATCGGCCATGATGTACCTGACAGTCTAACAAAACATCTAGCAACACACCCCGCACACGTGGCACGGCTGCAGGCCTTACAGTTCGAATATCATCTGATACAACGGGCAGTTCGTGGCTCGCTTGGAGAGAGGTAGAAATATATGGAAACTAAACTACACAGCCGATTTTATTTAGCGGTGATGCTTCTGGCGGCTTGTATTACCGTTGACGCCAATGCGCAAAGTGTATTACCCAAACTCACTGATCGTGATAAACCCAATATAGAGATATATCCTAAATACCCTGTGAGCATCACAACAGAACCAGGCGTTAGCAACGACGGTACTGCGGTTGTCGCAACGGTATATCGTGTTACATGCTATACAACAATCCCCGAACTTGATGAGCAAAAAATTCTCGGTTCTCCATTGGTTACTATCGATGGATTCAATGTTGTCGTAAAAAGAGTCCGCTATGGTTTCTCGCCCCTTTGTGGATTTTTAGGGGCTAACGAAGGGCCAGTCGTCCAAAGTATTTTCCTTGGAAATTTTGGTCCAGGCGTGTACAAACTTTCCGCCGTAGGAGAACCGGGTGACAATTTAGACGGTCAGTCCATGAACACGACTACCTTAACGAAAGAATTTGTTGTGCTTACCTTAGAGCAAGCCGGAAAAGCGCTTATCGAAAATCCCTCACCAGGGAGCACTCAGAGCGGGGTGGGGCTGATCTCTGGTTGGGCATGTGTGGCCGACCGTGTTGAAATTAGCATTGATGGTGGAGAGCGTGTACGCGTTGGGGGCGAATCAGCCAGAGGCGATGTAACATCAGTCTGTGGCCATCAAAACGCGGGTTTTAGTCAGCTACTTAATTTTAATCTTTTAGGTGAAGGCGAGCACACACTCCAGCTTTTTGTGAAGGACGTAGCGATTGGCGAGCCTACGCGTTTCACCGTTGTGGTTCCTGCAGGTGAATTTATTCGTGGCCTGAAACGAGAAGCTGTAATCACTGATTTTCCGTCAGCCGGTAAAAATGCAATTATCGATTGGCGTGAATCTGAGCAGAATTTTCGATTGCGTGAAATTCGATAACAAGTATTTTGCTTGGACATTACAAAAATATTAGTCCGATGCGTTTTTAAAGCAATTCGGACTAATCACTTATAAAAATCAATCTTTCATAACAGCGTAATCTGCGCCGCAGGCATTTCGGTTTTTTCAGTTTTCTTTTTGATGCGAACTTTGCCGCAAGAAAAACTTCCACTCCCAGCTTAAAGTGTAAAATCCAGTTTATGTCGGTTAGGATTTGTTCTTCGCCATCTCAGCGTCGTAAACTTATATATTGCAATTAATTTTTCTACAGATGCATGGGTTAATTTCAAACTCTTCGGTGCCACTGGAATGATGCTAGTATTCGTATTGCTGCAAGCAATGGCGCTGTCGAAATACATGAATGAAGAGGAAGAAAGAAGTTAAATGCTATACACCATTATTGGCCATGATGTACCTGACAGTCTAACAAAACGTCTGGCAGCACGACCTGCACACCTAGCAAGGTTACAGGCACTGCAAAACGAAGGGCGTTTAATTCTGGCTGGCCCTTTTCCATCTGTGGATGCTGTTGACCCAGGTGCTGCAGGCTTTTCCGGCAGCTTGATCGTGGCGGAATTTGCTAATTTAAAGGACGCGGAAACATGGGCACAGGCTGACCCCTATATGGCCGCTGGGGTTTATGTTCAAATGCAGGTCAAACCGTTTAAGAAAGTATTTCCAATATGAACCATCCCGCATCCGATCACTCAAACATCCGCATAGAGCAGATGAATAGCCTCCTTGCGGCGCTTCAACCCACAAAAATAGAAATTGTCGATGATAGTCATAAGCATGCAGGACATGTTGGCGCTCGTGGTGGTGGTGGACATTATCGCCTTCTGATTGTGTCCCCACAGTTTACCAGCATGCCAACTTTGACACGTCACCGTATGGTATATTCCGCGTTGGGAGACATGATGAAGCATGAAATTCATGCACTGGCAATTGCTGCCTATACACCAGAAGAAATATAATTTTTAATTTAACTTTCTAACTTTAAGGACAGAACGATGCTCAAATTTTCAAAACTTGCCACTATCACTCTGTTTTCTGCACTTGCAGTGAATCAGGCTTATGCGCAACACAAACCTGTCGCGGTAGTGAATGGCACCATCATCTCGCAAGCTAGCCTTGACATGCATGTTAAGACTGCCGCTTCTAAAGGAACCGAAGATTCTCCTGAACTGCGTTCTGCAATTAAAGAGGAATTAGTCAACCGTGAAATAATGGCACAAGAAGCGGTAAAGCAGGGTTTCGATAAACTACCCGAAACCATTAGTCAATTTGAGCTAGCCAAACAGACTGTTCTTGTCAATGCATTTTTACAGAATTACCTTATTAATCACCCAATTAGCGAAGACTTGATCAAGCAAGAATTTGAAAATATCAAAAAAACAACTGGAGGCAAGGAATACAACACACGACACATTTTGGTAAAAACTGAAAGTGAAGCGAAATCGATTGCCGCCCAATTAAAAAAGAAGGGAAAGTTTGAAGAGCTGGCAAAAAAACATTCCTTGGATCAGGGTTCGCGTGACAATGGTGGTGCACTGGGTTGGGCTCTGCCAGGCAATTTCACGCCAACATTTGCTGATGCGCTGGTAAGTCTTAAAAAGGATGGGGTAAGTGAACCAGTAAAATCTGAGGCTGGCTGGCATCTGATTAAGCAAGAAGGTGTGCGTGATTTCAAATTCCCTGATTACCGGGATGTAAAAGGGAACATATTGAAACGCTTGCAACAACAAGCAATACTCAAAGCTGTCGCTGACATGCGTGCCAAAGCAAAGATTGAATAAACTGATTTAAGTAAAAATAAAAGGCGACCTTAGGTCGCCTTTTTATTTTGCATGCACATTTGCAAACGATTAACTAACCCATTTGCGCGCATTCTGAAACATTTTTAACCATGCTCCATTCTCCTTCCATTCTGCTGGACGCCATGAATACTGTAAGGCTCGGAACAGCCGTTCTGGGTGCGGCATCATAATACTGAATCGTCCATTAGCGGTGGTCAGTCCGGTAATACCTTGTGGCGAACCGTTGGGATTAAGCGGATAAATATCTGTCGGCTGACCGTAATTGTTCACATAGCGTAGTGTGACCAGTTGTTTCGCCGCCTTCAAACGTTTGTCGTTACCAAAATTGGCATATCCCTCGCCGTGCGCCACCACGATCGGCATACGACTCCCTGCCATGCCATCAAACAAGATCGAGGGCGAGGGCTGCACTTCCACCATCACGAAACGCGCCTCAAACTGCTCTGACACATTCCGCTCAAAATGAGCCCAATGTTCTGCTCCTGGAATAATTTCATGCAAATTGCTCATCATCTGACAGCCATTACACACGCCCAGAGCAAAAGTATCATCGCGATTGAAGAAGGCTTCGAACTCATCACGCGCGCGCGGATTGAACAAGATGGATTTTGCCCAGCCTTTACCCGCCCCGAGTACATCGCCATAAGAAAAACCGCCACACGCCGCCACCCCTTTAAAATTCGCCAATTTCACGCGGCCAGTGATGATGTCGCTCATATGCACGTCTACCGCAGCAAAGCCAGCTCGGTCAAATGCCGCCGCCATCTCAACATGGCCGTTTACACCCTGTTCACGCAAAATTGCGATCGGAGGACGTAATTTCAACAGCGCGGGCGCAGTAATATTTTCGTTCAGGTCGTAAGTGAGTTTCATATGCAAGCCAGGATCGGCAGCATCCAGGACGCGGTCATATTCCTGCTGGGCGCAAGCCGGGTTGTCACGTAGTTTCTGCATCCGGTAAGTCGTTTCCGACCAGATACGCCTCAGCTTTACGCCAGCCTCGCTGAACAATACTTTATCTTGTTGCACGATATCTATCATGCCGCTCATATTCAGTGTAGCTATCGAACGTACCGCTGCAAGCCCAGCGCTATGGCACACGTCTAGTACATACTGCAAATCGCGGCAATTTACCTGCACCACCGCACCCAGCTCTTCGTTAAACAATATACTTAGGTTATCTCCCGCCAATTCATCAATATTTATGGTCAGACCGATATGGCTAACAAATGCCATTTCGCACAGCGTGGTAAACAAGCCACCGTCCGAACGGTCATGATAAGCCAGCAACTTGCCCTCACCATTCAGGCGCTGAATAACGTCGAAAAATATTTTCAGCTTGCCCGCATCATCCAAATCGGGCCCAATATTACCCACCTGCTTATACACTTGCGCCAGCGCCGAGCCGCCCATTCGGTTTCTGCCCTCGCCCAGATCAATCAGTAGCAATACAGTGTCTAAATTGGCTGCCAATTGCGGCGTCATTGTTAAATGTGCATCCATGCACGGCGCAAAGGCTGTCACGATCAGCGACAATGGAGCCGTTACCGCCTTCTTCTCGGTGCCTTCCTGCCATGCTGTACGCATGGACATGGAATCCTTACCCACTGGAATACTAATGCCAAGTTGCGGGCACAGTTCCATGCCCACCGCACGTACGGTGTCAAACAGCGCTGCATCTTCGCCGTGATGGCCAGCGGCGGCCATCCAGTTGGCCGATAGCTTGATGTCGCCAATTTTTTCGATGCGCGCCGCTGCAATGTTGGTAATTGCCTCGCCCACAGCCATTCGCCCGGAAGCTGGTGCGTTCAACACCGCCAGCGGTGTGCGCTCACCCAAAGCAAAAGCCTCGCCCAGTGCCGTATTGAAGCCCATCAAAGTAACTGCCACATCCGCGACTGGAACTTGCCACGGCCCCACCATCTGGTCGCGTGCAGTCAAGCCACCCACAGTACGGTCACCGATACTGACAAGGAAAGTTTTGTCGGCCACGGAGGGTAAGCGCAACGTGCGCTCAATTGCATCTTTAAGATTTATTTTGCTGACATCAAATGCAGGAAGCTTCACAACCTCACGCTTTACATTACGCGTCATTTTAGGAGGCTTGCCCAACAGTACTGACAACGGCATATCCACCGCATTATTTTTAAATAATTCGTCATGCACGATCAATTGGTCATCGGTAATTGCATGCCCCAATACTGCGAAGGGACAGCGCTCACGCTCGCACAAGGCTTTGAACTCATCTAAACGTGCCGGATCAATCGCCAGTACATAGCGCTCCTGCGCTTCGTTGCTCCAAATCTGCATGGGCGACATACCGCGTTCTTCAGAAGGAACCGCACGCAATTCAAAACGAGCACCGCGTCCACCGCCATGCACTAGTTCCGGCAAAGCATTGGAAATACCGCCCGCACCAACATCGTGTATGGACCAGATAATGTTGTTGTTACCCATCTGCCAGCAACGATCAATCACTTCCTGCGCGCGACGTTGCATCTCCGGATTACCGCGTTGCACCGAAGCAAAATCCAGATTTTCCGTATTGGAACCTGTATCCATACTGGATGCTGCACCGCCGCCCAGACCGATCAACATCCCTGCCCCGCCCAGTTGGATCAGTAGCGCGCCCACAGGTAACGCATGTTTGTGAGTATGCTGCGCCGCGATACTGCCCACCCCACCCGCCAGCATGATGGGCTTGTGGTACCCGCGCACCTCGTCGTTGACGGTCTCTTCAAAGGTGCGGAAATAACCTGCAAGATTTGGACGGCCAAACTCATTATTGAACGCTGCACCACCAAGTGGTCCTTCCAGCATGATCTGCAAGGCGGAAGCGATGCGTGACGGCTTGCCATAAATCGGATGAGCTCCATCTCCACCCGGAAGAGAGTTAGCGAGAGCGCCGCTGGCAATTTCCCACGGCTGTTCAAAGCCAGGAATATTCAAATTTGACACAGAGAACCCAGTTAGCCCTGCCTTGGGTTTGGAACCCGCACCAGTCGCACCTTCATCGCGTATCTCGCCACCCGCTCCAGTGGCAGCACCGGCGTAAGGCGAGATTGCCGTGGGATGGTTATGCGTTTCCACTTTCATCAAGGTGTGCGTCAACTCATCTCTATAGGCATAGCCACCATCGGTGCGCGGATAGAAACGCTCAATGCGCGCGCCTTCAATCACAGAGGAATTATCAGAATACGCAACCACCGTACCTTCCGGATGAAGCTTATGGGTATTGCGGATCATGCCGAACAGCGAGATCGCCTGCTGCTCATCGTCTATCACCCAATCCGCATTGAAAATCTTGTGACGGCAATGTTCGGAGTTCGCCTGTGCAAACATCATTAACTCTACATCGGTAGGATTGCGCCCTATTCGATGGAAACTCTCCACCAAATAATCAATCTCATCGCTGGACAACGCCAGTCCCATCTCAATATTTGCTGCAGCTAGCGCCGCATTGCCGCCTAGCAGTATGTCCACAATAGAAAGCGGCAGTGGCTCACCCTGACGGAAAATCTTTTCTGCCACATCATAGAAGCCTGTTTTGAGACTATCCACAGGATCAAACACGGACTCAGTCATACGGTCATGCAGTAGCGGCAGCAACGCTTTAAGCTCTGCTTGCGTCAGCGCTTTACCATTCTTAGTCTTGACGGAATACACAACGCCGCGCTCAATGCGCCTAACTATTTGCAAACTGCAATGCTGCACAATATCAGTAGCCTTAGATGACCACGGCGAGATGGTACCCAAGCGCGGCACAACTAGCAGATGTTGCAACCCGTTCTCACCACTATGCCCTCCCTCCCCTTCTATCGCATCCTCTAAATCGAGCAATGTACCCAACAAGCTGGCTTCAGTGACTAATAAATCCGCATTGAGCTCCACAAAATACCAATGGCATGCATCTGCTATCTGTATATTGGGCAGGGCGTTGCTGATAACAGCACGCAATTTTTCAAGACGGAAGGAAGACAGCGCGGACTTGCCGGGGGAGACGCGGAACATAAAAAGGTTCTCAGGGGCTGTTAAAAACAGCTTGCCATTATACTATGCGACCTCATTTCCACCCGAAGGAAAATACATTCATGCCAACCGCCGCACCGCGCATCCCCGCCATTACACAAAAACAAGTTGCAGCCTTTCTATCCCCTCGCCCGCGTGACAGCCACAAAGGAAACTTTGGTACAGCAGCCGTCATAGGAGGGGCCAGCGGCATGGTTGGCGCACCTCTGCTGGCTGCGCGAGCGGCGCTCAAACTGGGGGCTGGCTGCGTACATGTCGGCATGCTGGCGGAAAACGCTCTGAGCGTTGATATATTGCAACCCGAGTTAATGCTGCATAACGCACAAACGGTATTGCGTCTGCCCAAGCTGGATGCGCTAGCCATCGGCTGCGGCATGGGGCACAACGACATTGCCCAGAAAGTTTTGCAAGATGCACTCCAGCTGGATACCGCTCTGGTACTTGATGCTGACGCACTTAACATTCTTGCCATCCGCCCAGACTTGCGCACTGTATTGATTTCTCGCCAGAATGCCAGCGTCATTACCCCACATCCTGGTGAAGCCGCACGCCTGCTCGGCTGCACCACTGAAGAAGTGCAGGCCGCACGCTCCGAAGCCGTACAGGAACTGGCTAAACGCTTTCATAGCACCGTGGTATTGAAAGGAGCACACAGCCTGTGTGTCACTCGCAATGGCAAAATATATGTAAACAAAATCGGCAACCCCGGCATGAGCAGTCCCGGTATGGGCGATGTACTGACTGGCATGATCGCAGCCTTTATCGCCCAAGGATTAGATGTGGATCAAGCCTTATTATTGGCAGTGCATCTGCATGGCGCAGCAGGCGATGCAATGGCAAAACAGAAAATTACAATCGGCATGACAGCCACTGAAGTGACAGAATCGGCGCGCTGGCTGATAAACCAATGGATAATACAAAGCAAATAACTTCATTACACATACCTGTATCCACGCAAAGCAGCTGAAAAAAACAAAAAATTCGGTAAACAGCATGAGCCTCTCTATAGATATTCGCGAGGAGTCCGGTGTACGCACCCTGCACTTTGGTTCTGAGTGGATCCAAGGTGCGATGCGCATCGCGCGTCCATGGAACCTGGAGCTCGATTACACCAAAGAAATGATGGCGAGCTTACTATTTCGCGAGGAGACCCGTTTTCCCCGCAAGGTATTATTGATTGGTCTCGGTGCCGCCTCACTAACCAAATTTCTTTATCGCAACCAACCACTGGCCAAACTCACTGTGGTAGAAATCGAACCCGGGGTCGTCGCTGCAGCCCGGCAATTCTTCAAGCTGCCGGAAGACCCCAAGCGATTGAAAATAGTGATTGCTGATGGTGCCGAATTTATAGCCAACAGCGAGCAGTCCTATGACCTGATACTAGTGGATGGATTTGATGCCAATGCCCGTGCTGGCGCGCTCGATACCTTGCCGTTCTATCAAGTTGCACGCGCCCATCTGAGCGAAAATGGCATCATGGCTGTCAATCTTTTGGGTCGCAGCCGTGGGTTCAAAAATAGTGTCGAACGCATCCGTAGTGCTTTCGATGGCCGTGTCTTGGCTTTTCCTTCCTGCGACAGCGGCAACGCCATTGCCTTTGCCACAGCGGGCGAACCAATTTGCATTTCGATGAATGATCTGAAGGGTCAAGCGCTAATTTTAAAACAAAATACTGGCCTCAACCTGCTGCCAACCCTGACGCGACTGGAGAACGCAAAGACCTGTCAAGGCGGCATGCTTGAGATATAACGATGCTTATTATTAACGCGAAAGCCCACGATTTTCTTGCGAGAAAAAGGCTAGCTATTGAAGGAGGATAACTCGTCCGCAGATATGGTTCGGAATGAAGGTGTTGCTACAATGGCAACGATGAAAGTTTGGGACGGTGGCGAATGAAGCAAATCCGCCCTCAGAAAACCGTGCAGATCAAAAATATATTTCAATATAAAAAACTCTCATCCAGACCGATGCTTGCCTAACAAATGGTTCAGATTGTGACTCGCCTTTCGTGATCGCAATCTGAACTTACTTGTTATATCAAGGGCACCTCTAAAAATCCAATTTTCGTCACAATACTGCGTTACTCGAAAAAAA
>NZ_CAKMLL010000088.1 GCF_927797785.1 Candidatus Nitrotoga sp. BS | reverse complement strand
GCTATTCAAATCGCTTTGGCGGGTAAGGCTCTTGAGGGATGGGGTGAGTAGTTACATTTTTTTATCTGAACTCATCAAAAATTCACCAGCCACTCTCTACATTTGCGCTGAATAATAAATGGCCTATAGTGCTAATTCATAAATTAGTCATCGACCAACACAACCAATAATGGTGTCTTATCCATGTCATTTCAAGAGGAGACAGGCGTGAGGACATCTATTTGAATGTTGCCGATAAAGAAGATTGGCGATAAGTATTAGGCCATATCTGTAGTCGTTATAATTGGGTGGCTCACGCGTATTACCAGATGAACAATCATTATCATTTCTGGTGGAAACGGTAGCCAAAAATGAATCATTGAATAATAATTTGTAAGGAAATCGTCATGACACAAATATTTGATGCAATCGTCTGCGCCTTTCGCGACCTTTTCCAGTTTAAGGTGTTATGGATCGTTATCTGGCCGATGTTGGCGTCGGTTTTGTTGTGGATGGTGCTGGGCGTTGTCTTCTGGGATACTTTTTCAGGATGGATCACAAGTGGCCTCACTTATATCGGCGTCCAAGAGTGGTTGGAAGGGCTGGAGCCGCGCTGGGTGGCTAACGGTATTCAGATCATCACACATTTTATACTGTTCGTTCCTCTGGTATTTACTACTGCGCTGCTGATCACGGCATTTTTTGCCATGCCGGCACTAATTCGATTGGTGGCGGATCGTGATTACCCCCAGCTTAAACGTGAAAATGGCGGTAGCAATATCGGCAACCTATTGAACGCAGCACTTGCTATTGGCGTATTTATCGCGATCTGGGTGTTGAGTTTGCCGTTTTGGTTGATCGGCATTGGCGTGATCGTACCCTTCGTCGCGGCGACCTATCTTAACCAGCGCTTGTTTCGCTTCGATGCAGTGGCGGAACACGCCAGCAGTGAGGAGATGAAGAGCATGTTTTCCACCTATCAGTCATCCTGGTGGGGGTTGGGATTGTTGACCGGATTATTGCAATTCGTACCTATTCTGAACCTGTTCGCACCGGTGCTCACGGCCTTGGCCTTTATACATTTCGGCTTGGCCAGGCTAACCAGTTTACGTAAAGTTTCCGAATGAAGTTTTGCACAAAGCCCAGCGCAGACCTATAGGGAAAGCGTAATAAAAAACCACTTTCTCCCCCCGAAGAAAGAAAGTGGAAAGGAAGTCAATCAAGGAAGCCCTCCGCTTAAAGCGTGTCAGGGGAGACTTTCAAGTTACAAATAATTAAGGAGAAGAATTATTTGTACTCTGAGCAAAACGCAAAAGCAGAGAACGGGCTCATTATATATAAATATAAATGCTAATACAAATGATTCGCATGTTTAATCACGCGAATATCAGTAACTTCAAACCTTTTTCTTGCCTTTTCAGCTCCACTAGCTCACCAGACGGTCCATATACATGCCCGAGCATGGCGGCCATGGCGCGCTCCATTGAAGCTCTCTCCGAGCGACTATAGATCATAGTCACGTCAATCCCCTGCGTCAGGCTGGTTGTCACCTCAAAATTTAATCAGGACTCGAGAGTCTCACCTTCATCTATTTCCCGAGACGTATATCTATACCGTGGTAAACTCACTGCGAAGCTGGCTAGACAGTCGCCGCGTCCACCAGTAAGGGCGGGGAGGAAAGTCCGGGCTCCTTAGAGCAAGATGCCGGTTAATGGCCGGACACCGTGAGGTGATGACAAGTGCCACAGAGAATAGTCTGCCCAAGTTCCGCAAGGAAACGGCGATGGTGAAACGGCGGGGTAAGAGCCCACCGCGGACGTGGTAACACGGACGGCACGGTAAACTCCATCTGGAGCAAGACCAAATAGGCAGGTAATGACGTGGCTCGCGTCGCCTGCGGGTAGGTTGCTTGAGCGTAAGGTAACGAAACGCCTAGAGGAATGACTGTCCACGACAGAACCCGGCTTATCGGCTGGCTTCACTTGATTTCTATAAGTTTCTAACGGAATGATCTTTCTAGTAGGAACGGTTTTAGTATAGGCTGGTATAAAAAACTACCGTTGCCGAGCGAGCGCTTCTACCAAGCTTTTGTTTTCATTTGAATGAAATCAAAAACAATCTTAAATACCTTACCTCAGCTTCACATCCTAACAGCATCACGCAAATTCACCCGCAAGCCCCAAATTCCCCGCAAACCGCAAAAAACACCACAAATAACTTTAGCTTTTTTGTGCAATCCATTCTTTATTAAAGAAATTAACACAACATCAATTTCTCAGCCCTAACTACTTGTCGCGCAAAGAAAAAACTATTTTTATTCCTTGACCCAGCATGTTTTTTTCAATATAGTGAAGCCGAGTGGGAAAAAGTGGGTTTTTGTGGGTAATCAAGTACAGGGTTGCGATGATGTTTCAGGGAGCGGCACAACTCAATCTGGATAGCAAAGGCAGGCTCGCGATACCGGCTCGGCATCGTGACGTCTTGCTTGTGCATTGCGCCGGGCAGTTAGTGCTAACCGCTGATGCGGATGGTTGCTTGCTGTGCTATCCGCAGCCCGAATGGCAGCCCATACGCGACAAGCTGCTCAAGTTGTCCTCCCTTAATCCACGAATACGCGCGTTACAGCGCCGCCTGGTTGGTTACGCCGAAGATGTCGAAATGGATGCAGCAGGACGCGTACTTATTTCTCCTGCCTTGCGCAGCTATGCGACGCTGGATAAGCGCGTAATGCTGATCGGCCAAGGCAATAAACTCGAATTGTGGGATGAGGCAAAGTGGGCAGCGCAGCAGGAAATAGCATTGACCTTTGCCGATGGCGAGCTTCCTCCGGAACTGGAGGGATTCACGTTGTGAGCGGTAGCTTATCTCACACGCCCAAATTGTTACACGAAACAGTTTTATTGCATGAAGCCATTGAGGCATTGCAGATAAAACCGGATGGTGTCTATGTGGACGGCACGTTCGGGCGCGGTGGACACAGTCAGTTGATACTGCAAAAGTTGAGCGCGATGGGACGTTTGATTGCCTTAGACAAAGATCCTGCAGCGGTCGCTGCGGCGCAGGCAATTTCTGACCCACGTTTTCTCATAGTGCATAGTGGATTCGCGCACTTGACTAAGATATTGGGCGAGCTGGCGGTTGAAAAAGTGGACGGAGTGTTGCTCGACCTGGGAGTGTCTTCGCCGCAACTGGATGATGAACAACGCGGTTTCAGCTTCCGTTTCGACGCGCCACTGGATATGCGTATGGATATCAGCAGCGGACAAACCGCAGCGGAGTGGCTTGCTACCGTAGATGAAAAATTGCTTGGAGAGGTAATACGAGACTATGGCGAGGAACGGTTTGCTACACAGATTGCAAGAGCGCTTGTTGCTGCACGCCAAGAGAAAGCTATTGCCTCGACGCGCCAGCTCAGCGAAATTGTTGCTCAGGCCGTGCGCACACGTGAACCCGGGAAAAATCCGGCGACACGCACCTTTCAAGCTATACGGATTTATCTCAACCAAGAGCTCGAAGAAATTGCGCGGATTCTCCCGCAATGCGTGGATTGCCTAAGCTCAGGAGGACATATCGTGATCATCAGTTTCCATTCGCTGGAAGACCGTATGGTAAAGCACTTCCTGCGCGACATGGCGCAAGGCGACAAGCTACCCCGTAATTTGCCGATTCGCGCTGCGGAAATACCAAAAGGTAGGCTGCGCCTGATTGGCAAAGCGATTCAGGCCACCTCACAGGAGGTGGCCATGAATCCACGGGCGCGCAGTGCGGTAATGCGCATAGCTGAGCGTACTGGAGAGGCGGATGACTAGGCTGCATCTATTGCTATTGCTTATAGTGATCGTTAGCGCGCTGAGCGTTGTGACTTCACAAAATAAGGCGCGCAAATTGTTCGCGGAACTACAAAAAGAGAATGAGCGCGCGCAGCAAATGGAAGTGGAATGGGGACAGCTACAACTTGAGCAGAGTACTTGGGCAATGTCAGCTCGGGTAGAGAAAATCGCTGTCAATCAATTGAAAATGCAGCTACCGGAAGGCCATCAGATCCGATTTATTGATACTGAAGAGCTGAGTAAATTTAAAACGCAACCATGAATTATTCCAGCCACATACAGGCCGCAAAGCTAGCCACATTACCGCAGTGGCGTTCACAGCTGTTATTTGTGCTGTTGTTAATTGGCATGGCTACAATGATCGTTCGCGCAGTGTATTTGCAAAGCATCCACCATGATTTCCTGCAACAAAAAGGGGATGCGCGTTCCAGCCGTGTCATAGAAATTAGCGCGCACCGCGGCATGATTGCCGATCGCAATGGAGAGCCGCTCGCCATCAGCACACCAGTGGAATCCATTAGTGTTAGTTCACAGGATTTGGACGCGACAAAGCAACAAGTGAATCAGTTAGCGCGGATACTGGGCATGGATATAAACGAAGTACAGCATCGTTTATTCGACACTACGCGTAACAACGTTTATCTCAAGCGCCAATTACCACCCGAACAGGTGGAAAAAATTGTGAAGCTGGGCATACCCGGTGTATCGCTACGGCGTGAGTATCGCCGCTATTACCCAGGCGGAGACGTAACGGCACACCTGCTCGGATTTACTGACGTGGACGACAACGGCCAGGAAGGACTGGAGCTGGCATTACAGAATCAACTCAGTGGCAAAGCGGGTAGCCAACGTGTAATTAAGGATCTCAGAGGTCATATTGTCGAAGACGTCACCAGCATTCGCGCGCCCAAACCGGGCAGCAATCTGATGCTGAGCATAGACAGCAAAATCCAATATTTGGCTTACCGGGAAATAAAGCAGGCGGTCAAGCAGCACCGTGCCCAAGCCGGCTCCATTGTAGTGCTGGACGCTCAAAGCGGCGAAGTGTTAGCGCTGGCCAATTGGCCAAGTTTCAACCCTAACAATCGCGCCAAGCCCAACCTTCAGGTGCTACGCAACCGCGTAGTGACCGATCAATTCGAACCGGGTTCCACACTCAAGCCATTCACCGTGGCAGCGGCGCTGGATATAGGTAAAGTGACGCCACAAACCATTATCAATACCGAGAATGGAGTCATGCAAGTCGGCAGACACAAGATCAATGACACCCATCAAGAAGAAGTGCTCACAGTGGCGCAGGTAATTCAAAAATCCAGTAATGTAGGCGCGGCTAAGATTGCGCTATCGTTAGCACCGGAAACAATCTGGCAAAGCCTTAACGATAGTGGTTTCGGTACTCAGGGCGGCAGTGGCTTTCCTGGTGAAGCGACAGGTAAATTGCGTGATTTCCAAAAATGGCGGCCTATTGAGCAAGCCACTCTTTCTTATGGCCACGGCATTTCTGTCAGCCTGTTACAACTGGCACGCGCCTATACCATATTTGCAAACAATGGTGAACTGAAGCCAGTGTCATGGCTTAAGCTTGACGCACCTGTGGAGGGCAAGAAAGTATATTCGGCTACCACCGCTCGCGAAATACTCGGTATGCTGGAACTAGCGGTTCTGCCCGGCGGCACTGCACCGTTGGCACAGATCAATGGCTACCGTGTAGCGGGCAAGACTGGCACTGCGCACAAACTAGAGGGGGGGCATTACGTCAATCGATATATTTCTTCTTTTGTCGGATTGGCACCTGCGACTAACCCACGACTGGTCGTGGCAGTGATGATCAACGAGCCGAACAACGGTCAGTATTACGGCGGTCTGGTCGCAGCACCCGTATTTAGTAATGTGATGGGCGCAGCGTTACGCCTGCTCAACGTGCCCAACGATACACAGCTCGGCAATGTATTAATGCCGCAATCTGTGGATTTCGTGAAGGAGGAAGTGTGAACTTCTATTCCAACCTCATTACCTCCCTCGGTGTAACGGTCACACGGCTGGTGACGGATAGCCGCGCAGTTGCGCCAGGTGATACTTTCATCGCCTATCCCGGCAGCAAGACTGATGGGCGCCAGTTCATTAAGCAAGCTATCGCAAATGGTGCCAATGCGGTGATCTGGGAAGCGCACGGATTTAGCTGGAACGAAGCATGGCAGCTTCCCAATGTGGCAGTAGCCGATCTCCTTCATCATGCCGGAGAGATTGCTGACCATGTCTATGGCAGTCCCTCGCAAAAAATGTGGGTGGTCGGTATCACCGGCACTAATGGCAAGACATCATGCTGCCACTGGATTGCACAATCATTTTGCGCGCTGGGCAAAAAAACCGCACTGATCGGAACCTTGGGCAACGGGTTCCATTCTGCTTTGCAGCCCACTCTGAACACTACACCCGATGCCATCCACCTGCATAAATTATTAGCCGATTATCTCGCACAAGGTGCGCAGGCTGTAGCAATGGAGGTGTCCTCCCATGCTTTGCAACAAGGACGCGTGAATGGGGTGCAGTTCGATGTAGCGCTACTTACCAACCTCAGCCGAGATCATCTCGATTACCACGGCGACATGCACAGCTATGCGGCGGCCAAGCGCAGCCTGTTCGATAAACAACAACTTAAATTTATTGTACTCAACCTGGATGATGCATTTGGTGCCGAGATTGCCGAACAACTGCGGGATAAGGATGTCGAAGTGGTTGGCTACGGTCTAAACGATACCGCCTTAGCCTTGGCCGAGCGTCTCGGTTTACGCATGGTTTACGGTGGCCCATTACGCATGGATGCGCATGGATTTAGCCTGCAAATCCATTCCAGCTGGGGCGGTGGTGAGCTGCATAACACACTGATCGGACGCTTTAATGTTTCAAACCTTTTGGGCGTTATGGCGGTTTTGCTGGTAAGCGGAGTGACGTTAAGCGATGCGCTGCACGAGTTATCGCAAATCACTGCGGTGCCGGGACGCATGCAGACTTTTGGAGATGGCGATCACCCAACGGTGGTAGTGGACTACGCACATACCCCGGAGGCACTGGAAAAAGTATTGCAGGCCGTACGTGAAGTGGTCGGACGTGACATAGTCGGGGCTTATGACGGCAAACTGATTTGTGTATTCGGTTGTGGTGGTGACCGCGACAGCGGCAAACGGCCAATAATGGGGGCTATCGCAGCCAAATTGGCAGACATCACTATCATTACCAGCGACAACCCGCGCAGTGAAGCGCCGCTCGACATTATCGCAGCCATTGTGTCCGGCATTACATCTGCAAGCAGGACAGCGAACAGCACATACCAAATTATCGAAGATCGCGCCTCGGCCATCGCTCAAGCAGTACTCAACGCGCATGCGACAGATATCGTACTGGTTGCCGGTAAAGGGCACGAGTCGTATCAGGAAATCAAGGAAGTGAAATATCCGTTCAACGACGCCGAGGTCGTACAGCGGGCATTGTTGGCCTGGCGCAATGTGGAGCAGCGGGCATGATGCTGCTATCGCAGGCTGCGCAAGTGTTGGGCGGCAAGCTTGTCGGCCACGATGCATTATTTACGTCCGTGTCCAGCGATAGTCGAGCGATTAATGCAGGCGATCTATTTGTAGCATTGCAGGGGGAAAATTTCGACGGCGCCGCATTTGTTGCCAGTGCGACTCAAAGTGGCGCGGTCGCTGCATTAGTAAACACTACAAGTTATCGAGACGTTACGTTACCGTGTCCATTGCTGCTGGTAGAAGACACTCGCTTGGCGTTAGGTCATCTGGCAGCTCATTGGCGTACACAGCTCAACACCCCCGTGATAGCAGTGACCGGTAGCAACGGCAAGACCACAGTGAAGGAAATATTGGCAAGTATATTGCGCGCGGCGACCGGTGGTGATGGCACAGTGTTAGCAACAGTTGGAAATCTCAACAATGACATTGGTGTGCCACTTACCTTGCTTAAGTTACGAAATGTGCATCGCTATGCGGTGATCGAGATGGGCATGAACCATCCGGGAGAAATTGAATACCTGACGCAGATGGCGCGGCCGAATGTCGCCATCGTCAACAACGCGGGCAGCGCGCACTTGGCCGGACTGGGTTCGGTGGACGCGGTGGCACGCGCTAAAGGAGAAATTTTCACAGGATTGTCGCCCCAAGGCACTGCGATCATTAATGCCGATGACGCTTATGCACCATTATGGCGTGAGTTGGCAGGCGGTCATACGATTATTGAATTCGGTCTGGAAAAAAATGCTGCGGTACATGCGCAATGGCAAGTACAGGATAAGGGCATGTATATCCAAGTGAGCACGCCGCAGGGTAACTTTAATGCTCAGTTGCAAGTTCCGGGTTCGCACAACGTGCGCAACGCGCTGGCCGCTACTGCGGCAGCGCTAGCCTTCCACATACCCTTGTTGGCGATTGCGGCAGGACTAGAAAATTTTGCTGGCGTGGCCGCTCGTTTGCAGCGTAAAGCTGCACTGCATGGTGCGATGCTGATAGATGACAGCTACAACGCCAATCCAGCCTCACTGCACGCCGCACTTGAGGTATTGGCGCAGAGCGCCGGCAAAAAAATCCTGGTACTGGGCGACATGGGAGAGCTGGGAGAGGACGCCGAGCGCCTGCATAGCGAAATTGGCGCTGAAGCCCTCCGTTTGGGAGTAAACCAGCTACTGGCACTGGGCAAATTGACACTTCATGCAGTACATGAGTTCGGCACAGGCGCTCGTCACTTTGAACGCATTGAGGATTTATTCGCCGTGCTGGATAAAAATTTGGATATTGATAGTACGGTATTAGTTAAGGGTTCGCGCTTTATGCGCATGGAGCGAGTGGTGCAGCATTGCACTGGAACAAATGAGGTCAGAGAGGAAAAAAGCATGGAAGAATCCATGCACAAGCTTCACCATCCTTCCTCATCTTTTCCACTTAACCGAGCGGCCGAAAGAAGCAAAAATGTTACTTAAATTCGCGCAATGGTTATCGCAATATAACAGTGTATTCAGTGTATTCAATTACATCACACTGCGCGCTGTGCTGGCAGCAATGACTGCATTGTCTATTTCCTTTCTGGTCGGGCCGATGATGATACGCAAGCTGACTGCCTATAAGATAGGCCAAGCTGTGCGGAATGACGGCCCGCAGACGCATCTGATAAAAACTGGCACGCCAACCATGGGGGGCGCGTTAATTCTCACCTCAATAGCTATCACCACGTTATTGTGGGCCGACTTGAATAATAATTATGTATGGGTGGTATTGCTCACCACATTGGGTTTCGGTGCGATCGGCTGGGTCGATGACTACCGCAAAGTGGTACATCGCAACCCCAAGGGGCTGTCTGCCAAAACCAAGATATTCTGGCAATCCATCATTGCATTGATCGTAGCGGCGTACCTGTGGCAGACCGCCAGCCTGCCTGCGCATACTGAACTTATCGTGCCCTTCTTCAAGTATCTGGTATTTCCGCTAGCAGGATTCACTTTCATTCTGCTCACCTACCTGGTTATCGTTGGCACCAGTAACGCAGTAAATTTGACCGATGGTCTAGACGGCTTGGCGATCATGCCCACGGTGATGATCAGCAGTGCGCTGGCAATTTTTGCTTATGTTGCAGGCCATGCAGTGTTCGCCAAGTATCTTGGCATGCCGCATGTACCCGGTGCGAGCGAGTTAGCGGTGTTCTGCGGCGCAATTGCGGGTGCAGGTCTAGCTTTCTTGTGGTTTAACGCTTATCCGGCAGAAGTCTTCATGGGGGACGTAGGTGCATTGGCGTTGGGTGCGGCACTCGGCACGGTAGCAGTGATCGTGCGCCAGGAATTCGTACTGCTGATCATGGGCGGGGTATTCGTCCTGGAAACGCTTTCAGTTGTTATTCAAGTGGTTTCTTTCAAACTTACAGGGAAGCGAATTTTTCGCATGGCACCGCTCCATCATCACTATGAATTAAAGGGCTGGAAAGAGAATCAAGTGGTTGTTCGGTTTTGGATTATTTCAATGATGTTGGTATTAATTGGACTGACTACACTTAAATTACGGTGATGAAAATGACAAACAAATCTGTACTAGTGCTTGGTCTCGGAGAAACTGGGCTATCGCTTGTCCACTGGCTAAGTTTACAGGGTGCGCGGGTGCGCGCTGCCGACAGTCGTGACCACCCTCCATCTCTGGAAGCATTGCGCGCACAGTTCCCGGAGATGGAATTGCACTGTGGTGTGTTTCGCAGCGAATTGCTCAATGGAGTCGACTTTATTGCCATCAGTCCCGGCATACCCTTAAGTAACCAATTCGTAGCGCAGGCAATAGCACGTGGCATTCCGATAATGGGGGATATTGAATTATTTGCGCAATCATTGCCGCAAGATCGACGCCCGAAAATTATTGCCATCACCGGTGCCAATGGCAAGACCACGGTAGCCAGCATGGTCGGGGCAATGTGCCGTGCGGCAGGTTTGGACACGGAAGTGGCTGGCAATATTTCGCCCACAGTACTGGATGTACTATTAAAGCGCCAAGGACAGCAGCCGGATGTTTGGGTACTTGAACTTTCCAGCTTTCAGTTGGAAACCACTTCCTCGCTCAGTGCAGATGCAGCAACAGTGCTCAACATCAGCGAAGACCATCTCGATCGTTATTCCGACATAAACGAATATATAGCCGCCAAGGCACGCATCTTCCGTAACAACGGACAAAGAACCGAGCAAGTGCTCAATCGCGATGATGCAATTAGTGCTGGCATGGCGTTATCAGGGTGCATACAAAATACATTTGGATTGAATACCCCACCTCTCACCGATAGTGATTGGGGCATAGATAGCAATAGTGAAGGTGTATGGCTAATGCATGGCCAGCGGCGTGTTATGAATGCCAATGAGTTGCGGGTGGCTGGGTTACATAATGTAGCTAATGCATTGGCTGCTCTAGCCTTGTGCCATGCAGTGGGTTTGCCGCTAGCACCGTTACTGAATGCGTTACGAGCTTTCGAGGGCTTACCGCACCGCGTGCAGCCCGTCACGGAAATCAATGACATCGCTTATTACGATGACTCAAAAGGAACTAATGTCGGCGCTACTATAGCGGCAGTTCAGGGTTTAGGACGGCCTGTCGTATTGATTGCGGGCGGAGAGGGTAAAGGACAGGATTTTTCGCCGCTCTATCCGGTAGTAATGCAGCATGCACGAGCAGTCGTGCTCATCGGACGCGATGCTGACAAGATTGCAGCTGTACTTCAAAATTGCGGTGTACCTGTGGTTTATGCGCAGAGTATGGTCGATGCAGTGCGTCAGAGTGCCTCCCTGGCGCAGCCAGGTGACGCAGTGCTGTTATCGCCAGCTTGCGCCAGCTTTGATATGTTCCGTAATTACAGCCATCGTGCTGAAGTATTTAACGCCGCAGTAAATGCTTTGCAAGAGGATAGGCTATGCTCGCCGCAAGCCTGAACAGACGCCCCCATGCATATATGGAATACGACATGATACTGTCGTGGATAACCATCGCGTTGCTGTCATTCGGACTGGTAATGGTTTATTCGGCTTCTATCGCCACTGCCGAAGCAAGCAAGTTTACCGGCTTTCAGCCTGCGCATTATTTGGTGCTGCATGCCCTGTATATTTTCGTCGGGATCGTAGCCGGTGTAATGGCGTTCCAAGTATCGCTCCAGAACTGGCAGAGGCTGGCACCCTATTTGTTTCTGCTTGGCGTAGCACTACTGATTCTAGTGCTGATCCCCGGCATCGGGCGCGAAGTGAATGGCAGCCGCCGTTGGCTTTCACTGTTCGTCATTAATCTCCAACCATCTGAACTTATAAAATTATTTGCCGTGCTGTATGCGGCCGATTACACCGTGCGCAAAGGTTTAATTAAAGATCACTGGGGGCAAGCATTTCTACCGATGTTCGCAGTGATGGCGCTGGTCGGAGGCTTATTATTGCTAGAACCGGACATGGGTTCTTTCGTGGTGATCTGTATTGTCTCAATGTGCATTCTGTTTCTGGGCGGATTTAATATCAAGGTATTCGCTGGATTGGTGATTGCCCTGCCACTCGCATTTACATCTCTTATTTTCTCATCAGAATATCGCACGGCGCGTATATTCGGCTTCTGGGATCCATGGTCAGACCCTTACGGCAAGGGATACCAGTTAAGTCATGCGCTGATCGCATTTGGTCGCGGCGAATGGTTCGGTGTGGGGCTGGGCGGAAGCTTACAAAAATTATTTTATTTGCCTGAAGCACATACGGATTTTCTACTCGCAGTCATTGCTGAAGAGCTTGGCTTCGTTGGTGTATGCATGGTTACCCTGTTATTTGTCGGGCTGATCATTCGCGCTTTCGCCATCGGTCGGCAAGCCGCCAATCTCGAGCGCCAGTTTTCCGCGCTGGTGGCGCAGGGTATTGCCGCGTGGTTAGGCGTGCAAGCGATGATCAATATTGGCGTAAACACGGGCGTATTGCCCACTAAGGGGTTAACCCTGCCCTTTCTTAGTTTTGGTGGCAGCAGCATGGTGGTGAGTTGCGTTGCGGCAGCACTGCTACTTCGCATTGATTGGGAAAACCGACGAATGTTGAGCGGTCTGCCAATATGACTCGAAATATCCTGATCATGGCTGGTGGAACAGGTGGCCATATATTCCCGGCTTTGGCTGTAGCTGACTACCTGCATTCGAAAGGCTGGCGCATCATTTGGTTGGGCGCACCCAGAAGCATGGAAGCAGAACTAGTGCCCAAACATGGCTATGAAATGGCTAGTGTGCGGTTTTCCGGTCTGCGCGGAAAGGGGCTGCTACGCAAATTGATACTGCCGTTCAATCTATTGCTGGCATTGTGGCAGAGTGGCGTTGCATTGTTGCGTCATCGTCCCGACGTGGTGCTGGGCATGGGGGGATATATCACCTTCCCTGGCGGAATCATGGCTGCACTGATGCGCCGACCACTGTTAATTCACGAACAAAATTCCATTGCCGGACTGAGCAACAAAGTTCTGGCGCGATTAGCTGCACGAGTGCTAAGCGGTTTTCCGAACGTACTGCCAAGCGCTGAATGGTGCGGCAATCCAGTACGCGACAGCATTGCCACGCTATCCGAGCCACAGATACGCTACGCTGCACGCAGCGGCGTGCTTAACCTGTTAGTGCTGGGTGGCAGTTTAGGTGCTAAAGCAATCAATGAATGCGTGCCACAGGCATTGGCATTATTACCACAGTCTGTGCGCCACAACGTGTTGCACCAAACTGGCAAGCAACATTTGGAATCGGTACGAACCGCTTACCGACAGGCAGCAGTCAATGCCGAGTCTCAGCCATTTCTGGATGATATGGCGCAATACTATGCCTGGGCAGACGTAATAATTTGTCGTGCTGGAGCTTTGACTATCGCTGAACTGACAGCAGCAGGCGTGGCTAGCATACTGGTGCCATTTCCGTTCGCAGTGGACGATCACCAAACCGTCAATGCGCGCTTCCTCAGCGAACGCGGCGCGGCCACCCTGCTGCCGCAGACCGAATTGAAGCCGCAGTTCTTAGCAAATTTATTACGGACAATAACCAGGGAACACGCTCTGAACATGGCGCAAAGCGCACGCAAACTGGCCAAACCAGAAGCAACACATTGTGTTGCTCAGGTATGTATGGAGTTGGCTGGATGAAACATAAAGTTAAACACATCCATTTCATAGGTATAGGTGGTTCCGGCATGAGCGGAATAGCTGAAGTTTTACTCAACTTGGGTTACCAAGTGAGTGGTTCTGATCTAGCTGATAATGCGATCACACAACGTATGAAACAACTCGGCGCAACAGTGTATCTGGGGCATGCCAATAGTCATTTGGCAAATGCAAATGCAGTAGTAGTGTCTTCCGCAGTAAATCCAGACAACCCGGAGATAGTGGCCGCGCGCGCACGCAATATTCCAATAGTGCCGCGCGCAATGATGCTGGCAGAACTGATGCGTTTACGCCAGGGAATCGCGGTGGCCGGCACACATGGAAAGACCACCACCACCAGCCTCACCGCCAGTGTCTTAGCCAAAGGAGGGTTTGATCCGACCTTTGTCATTGGCGGGAAGCTTAACAGTAGTGGCACCAACGCCAAGCTGGGAACTGGCGAATTTATCGTAGTGGAAGCCGATGAATCGGATGCTTCATTTTTGTACCTGCAACCCATTTTGGCTGTCATTACCAACATCGACGCCGATCACATGGAAACATATGAGCATGATTTCTCAAAGCTGAAGCAGGCATTCGTAGACTTCGTCGAGCATTTACCTTTCTATGGCATGGTCATAGTGTGTGTGGACGATGCCAACATACGTGACATTCTGCCCAGCATCAGCAAGCCAGTTACCACTTACGGCTTTACTGAAGACGCGCAAATCCGTGCTGTGAATATGCGCCACCACGATGGCCAGATGCGATTCACTGCATTATGCCGACAAAACGGACAGCCTCGCGACCTGGAAATCATACTCAATCTGCCTGGACAGCATAACGTACTGAATGCACTGGCAGCAATCGCCGTAGGCCTTGAAGTCGGCGTAGCAGATGATGCCATCATTAGTGCGCTAGGCGAATTCGAGGGCGTTGGACGACGTTTTCAGCGCTATGGCGAGATTCCACTGGTGGGGAGTGGTAGTTTTACTCTTGTCGATGATTACGGCCACCATCCCATCGAAATATTGGCAACTATAAATGCTGTGCACGGGGCATTTCCGGGGCGGCGTTTATTGCTGGCGTTTCAGCCCCATCGCTACACGCGTACGCGTGATTTATTTGAAGATTTCGTCAAGGTATTAAGCGGGGCGGATGTACTACTGCTAGCCGAAGTATATGCCGCTGGCGAATCACCCATCGTTGCAGCAGATGGACGGGCACTGGCGCACGCGTTACGTGTCGCCGGACAAAACAAGGTGTTGTTCGTGGAACAAATTCAAGATATGCCACAAGCCATTCTGAATATGGCACAAGCCGGTGATGTGGTCGTAACCATGGGAGCGGGTTCGATTGGTGGTGTAGCGAGCATGATAAAAAATAGTGCTACAAATATTGGCGCATCTCCTAAATGAACATGATCGAACCAACCCAGTTTATGACAGAAGAGCTGCGCGGAACGCTACGCAGCAATGTCGCCATGTCTCGCCACACCAGTTGGCGTGCTGGTGGCTATGCTGAAAGAGTATATCAACCCGCTGATCTGGCCGACTTGATTGTTTTCCTGCGAACCTTACCCGCAGATGAGCCGGTAATCGCGGTGGGATTGGGCAGCAACCTGTTGGTGCGTGATGGAGGTCTGCGCGGCACGGTGTTGCTATTACATGCGGCACTCACCGAAATGCGTATCGAAGCGGATGGATCGATCTATGCACAGGCTGGCGTATCCGGTGCCAAGCTGGCCCGCTTCGCTGCGAAGCATAACCTGATGGGTGCGGAATTTTTTGCCGGAATACCCGGCACTTTAGGTGGAATGTTGGCAATGAACGCTGGCTGCTACGGTAGTGAAATCTGGAATGTAGTGAAAAATGTGCAGACGCTAATGCGTAGCGGGAAACTATTGGAACGTGAGCCAGATGATTATGAGATTGGCTATCGGCATGTTGTACTGCAAAAAAAGGATGAATACCTTGAGCACAATGATGCCCGCATCTCTAATTCATTGCCTTTTCACCAAGAAGAGTTTTTTGTCGGCGCGAAACTGCGCATGCTCGCTGGTGACGGTGACATCTCTCGTCGCAAGATTAAGTCGCTGCTATCCAAACGCATTGCCTCCCAGCCCTTAAACCTGCCGAATGCAGGTTCAGTGTTCCGCAATCCGCCTAGTGATTATGCAGCACGTCTGATCGAGCAGTGCGGGTTGAAAGGCTTGCAGATTGGCGGTGCGCGCGTGTCCGAAAAGCATGGCAACTTTATCGTGAACATGGGCAGCGCCACGGCGGCAGATATTGAAAATCTGATTAACGAGGTACGAGCCAGCGTGCAACTGAAAACTGGTATTTGCCTTCATCCGGAAGTGCGAATCATAGGCGAGTATGCAAGCAATCATGAATAAGCAATATTTATTTCCACACTCCCGGCCTCCTGCACAACATGGAAAAGTTGCAGTCTTGTTTGGCGGGCGTTCCGTCGAGCGCGAAATCTCGCTCAAAAGCGGTACAGCAGTACTGACCGCGCTACAGAAAAGTGGGGTTAATGCCCACCCGTTTGATCCTGCCGAACAGGATTTGCATATGCTGCTGGAAGGTGGTTTTCAGCGCGCCTTCATTGCGTTGCACGGACGCTTTGGCGAGGACGGCACGATGCAGGGCGCACTTGAATTGATGAAAATACCCTATACCGGAAGCGGAGTACTAGCTTCGGCTTTAGCCATGGATAAGTGGCGCAGCAAACTGGTGTGGCAGGCTGCAGGGCTGCCTATTCCGGCTTATGAAATGATCGATGCAACTAGCGATTTGGCTGCGATAGCGAACCGGCTGGGGCTGCCACTGTTCATCAAGCCAGCCAATGAAGGTTCGAGTGTAGGCATCAGCAAAGTAAAAAAGGCCAGTGAACTGCAAGCTGCATATGCAACAGCAGCGAAACACGACAAACTGGTAATAGCGGAGGCATTTATCAGCGCGGGCGAATACACGGTCGCCATCCTTGGCGGGCAGGCACTGCCTGTAATTAAGATAGAGCCAGCTAATGAGTTTTACGATTACGAAGCAAAGTACTTGCGCAACGATACACGTTATCTGTGCCCCGCTGGTTTGTCGCAAGAAAAAGAAGGCGAAATGCAACAGCTGGCGCTACAAAGTTTTGCACTGATCGGAGGCGTCGGCTGGGGACGCGTGGATTTTTTGATGGATGAAACTGGGCAGCCTTATTTGCTGGAGATCAATACTGTACCCGGCATGACCGACCATAGCCTAGTGCCGATGGCAGCACGTCAGGCCGGAATCAGCTTCAAACAACTGGTGTTGACCATATTGGAGTTGTCCCATGTGGGATAAGCCGGAGTTGCTACGCATGATTTCCAGCTCGCTGTTCGGCATTTGCTTCGTACTGGTTTTATATGGCGCGTTGCACTATGTGCTGCACTTGCCAATGTTTGCGCTACGCATCATATCCATTAGCAGTGCGCCGCGCCAAGTGATCCCCGCTCAAATTGAGGCAGTTGCGCGAAATGAATTGCCCGGTAACTTTTTCACTATCGATCTGGAACGCACGCGGCGGGCTTTTGAGAGCATCCCCTGGGTGCGTAAAGTAAGCATACGACGGCATTTCCCTTCGCAACTGGAGATAAGCTTGGAAGAGCATGTGGCGCTGGCACATTGGAACGATGCAGGGTTGGTGAACACTCGCGGCGAAGTGTTCTCAGCTGAGACGAGCCAGCAATTACCCAATTTCATCGGACAACCGGAAAGCGCAGCCGAAGTATCTCAAAAGTATGCCGAATTGACTGAACAGCTTGCGCCGCTTAAGCAGGGCATTGCAGAAATCAGCCTGTCGTCGCGCCGCTCCTGGCAGTTGCGCCTGAGCAACGGCATGCTGCTGAAACTAGGACGTGAACAATCATTGCAGCGTTTAGCACGCTTTGTGGCGTTGTACCCATACAGCCTGATGACCATACAACAAAATGACAAAGTTTTTCATGCAGGAAAAGCTCCGCATGAAAATGAACTACAAAACAGGATAGAGTATGTGGATTTACGCTATAGCAATGGCTTCGCAGCTCACCTGTCGGGTACAACGAATGGTCTGGGCATGGCTGGGAAAAAAACGATATAGGGCGAAGCTAAAAAATCCATAGAGGATTTATCTCATGATGGGACACGTATTTTAGTACATGTATGGTCCATACAACGCATAAAAGATTAGGCAGTGGAGAAATGCAATGAGCAATGGCAGGGAAAACAAGAATTTGATCATAGGGCTGGACATCGGCACGTCCAAGATTGTGGCTATCGTCGCCAAGGTCAAATCAGAAGGAACTATGGAAGTAATCGGCGTAGGAATGTACGAATCCTCCGGCATGAAGAAGGGAATGGTGGTCAATATTGATGCGACTGTGGCGGCTATCCAGCGTGCGCTTGGTGATGCCGAATTAATGGCAGACTGCAAGATTCGTGAGGTTTACACCGGCATCGCGGGCAGCCATATTAAAAGCTCCAATGCCAATGGCATGGTCAAGATTAAAGACCGGGAAGTTGCGCAAGCTGACATCGACCGAGCGGTTGAAACTGCCAGTTCACTAAGCATGCCTAGCGACCAGCAGATATTGCACATTTTAGAACAGGAATTCAGCATCGATGGGCAACGGGATATCAAAAAGCCATTGGGTATGAGCGGTATGCGCCTCGAGGTCGAAGTGCATATCGTTACTGGTGCGGTAGCAGCGGCACAAAACATCATGAAGTGCGTACACCGTTGCGGGCTGGAGGTGCGTGAGATGATCCTGCAACCCTTGGCATCAAGCAAAGCGGTACTGTCGGACGACGAGAGAGATTTAGGCGTGTGCTTAGTGGACATTGGCGGTGGCACAACCGATGTAGCAATTTTTACTGGTGGTGCAATTCGTCATACCGCCGTAATTCCGATTGCAGGAGATCAGATTACAAATGATATCGCAATGGCTTTACGCACCCCGACGTCGGATGCGGAAGACATCAAGATCAAATATGGTTGCGCTCTGCGCCAGCTCGCTGGCGATGGCCCGATCAGTGTCCCGGGAGTTGGTGAGCGTGATGTACGTATGTTGTCGCGGCAAATCTTAGCTGAAGTCATTGAACCACGTGTAGAGGAACTATATTTGCTGGTGCAGGCTGAGTTGCGCCGCAGTGGCTTCGAAAGTTTGCTGTCCTCTGGCATCGTCATCACTGGAGGCAGCAGCGCCATGCAGGGCATGGTGGAACTGGGTGAGGAAATATTCCATATGCCGGTGCGTCTAGGACTGCCGAGCTATGTAGGGGGGCTGTCTGATGTGGTGAAAACACCCAGATTTTCCACCGGAATTGGCTTACTGCTCTACGGCTTAGAGCAGTACCAGCACAACCAGGCTACTCGTCAGCACTCGAATTCTTTTAGCGAGGTGTTAAGCAGTATGAAAGCATGGTTCAAAGGGAATTTCTAGGGAATAATTTCTAGCTGGCAGCAGCTAAGCAGATTATTAAGTGTTTGAGTTTTTATTGTAAATATTAAGGGGAAAGCAATGTTTGAAATAGAGAATGTACAGCTTCAGGACGCAGTAATTAAGGTTATAGGCGTGGGCGGCTGCGGCGGCAATGCAGTGGATCATATGATTGAGAAAGGCGTACAGGGTGTAGAGTTCATCGTCATCAATACCGATTCACAAGCACTCAATCGCAACAAAGCGCACACTCAGTTACAGATTGGCGCCACTATTACCAAAGGGTTGGGTGCGGGGGCAATTCCGGATGTTGGACGAGCCGCTGCCGAGGAAGATCGTGAGCGCATTGCCGATTTGATCCGAGGTGCCAATATGATATTTATCACTGCGGGAATGGGTGGCGGCACCGGCACTGGCGCGGCACCCGTGGTAGCCCAGATAGCCAAGGAAATGGACATTCTCACCGTGGCCGTGGTGACCAAACCATTTCTTCACGAAGGCAAGCGCATGCGCTTGGCACAAGCTGGCATCGAAGCACTGTGCGAGTCTGTGGATTCACTTATCATCGTGCCAAATGAAAAACTGATGAGCGTGCTGGGCGAAGACACTAGTCTATTGGATGCATTCAGCGCCTCCAATAGTGTATTACAGGGTGCGGTGGCGGGCATTGCCGAGGTAATTAATGTACCTGGCCTGATGAATGTGGACTTTGCAGATGTGCGCACCCTTATGTCTGAAAACGGCATGGCGATGATGGGATCAGCTACTGCTTCTGGATCTGATCGCGCCAAAGTTGCAGCAGAACGTGCCATGTCCAGCCCTTTGCTGGAGGACGTGAATTTAGCAGGCGCGCGCGGTGTGCTGATAAATATCAGCTCCAATAGCAAACTCACCCTAAGAGAATTCAGGGAAATTACCAACAGTGTGCAATTTGCTATTGAAGAAGCCACCGTTATAGTTGGCTCTGTGTTCGATGAAAGCATGGGTGACGAACTACGCGTGACCATCGTGGCAACTGGCTTAGGCTCGCCGCTTGAACGCAAGCAAACCAAGCCGGAACTTGTTTATGGGCTACGCACAGGCACAAATAACGAGCCAATCTTCGCGGGCAATTATAAAGAGCTTGAAATGCCTGCAGTAATACGTAATGGCCGTCACCGCGAAGCAGTCGAGGCGATGAAACAGTCCGGTGTAGACACACTGGATATTCCATCTTTTCTACGCAAACAAGCAGATTAATAACGTTCGAGGAGCGCGAAAATTCCAACCCGCTCTAGGCGGTTCGGGCAGGAGATTAGCCTTAATGAAAAATAATTCACATTAGGTAATTGCCCTGAACATGATTAAACCACGTATGGAATTGACGCGCCGCAATATGCACACGATTTTCTTAACAGCTCTCCTGCACAACACGGGCAAAAATCGGTGCCAGAATGAACTATGTTAATATTTAAAATAACTTATAAACGTTTTAAAGCAGCATGGTTAATCAACGCACATTAAAAAATTCGGTGCATGCTACTGGAGTAGGCTTGCATACTGGTGAGCGAGTTAATCTTACCTTGTCTCCTGCACCTGCAAACAGCGGCATCGTATTCCGACGGGTGGATGTTGTGCCAATGGTGGCGATACGTGCTGAAGCACATCTGGTGCATGACACCCGTTTATCCACCTGCTTGGAAGTAAACGGCACGCGTGTAGCTACTATTGAGCACCTAATGTCCGCTTTTGCTGGGCTTGGTGTGGACAATGCCTTTGTTGACTTGACTAGCGCCGAAGTGCCTATTATGGATGGAAGCGCTGGAACATTTATTTTCCTTTTACAATCTGCAGGCATCATCGAACAATCTACGGCAAAGAAATTCATCCGCATAAAAAAAATCATAGAGATTAAGGATGGTGACAAGTGGGTGCGCTTCGAACCATTCAACGGCTACAAACTTAACTTTACTATTAACTTTTCCCATCCTGTGTTTGCTTCAACCAAACAGCATGTGACGATAGATCTGGGCGAACATTCTTACATCAAGGAGGTAAGTCGTGCCCGCACCTTCGGCTTCATGCATGACGTTGAGAATATGCGAGCTCAGGGATTGGCGCTGGGTGGTAACTTGGACAATGCCATCGTGATGGATGAATACCGCGTCATTAACCCAGACGGGTTGCGCTATGAGGACGAGTTTGTCAAACATAAAATACTAGATGCAATTGGTGACCTATATTTGCTTGGACACCCTCTTATCGGCGCTTTCTCTGGATATAAATCAGGCCATGCTCTGAACAATGCCCTGCTACGCACCTTGCTGGATGATGAACAGGCATGGGAGTTCGTGACTTTCAAAAAGAATGAGGAAGCACCAGCGTTCCTGCGCTTGCAATTATTAACTGCCTGAACTTCATCAGGCTACACCTCCCAAACCCATCTGCACCGAGTGGATAAAAGGATCAGGAAAATTTAAATCCAGTTACACAACTGTAAGGGTAAATACTTTGCTCATAATGCGTCTGCTAATCATCTTGGCCGCTCTTTTTATTCTCTTTTCCGGCGGAGCGTATTTAGTTACCCGTAATCGCCGCTATCTTAATCTAGCTTGGCAGATAGTACGATTCGTGATGTTCATGCTATTAATATTTGTTGTGCTAATTTTATTGGAGCGTTATGTTTTGATAGGTTGGGGAATTTTTGTTTAGGGGGTTTTATCTTATGCAATTTATAATTAGCCGTCCCACGAACAACCAATTAAGTGGCATACCTACATAGATGGGTAATCAAGCAATCTAAAATTTGTCAGGATCCAGCCTGTAAAGCGTGAAGATTTGTTAAATGAAATCCCCGCAAAATTGAGGATACGCCTCAATTAAGTCATTATTTGGCTGTGGCTAGAACGGAAAATTGACAAATACAACTGGCAAGCAAGATTGACCGGGATAGAGCAGAAGAACAATTCGTCAAGCTGCTCCCCGAAAAAAGGAGGGGCATCTCGGTAATTGATGGAGAGCTTGCGCACTATCGCCTGAAGCACCTCTGCATCCTAGCGGGAGTAATGATGACCAAAAGCACAAAGCTATTTGTATTAGACTACGTCAACGCTATGTAGTGCACATCGAAACAAAGTAATATTTTTTCTGATTAAGAGGCGGAATAAAACTATATAAAATTAGACCGACACTCAACATGTCAAACCAGTCGTCACAAAACTCAATGTATTGAACCTCCAGAATCTTTATCGAGATTTTGCACAAACTTTGTAGCTGTCTTAAGCACTTCGTCTAGCGGAAGAATAAATGTTAGCTCAACCTCACCCATAAAAACTCGTAAAGCACACTCAGTAGAGGTTCGGGCAAGCGCTAACTCAACATGCTGTGCCGGAAGTGCATTTTTAGGACCAGACCAAGATTCTACTTTTGAACCTGACTCTTTTGCCCATTTCGATGCAAGTCCAAGAACCGGATATATAAGGGCATTCAAACCTTCTGGATTGATGATAAACTCTGTTTCAGAGCCATTAGTATCTGTTAATGCGAGACAAACTACGTTACCTGCATCGGTAGGGTATGTACGAACTGAAGCTAACGGCCTTAATGTTTTTTCTTTTGACATTTTTTTCTACTGTAGGGTGTAATAGTTTAATCCCTAACATTTAACTGAATAATACTCTAGCAAGAACTCAACCTAGAAGTGGTATCACTTAAGATGGAAACATTCCGACCAGAACTGTTATGATCTTATAATTTGTTCGTTCATTATATTGTGTCTAATTGAGGCATGCAATGCCTCAATTAGACAAATACCTTGCGCAACGAATATCTTTTAGATACACTTATCTCTAGAAGAGTAATTAATGTTTTTCTAAAAATTAACGATACTAAGGAGTAACATCATGGAAGTATTGGTTCCCATAATTATCTTCGGCACTGGCATTATTATCGCCACAACGTTGTCTAGTTTAGGTATTGAACGACTTAAAGAGGCAGAAAAAAATAACAAGTAAATATTTGCGCGACCTCTTATTACAAAACTCAAAACGATAATATCGTTATCCTGTTATTAACGAAAGCACGGTCATATTACGACCGTGCTTTCGTTATTTAAGCATCACACCCATACTTCCCATGCGTTTAAATAACACTGAATTTACACACTTAATTAAGTTTTTGTTGATTTCCACAATTTCATTTTTTTTCGGCGCAATGCACGGCCTGTTGCAAGTAATTCCGTCCATTCGTGCTTGGCTGGACTCTATCGGCAGCCCTTACGGTGGCCCTGGACACATGATAGATCCCCTGGCACATGCGCACATAAACTTAATCGGAGGACTAGTGATATTGGCAATGGGAACTATGTATTATCTGCTACCAATTATTAGCGGTAAGGCAGTTTACTCATTACGCCTGATAAACCATTCGTTTTGGTGGACAACAATTGGGGTATTTTATTTTTATTTTACGCAAGTGGCATTTGGCATCTTGGAAGGAAATTTATTGCTAGACAATGACCTTCAAGGCATGGCAGATGTGCACCGCTTTTATGGACCCATTGTAGCCAGCTCAGGGATGATCATGGCGACAGGTTTTTGCATCTATCTTGCTAATGTCGTACTCACACTTAAAAGCAACGACCAGAATTATTAATACCTATCTATTTCTAAATGGATAATTTCAACGGAAAGCGCAAAACCCCTTCAGCGCCGTTACGTTTTACCTGCACCTGTAACACAGATCTGGTGCCTGGAGCAACTGTTGCCGCCCGGCGGTAAACGCCTATATCCCCATCTTGTATTGCCTGTACCCATTGATCTTGGTCGTCGGTGCGTACTGAAACCATAATGTCATGGATCGGCCCACGCTCACCAGTCACTATTATCAAAAACTCGTTTTTTCCAGGCTGTGGCGGGCTGGGCCTAGATTCAACTCGCACCTCCGCACCCTGCCATTTTTGCGGTTGCGTATCAGCTATTCGATCTCCACCGCATGCTGCTAACAACAGCAAAAAAAATAACTTGAAATATTTTACATTTCCTCTGCGCAATCGGTTAATCGATATATACATATTATTATTTTGCATTGAGGTCATGGGATTGGTCCTTATTATTTTTATCTGAATCCAGCGTTCCACCAATCGACGATCCATATAAATTTACCATGAAGCGAACAAAAGCACTTCCGGCAGCAACATAAAATATAGCGATGATGAATCCCCAGTCCACCCAAGGACGCTCATCACCCGGACGAAGACCCCAAAAAGGGAAACTCAAACCCACCGCAACCAGTAACACTGCAACTGTCACCCCTATAAACCAATAAGGTATATTTTTTTGCGACTCAGGAATGGTTTCTACCAGCTCCCAGTCTTCTAGCCCTCGTTTAGCCATACGTTCTTCATTAGAAGCATAGCCAAAATGATCATCCGGCATCTCGCCCCAGCGCGGCGCATCTACTTTCGATAAATCTTGAGCTTTTTCACTAATATCGCTGGTGATCATAGTTTTCTCCTTTGTTCAGAAAAATGTTGAACAGGGAATCGCCCTATCCAGGTATCACCTGCAGAAACCTCCACCACCACAGAATATAAGCCTCGTGGCAAATCCTGCACGATAGACAGCATGAGTGACTCTCGCCCGACCGGCGGTAATATAATGTCCTCAGCACTAAGCTGGTAACTGCCCGGCGGCAAACCTAACACACGCACGTGCAGCTCCGCAGAGTGATACAGTTTATTAGAAAGCGCAATACGATACTCTTGAATTGTGTGGCCTTGCTGTACATCCGCATTGCCCACTGCAACATGGTAAGGTTGATATGACCATAATCCCCAAATAAACATCACAGCACCCAATACCACGAAAGGGGTCGTCCAGCCCAGTCGAGCAATCAGAGAAATTGCGACACCACGCAATCTATTTACACTGTTACTCGTGCGCTCAAGCATATCAAAACGCAATAGCCCAGGGACTCCTTGTTTGTGATGCAATCGATTGCAAGCATCAACACAGTCACCACAATTAATACAACTGTCGTAAATATCAGTTTTGCGCGGATCCAGATCGATAAAACAAGAAGTGACACAATAATTACACTTGGCACATTCATCACTTCGACTGGCATCATATGCTATATGCAAAGTCTGCTTGGTTTTAAACGAATGCATCCAAACCCTGTAAATGCAAGCGTAACGGCACCAAAAATGTCTTATGACAGCAATGTCTATTAAAACGATCACAACACATACCGAGTAAATCCAATGCAGTGATCCCGCCAACTTGGTATTCTCTTCCAGTATTACGAAAGACCACACCACACTTGGCGGATAGAAATAAAATAACGGAATTAGCGCAAAAAACATAGCCGCCCCCAAAAAAGCAACCCCGAGCAACATCCAATTCACGATCTTATTCTTTGCACCCGCCACACGCGGCGCTTCCCCGGTTAAGCTTACCTCGGCATGCTTACCTAATAATTTGCGAGTAAGATTGTTGGCCCATTCGGCCAAAGTATTTTGAGGACAAAGCCAACCGCAAAAAACAGTACCAGCGGTCGAGTACAGCAACACCAAACTACTCGCCAAAAATAGCCATGCCCCAGTCACCAAGGAAAAATCAGCCAACCATATCTGCCGATCGAGCACAACGAAAGCAGCAGCCCCCGGATCGATACGGAATAGGCCGCTAGCCGGAATCAATACAACCAGGATCAGTATCAGCATCTGCAGCAACCGCCGCTTCCAACGGAATTGAGAGCGGACTGGGTTCGAACCTACGACCGTGCCGATTACCTTGACTGGGATGCTGGAAATGGATTTATACTTGACACCGCTGGCCATAATGAAGTTAATTCCTCGCCATATTTGCTTCAAAATCAAGCGGACTCAGCTCCAGCAAGTGCGCACGGGTCGATTCCGCGCGTGCAGCACCGGCATTTCGCTCAATTCGCCACAATGCGCGCACCGCTTCTACATGATATGGATTAAGACGTAAAATTTTCTGCAACGCCTCTTTCTCGCTTAAACCATGCTCGCGCGCTTGGCCTAATGATGAAAACATATTATCAGCCAACGCATAAGCAATCCAGCGATCTTTTGCATTCGCCTTATAAGCCAAATGCGTCAGCTGATTAGCCTGTTGCGTTGCTCCACGCGCAGCTGCAAGCCAGCTTCGCGTCATAAGCTCGCTTCCTACGTAAGCGCGTTCGAAAGCATCTTTATCGTTGTCACGAATTCCCAGCAATTTTGCAGCGGCTTCCATATTCGGCCTGGTTTTCAGCAAGGCTTGTAATAACTTTGCCACATCTAAATTACCAGCGTAGCGCGCGCGCGGCAGATGAAACTCAATCACTGGCGACCACTCGTCTTGCACCTGCTCCCGGCTGCCCGGCAAAGGGCCCCAATAGCGACCTAGCCAAGTCCACCCCCCTTCGCCTGCAGTTACTTCGTCCTGTTGCTCCAAGGACAAACGCTGCAAATTGTGCAACAGCCCCTGCGCGCCCATAAATTTCTGTCGTGGGCCGACCAAGGCTAAATGCATCCCATCGAGAAATATTTGCGCATCTGGAAAAGCCAGCCGAAAGCTGTTAAAAATTACGTTTAAAGATTTATTGTCGAATTGATTGAGTGCTAACCACTGAACAAATATTCCATTCTCACTTAGGCGATTACGTACACGCTGAAATTGCTGCACTGATAATAAAGAACTTGAACCTGCCAAATCCGGATGAAACACGTCGCCGATTATGACGTCGTATTGATCCCGACTCGCACTTAGAAAATGCCGTACGTCATCACGTTCAACTTTTGTTTGGCTCAGCGCGTTGCGATTTAAAGGGGCAAACCAAGTCGCTGCGGAATTAATCGCGCCCTGTGACAATTCAACTGCACTTCGATCCAAATTAGGAAACGCTAGGGAGCCAGCCACGGAAATTCCAGTACCCAATCCAAGAAATAGAACCGAGCCAGGCTGTTCATGCAACAGCAATGGCAGTCGCGCTTGATTGGATTGCACAAACACTGCCGTAGGATCAGTTGAAGCATCCATTCTCTGCAAGTCGGTCAGCAATACGCGCTGCCCGTCTGGTTGCTCTACGACATGCGTCATCGAAATAGCGTCTTCGTAAAAATATAAATCCCTGCTTCCCGCTTGCGCCTGCGGCAATAGCATATTAACTGGCGGTAACTTTACAACTGGCCACACTGCAATTAAAAATAACGGTACGACAAGCCATGCGACACGCGACTGCGCCCAGGTTAAACCCAGGATCAACAACACAGAAGCGGCCATCGCTACTGTAGCAGCACTGCCCCAAAACGGAATGAGCACCACTCCTGCAACGACCGCTCCGAGAGCGGCACCCAGTGAATTTGCCCCATACAACCATACCCCACCACCATTCGAGCGGCTGTTTAACAAAGGCAACCAAGCTCCAAGTGCCAGTGTAACTGGCAAAGTTACCAGCGTGAGTATCAACCCTTGCATTCTCAATGCTTCAAATAAAGAAGTAAACTCAGCTCGCTCCACCCATGCCGAAAGCGCAGGCAACAACCATAAGCTTAATATGGTGAATCCTCCAGCAGCAATGGGCAAGATTACAAACCACACTTGCCTGTGCTGGCGCGGCGCGATCAAACTGCCTATACCGATACCCAGCAGAAATGACGCCAAAATCACTGACAACACATACTCAGTGCGCAGCATCACCATGCCGAACAAGCGTGTCCAAGCTATTTGCAAGATTAGACTTGCCGCTCCAATTCCGGCATAGGCGAACAAGAAAGCTAAACGTGGCCGGCTTTTCTTAACGCATTTCTCGGTCACCTGTGCTGCGGTATACCGTGATGAAAGCAGCAACAGCACAACAGCTCCCACACAGCCAATCGCGGCAACCACTCTGACCGCCCAGACCCAACCGATGGCTGGCAGCAACCACAGCGGCAACAATGCTCCACAAGCAGCACCAAGGGTATTTAAACCGTAAATCTTCCCCAATCGCTCATGCCTATTTCCCAAAGATGCTAAAACTAATGGAAACCCTGCCCCCATAATGAAAGCTGGGAACAGCAAAAAACACAAAGCTACACTCGCAATAAGGCCATACCATTGAAATAACGAAAGTTGCGACGCCGCGTGTTCCATTCCAGCCGAGGTGATTTGCAGAATCAGCGGCAAGAGTAAGGCGTACACAGCAATACCACCTTCCAATGCAGCAAGCAACAATAATGGGCTTTTGATATGGGAAGCCCGACGTACTGCGAACAAACTTCCCGCTCCCAATCCACCCATAAATGCGGCGACGGTTAGCACCACCGCAAAAATACTCACACCGAATTGCAAAGAAAGCATGCGCACCCACAACACCTCGTACGCCACGCTAGTCAGGCCGAATACTCCATACAGCAGTGCCAGCGGCCAAAAGCTACGCTTTGAGATCATTAATTGTGGCTCTTTCACCAGCATGAATCAACCTTGGTATGCTGCAAAATATTTCAAACAAATACGGTTAACAGGGCTGAATATAAAACTTTAATTTAAAATTAAACATGGTGGTATGTGCGTAACTTACAGTGAACCTCATACAACCTGTTATATTTTTAGATTTTCACAGTGGGACAAGTATGCGGATTCGAATGCCGTGGAAGTCACAGAAGCCGCATTCGCTTGCCTAAATCTTTTACAATAGTATTTGAAACCCTTGGTAACAACATTGATGTCTAGTGGCAAGCGCAACTGAACAAGCTCTCCAAGCTCAGGTACAGCATGCAACTTGTTGTATCAACAGGCTCTAATCGATTTCGAAACCCACTTGCCACCCACATCACTGAGTACGCGAAGCAGCGGCGGCGTATCTATATCATCACGAATTTAAACAAATATACATTTATGCGCCAAACACGACTGGTATTAAGATTAATCTGATACATAGAACATAATGTCAACACTTGCACTGCACCTAAATAATACTCTGCAGAAAACGCCTTTCTTCTGTTAAGCCGAGAGAGAATGCAATCTACGATCACTACAAATTAATCTGAGAACCCACTAGACAGATAGTAAATAGAGAGACAGACATAATTCAAATGCATATGTGCAGCGTTTAAAACAAACTATAGTACGAGGCATAGAGTGCTTTGAATTAGAAAGGATAAAACCAGATAACTCCCACAATAGCGTGTACAAAAGCTAGTGTGATGGTAAGTCCAGCAGAAATCATATGCAGCATAAATACTTGTTTACCATATATACCCATAGCGATGCCCAGCGCTCCAGTAATTAGAAGCAAGATCAACAATGGCACGCCCAATAAAAACATAGTCAAATGTTTTTTTTGTATGGTTAAAGGCCTATCTATATTATTTTTACTGGCTTGCTGTTCAAACGCTTTCATCACCTTAGCGCTATTGCCCTTCTGGCCGTTATCATCAGCTCGCGCAATTGGTATCGCACAAAGCAAAAGCAGCACCGCTGTAATCAGCCAGCATGCCAGTCTATATGGAACGGAGCCACCCCTCGAACTCAACATCATTTGTCAGTCTCGGCTGATATTTCCTGCTGTTCTTTCAGATTATCTTTTTTTTCCGCGTAGTGCCATGTCAATACTGCCATCAAAATATATGGAACAAAAAGAATAGCCAGCAGGAATAAAAAAATATACCAAAGAGTATCAATATGAACGTGAAGAAACCGATAGCTATCAACTGCATAGCTCATTTTTACCATGAGCAATGAGAGACCAAGAACCATTCCGAGATGCCATAACATCTTAAGCACTCTCACCTTCTTGCGACCTTTACCTCAAGATTACTGGCACAGCGGAACCCAAAGAAATCGGAGGCATAATTTGCAAAAGCGAAATTTCGATGAAATACTGAAGACGAAAATGGATCCCCCTTCCATGATCCGCCACGCAATACTTTGTAGCTTCCCCCAGTTGGCACAATTTCAACCTCTTTACTATTTGTCGCCTGCAAAACTTTCCCTTTGAATAAATCTGACGGCGCGTCCGTTCCTGGGTAAGGCGTAAAATCATCCTCTGTCCACTCATTCACGTTACCTGCCATATCCATTACTCCATATGGACTAGCTCCATTTAGATAAGCATTTACGTTGGATGTCGAGCCCACATTGTAATAAGTATTCAGCCGATCTGGTTCCATCTTACTACCCCACGGCCAACGTCGACCGTCAGTGCCACGCCCTGACTTTTCCCATTCTGCTTCAGTAGGAAGTCGCTTGCCAGCCCACTTTGCGTATGCCATTGCATCGTACCAAGACACCATGGTAACAGGGCGCAACACCTCTCCCTGAGGAATTTTGCCCTTCTTCCAGTTCAGCGGTGGACGGTGCGAAGTAGCGACTACAAATTTGGCATATTGTGCATTAGTTACAGGATATTTATCTATCCAGAAGGCGGGCAAGTTTACTGTATGTTGTGGGCGATTTTGTGCATCTGCTCGTTCTAAATTTGTACCCATGGAAAAATTTCCCTCGGGGATAAATATCATACTATCTATTTCGAGCCACTTCTCTTTGGAGAGTAAGCTTTCAACTTCTATAGCACTATATCCTCCCGCATGATTTTTTTCGGCCTCATGTACTTTATGCAATGCTAGATCTTCACCAGCTGCGCGAATATGGGATGCTTCATCTATCAAATCATACGTTGCACTCGAACGCATTTCACCCATGGTGTCGAATCCCTGGTTCACCACATACAGGGTTACCCCAATTGCTAACAAGACAAAACAAATTATAAAAGTTGCCAATAAGTAACGTTTACGACGTGCCAGTTCTGCAGTCGGAAGTAATGAATTTATGTGCTCTGAAGTCACAGCCATCTAAATGTCACGTTCACTATTGTCGGTACTCTGCTTATATAAAAGATCGCTCGGATCTCTTCCATAAGTTTTTTTTATGATGATTTCTCCCATGACCCCACCGAAACCTGCCGCAGTCATAACTACAGTCACAAACAAAGCCCACATGCCAAATGGCATTAACGATGCACCTTCCGGAACTCCAGTTAAATATATAATTTCTAAGTAACTAATAGATTTAACTATTAACGGAGGAAAGTAACACAGCCATTTACCGCCAAGTCCAAAAATAACTGCGACCAGCACACCTACAAAAAAAGGTAGCACAAACATATCTATGACCCACAGTCGGTTGAAGTCAAGAATGCCTCGAAATAACTCAATTTTTACTCCAAGAATACGATCGCCGAGGTAATTCAAAGCGCAACCCATAATAACCGCCACAACACCGCTGAAAAATCGGACTCCGGTCGAGGGCGGAAATTTACTCATGGTTGGAATTTCTGGCCGGTAAGTATTTCATGTTCGGCTCTGCGTGTTTCTTCAAGATACCAATCTTGAACCTTCAGGCTTGACATATAACGTGCCAGAAGTCGTCGATCACTTTCCGGCAGTTGCGCATAAGATGGCATTTGATATTCTTTCTTTAAGCGAGATTGTAGAATCGCTTGTGGATTTATAGCTGAAAAATACTGGTAAAACCAGTCTTCACTTCTCAATGAACCCATACCGTCCAATATTGGGGCAGGAACGGATTTCATAAGATCACGCACAGTCCACAGTGAATGGCAGCTTTTACAGTTTTGCTGGCGGTAAATATCCATAGCAGCGCGTTCCAAGGTAGCAGATGCAGTGCTGTAATAAGGAATACCTTTATCGACTTCCTTACTAGTATTGAGGTGCCAAAGATTGCGCACCATAAAACCAACAACCACAATTGCAATGACTACAAAAACAATTTTTTCACCTTGTTTCATTGATTCTGATGCTTTTCTTTTTCCTGACGCTTTAAAACACGCTCCCGACTTAGCATCTGGGAGGTATTTACCTCACGACTTTTTGCATACTCTTCTGGTGACATTTTATCTCTATCACCTTCATCAAATACTAGATACTTGATATCTTCATCAAACTGCTCATTCATCATTCCCCACCTGATCCAGTATATGACAGCAATAATAATCATGCCACCAACAACAAGCCAAAGGTAAATAGACCATCCATCATCCAACGATTGCAAGTAGCTTTCCATGTTTTCTCCATCTTTCGTTAGGGAACCAAACTAATAAATAAGTTAGTAAAGATATCCGCCCAGCATTTGCATTCCGCCAAAAATGACTGCAACTATAACGCCTATAATTATCAGACTGAACATCATTTTCTCGCCGAATCTCATTTTTTTTGGTGCGTGATTTCCGAACATCAACATAAGTACGATGCCAGAAAATACCAATACACCCAGTAGCATAAAAAAAAATACACCCGTGCTAAATTGCTGGCTGCGCATCCCTTCTATGCTTAGATCTAATTTAGGAGAATATCCAGTGTCTGCTACCACCTTTAAGACACGGCCTATATTTAATGCATCAAGAAATGAATAAATAATAATCTCCATTCATTCCAAATATATCCTTGTAAAAAGAATATGCCGCCCGTACGGCGGCATACCTTATTCATTTAACTTAAAACCGTAACCTAGTTATTTTTAGATCTAATTTGCGGATTTTTTTTATCGTAATTATCCACAAATAAACTATAGAAATAAGGAGCAAAAAAACCAATGGCTACAACCGCCATAAAACATGTAGGGCCATAATCATAATCTATCATCTGTTACCTCCGTAATGTAATTTAAAATTAAGGCTTATGACGTCTATCGCCGTGGCGTGGGTCAGCGTCGTGATGACGTGGCTGCCAGTGGTACGCAGGCAACCGCTTCACAGTAACTGTTACTCCAATAAAGAACATCGAAAGATAAAATACGTCAATCAGGAATCCCTTATCCCACCACGGCTGCTGCCGAACCCGCTTACCGTTTGGACGAAAATTACCTTCAAAATTAGCAATTTTTACTATTGGCCCTACAACTGTATAATCCTTAAGATCTACCGCCGGAAGCTCCATTACCGCCTCTATTTGTGGCTTCAAAATACGCAAGTCATCCATAGTAACTGGATGTCGACCTTGCGCAGCTATGAACTCACTGCCTTTGTTAATTTCAACAATGCGCTTCATAGCTGCTGCATCACCCTGAGCCTCTTGAATTGCCAGAATTTCAGGTGTGTCCATTACTTTAATGTATTCAGCATAGATCGCAGCAGTCGGGCGCTGCCCCCAAAGCGGTATTGTAGTCAAAAAAGCGGTTGCAACTGTTAGCAAAACAAGAATTACAACTGGCACCGGCAACCGGTTGTTATCCTCTGTCATACCGCCAAGATCCTCAGCTTCCCAAAGACGAATACTTTTCTGTACTGTCTCTTCGTGCGTCAAAGTATGCAGCGGCTTATCAAATACCCAAGTCATATCATCGCCCCCCTTAAACTATTTCAGATTCACAACAAAATCAATCAAGTTCCGAATTTCGCTATCCTTAGCGTACATTGGCACGTCAGGAGGCGTAGTGATTTTTCCTTCTCGGTATTCATCGTACTCAGAACGCCATTTTTTGAAATCAATTTTCTTGCCGTCTGCGTCTACCTCACCCCACAAGTAATCAAAACGCGGCATGATGGAATGTGGCTGCACTAACCGAGGATTAAAGAAATGCAGCATCATCCACTCTCTAGATGCATTGCGTGAACCGACATGTAATAAATCTGGTCCCTTGCGGTCAGATCCAAATGCTGTTGGAGATTCACCATTAAAATCACCCAACATAGGGGGAGCGCCAAATACTTGCCAATCTTGTGTTTGCTCAGGTAATAATGTATGACACCACCAGCAACCCTCTCGTACAAACATGGTTTTCCCAGCTCCAGCGTGCAATATATCCGAGTCTGCTGCCTGTTTTAATACCGCATCTGGAGCCCAGCCTTTTGTGGCTGTCGCATTTTCTATGTAATGCAGCGGCTTGTCCTCGAAATCCAGCAACTTGTCACTTGCCTTAATCAGGAATACGGCACCATCCTCAATTTTTGCCTCTTTTATTCGGCCCTGGTTAAGACTCAGCTCCTCGACACCTAGACCCAGATTATGATGATGCTTCACCCCATTCGGCAATGACGTTCCCGCAGTATATACATATGCATATACTGGCTCCATCGGCTCACCAGTCTTTGGGTCTTTTCTAACCAGCACCTTCAATGGCTTGTTCAAGCCATCCAGCCAAGGATCCTTAATCTGCCAACCCGAATCCCACCCTGAAGTCAGCTGCTTATCCAAGCCGACCTCAGAAACCACTGAAGCTGCAAGATCGTAACTTGGGAAAAGCAAGGTTATACTCATTGACAATGCGAATGCCGCACCAAACATCCTTGAACCTATTTTATACTCTCTAAAATTCATAGTTTACTCCCCATATTCTGGCTTAATGTTTAGGATTAACGCTCGTACGCCAATTCGTGTGGCATACGTCCAGCCGGAATAACAGTACCTTCGCGCGCAGTCATCCACATATTGTATAACCAAAGAATGGTTGAGGAAAACACCATAGTTCCGCCCAACCACCGAGCTATCATATAAGGATGCTCAGCAATCACGACATCAATGTATGGTACTTCATATATCTTTCCAGCACCTTGAATTAACCCAGCAATCGTCATTGATATCCAGTATGTACTAAATCCGATCAACAATAACCAGAAATGCAGATTACCTAAAGTCAGCGAATACAACTTGCGCTTCATGAGTGTTTGCAGACCAAGATAAACGGCCGCAGCCTCAAGAAACGTCGAGAACCCAAGCAAAGCAAGATGCGCGTGCGCCACCATCCACCCTGTTCCGTGAATGTACCAGTTGATAGAACGAGTTTGCTGAAAGCCACCCTGCATATTAAGTGGAATAGCCAACAATACACCAACCACGGTAAAGCGCACCTCAAGGTTCTCGACAAACATATTCCATTTGCCCTGCATGGTCAAAAGTATGTTCGACACAAATGCTATGGCTGGCACCAAAATCAGAACACCCTCCACCGAAGCGAATGATTTTAGCCACTCTGGCAAGGGCGCCGACATCAAATGATGCGCAGCAGGAGTTGAGTAAAACACAACTATCGACCAAAAGTGCAAGTGACCAATACGATGCGAATACAACGGATTACCCGTCACCTTTGGAATGACGTAATAGGCAATCGCTGCAGCCACAGGAGTAATCCACAACCCCAGGACGTTATGCGCAAACCACCACGTCATGTATGCCTCGGTCAATCCAGTTAGGTGAAAATATTCTGGAAGATTTCCTACCAAAAATACAATTATCAACATGAAAGTTGAGGCTGCAAAAAACCAATTGGTCGTATAAATCCCTTGAGTGCGTCGTTTTATTATGGTCATCCATACATTAACCGCCAAAGGAATAGATATAAATGCGGCAACAGCAAGATCCAGTGGCCATGGAAAGTCAGAATACTCACGCCCAGAGGTTACACCCATCCACATTAGGGACAAACCCATAAGCAGAGAGATATTCCACATCATGCAATTCCACAAACCAAGCTTCTCTGACCACAGCCTAGTGTTCCCCAATATCGGGGTGATATACATCATGGCCATTGCAAACGCCATCGAAATCCAGCCGAAAATGACAGCAAGCACATGCACCTGACGCATATGACCGAAGGCAAACATTTCCGTCCCCGTTACAAAATCTGGAAAAGCAAGCTTAGCCGCATTGAACGACCCCAATCCTGTTCCGATCATAAACCAGACAATGGCCGAAAAACCAAAGAAGACTGCCGCCGAACCAACCGGGATAGCCTCATTTTTTGCAAACAAATACTTAAGAATCATGCTGCATCTCCTCATTTCGCCCTAAACAGACATATTGGCTGTCGTAATCAGCGTTAGTCCCACTATTAATTTTTATTAGGTGTTATTTTTTTGACGTTTTATGATGTGTGATCGAAGACAGCTCCTCTGAAACTATATCTCCCACCGTACCACCAACCACCTCACCCAATGCATCAGTACCATCAGCCAAATGTATACGCTTGTGCGGCATTAATACATACCACGATAACCACATACTAGAAAACGCCAAAAGCATGCAAAACGTCCCTGCCAATATTATTAGCATATCCCCCCCTATTTAAGGCTTCATATTTTAAAGTTTTTACACAGGTATGTCGCGCCTAAGCACGAACTCCATTCTCAATCGTATCGTGCCTCTTTAAAGCGAGCGCCAACATTAAAGTAAACGCAAAGCCAAACACAAACATACAAGTACTCATAAAACCATTAAATGTTGAAGGTATATATGAACCAGCACCCACCCCACCCCAATCTTCAAATCCTGCACGTCCCATCCAACACATAAGAGCCGCCCCGAACACACTACCATTACCCATTCCCGTTACGAACCCCGCAACTATAATTATCCAAAAGGAACTAGCTGGTATTGACTTTTTTTGCATTTTGCATTTCCCCCTGGTTTTATCTAAACAATTTAGATTGTTACTGTTTTTATCGGAATCCAGATGTTTCAGATCCGTCAACTCTGCAACTGAATTCCTTTGGGCAATGATTGTCTCCGAGACAAGCGACCACTAAAATTCAGTGTTATAAAAATGCAGTGATATAATAAAACCCTACACTTAACCTTGTCAAGGCATAGTGTACTTAAACCAAACAATTATATTGATAATGAACATTAATACTTTTTTTGACCGTATTCCTCTTCGTTACTGGGGGTATCTTTCCTTGTCATTATGGGGAGCAGCCATCCTTTTATTGTCGCGGCCCGATCTTTACAACTTGGATGAAGGCTCCGCTAAATCTCTTTTATTAGCATGGTCAATAGCTGATCAGGTAGCCGCTTCAGTTGTTACTTTTGGTGCGCCTGATTTGCGTGCATTGTTGTTTTTACCTGTTGCATTTCTTTGGACAGGTAAGGTTTTTGCGGCCAAGGTTTTCACTACACTTTTATTTGCCTTTGCCATTTGGATGCTTTACTTATGGAGCCGTCGCAATGTCAATGCTGAAAGTGCATTAGTTGCCAGTGGCTTACTGGCTGTATCTCCGCTGATACTTGAACAAATTGATACTCTTTCTTCCGGTATCTACTTGGTAATCGCATTTGCATTTGGTGCATGGCTAAATACGGAATATAGAGCAAACCCTCGCTCTGGTGGTGGCTGGTATTTTTCCCAGTTACTTGTCAGCGCGTTTAGCGTGAGCTTGCATCCCATTGGCCTAGCATATCCATTAGCGCTGCTTTGGTCATGGTACAAAGAGCCGCTGGATATGAAGCAGCAGAAATATTTTTTTATTGGTGTAAGCTTTATTTCTATCTTTACCATACTCATGTTAAACGGATGGAATTACGTAGAATGGTTCAAAAATCCAATTGAGAGCCTAGCAATTAGCATATTCGGCTCATCTTTAGGAGGTGAAATGTCTATTGTCAGGTGGACAGTTGGATGGGTCATTCTTGCAGTACTTGTAATCATCGTCACCAAACAATTCCGCAACTTATGGTCAGATTTTACTGGCCGCACCTTACTGATTGGTTTGACGCTGGGAGTTACAACCAGTGATTTGGCGTGGGGCATCATTGCGTTAAGTCTTATTTTGTATTTTGGAACGCCTTTATTATTACATTCGAATCATGTACGCACAGACAAAGGGTTTGTTCATCATCGCGGATTGATGATGCTATTTATTATCATTCTTTCCACTGTATTTATGCAGGCAGATAGGAGTCACTACGAAATTCGACAATCTGGATTTCTGCCTGAGGAGGATCAGTTAATTCACTTTCTTGTTGAAAAGGCTGAAAATATCCGCAAAGCCAATGAAGAAGACGAAAGCGGAAAAAATCATAATCTTTTGCGAGTAGCCAGCCAATGGCCAAGCCGTACCATGATCGCATGCAAATGCGATACCTTACCCTTACCTCCCGCCGCACAAGATCCGCAGGCTCAACTTGACTTGTTACACAGTATTACCCACATATTATTCAATCCGCATCAAGCCAGCAATACAGCGCTCGCAAAGAACCTATCTCTGCTTGGTGGAGAGATTGTTGAAACTATCGCATTACAGCCCAGCGGGGTATTATTGCATATAAAAAATGTCAACAAGCCAGCCAACCTGAAGTCCAATCAATAAGCTATATGAGATTTGCGTATATCTTCAGTCATATTAGCATGACCAACTTTCCATATTGGATGTTAGTGGTTAGCCTGATTAATCCTAATATATGCCGTAATTGGTAATAAATATACTTTAAAACGTAATGAATAAGCTCATTCAAGAAATCTTAATTTATTTTATAGTGGCTCTTAGCTCTCTGTTCATCATGAGCTATGCTGTACACATGCTAATTGGTGGCTTGGTTAGCAAGGAAACTGAGTATTTGCTTATTCTAGCCACCTGTCTCATCGGTGTAGTGGCTATTGGATTTATGGTTTGGGATGTAATTCGACACCGCAAGGGCAGTAAATAGCGGCTTCACAAACAGCCATATTTATTAGGTCTCTACAAGTATGGCGCCTGTAAAAATGACCAGTGCGCGTACCAGCAACGTAGCCCGACCTTGAGCGCCATGATCGATGCGTACACTGTTATCATTGCGTAGCAAGCGCAGAGCAGTTTTAACTTGCAGTACATATAACGCATACATCATCACAATCATCATTAAATGTATCCATACAATTAATGAGGTTATTTCGCTCTCTACAATCAAACGGCGATACCAGTCCTTAAAAATATAAAGATAAACAGGCATTCCCAGATCAAACAAGATTACGGAAGTCATTGCCAACACATGAAACATGCGATGCCTAGCATATTGAAACGCTGCTAACATTAACGCATAGGTTAGTAACGCAGCCCACACCGTGCCTGCTGTTAACATCTCATACTCTGCCCATGCATTTTACTTGCTTTTTCCATCAGTTCCTTTAGATTGATTTTAACTGCTAGATATTGCAGCTATTTATTTTTTATTTTAAATATCTACGTAGATGCAATGAAATTTAAGCTTCCTTGTCTTTGGAGCAGACTCTCATATTTTGATCATGATAACAATTTCTTTATTTAGCTTGAGGCATGCTGAGCACAACGAATGTCCTACCATCTAAATAACTTCAGAATTAATTATTTGCAATAAGAATCACTCGTTTAGTTGACGCCTTAAAACTCATTGTCATTTATTAAGGTATCAAATATATGGATCAATTCTTACCTAATTAGCCACTAAGCACAGTCGACGCGGCTGAAGAGGAGCAAAATTTCGCATTCCGATGAAAGTCGATATGAAGCTTGGATCAGCGATGAGAAGTTTTAAATGTTTTTCCTACGCATCGAATGACGGAATTGCGCATCTGAACATTATGGTTAACCTAGATTTTTATGATCAAGTGAATTTTGGAATATGGATGCTAACTAGCTATATACTTTTCCTGAACTGCTTGGTAATCTTTTATGCTTGAAAACTGCCCTTTATGAAATACGAATTGCAAACGCTGGTCCAATTTATCAAGCCCTGCCAGTCCAAACGATCGACCTGAGTAATCCGCGTAAAGTCGTATGTCTTTCACCAACTCCACATTCTCTCCGTTGCGCATAATTACTCTAGTTACTTGCTCAGCAATTTCAATTGCAATGGGCGCGGTAGGTAATAACATTAATCGAGTTTTCAATATGCGGTTGGCGCCAGCGATAAAAAAGAAACTGGCTAAAAATGAAAATAAATAGGCCAAACTGACATCTCCGCCGTACCAAAATTTGGCTACCATCGACAATAAGGCGATCACTGTAGGTACATACAGAAGCAAATCCCACATCATGCCTTTGCGATCTTGGACTAAACTGAAACGTGTATCGCTCATACCTGATTAACCTGCGCTACTTTCTGTTCCTTCTTTAAGAATCTTTGTTATTCCCGCTTCCATTTCCCCATACAACATACGTCCAGGTTGAACGCCGCTAACAACGCCTTTGTCATTTATAAAAAAAGTCCATGGATCACCCATTACGCGATATGCCTTGAATGCTTCCGGATTTTGGTATTGATCCATATGCAAAAAAAGTACCTGGGTTTGATATTTTTCCAATAACGCCTTCATAATTTGCAATTGCCCATCACACACAGTGCAATGACCAGGTGTGGCAAACTCCAGAACGATAGGCTTGCCAAGCGCCAATGCTTTATCCAATGAGTATTGGTACATGCGCGCGTCTGGTTGACGATATGTCGTCATTTTGCTCATATCTCCACCGACATCTGCCAATGTTTTTGTGGGCAAGCTAGGCGCAACCATTCCTTTCTGCATCATTCCCATTGACGCACCTCCAATACCCCATGAGGAAAATGATTCCCCACAGCCACCAAGAAGGCAAGAAACAGCGAGCAGTATTAATATTCTTAGATTCACTTAGGCCTGTTCCATCCATTGCAAGTACGGTATATGTTATATCCCCAGATAATGTTAGCTAATAAAACGATACTACCGAAAATTCCTGCAAGTGACATAAATCTTGATGCAACCGATTCCGCATCGTCATCGATAAAAATTCCAACCAGCCCCGCTGAGCTAAAGAAAACCACGACCCCCAGCAAACCAAGATTATGCATCCAGAAATGAATTTTTACTAAACGCAGACTATAGATGGAGCGACGCACCAGTCGTGGAATAAGATAATATACCGCGCCGAAAATAGCCATTTCCACCCATCCTAGCAAATTAATATGCGTATGCCCTAAAACGAGTCTGTGACCAGGTATACCGCTATTAACAAAATGTCTAAATGTGGGAACCCCACCCATCAATGCCCCCCATGAAAAACCAATTATGCTGTAAATGATGCAAGCATAGATAAACCACAATGTATATTTGGTATATTCTTTATCCTGAGCCCAGGGCTCATTTTGTTCCTGCGTCATGCTGATTCTCTTTCGCTTTTAATTTTACTTCCTCACGTACATCCTTATACTCTGATTTCCAGCTATCTGGCGCCCACATCCTGACCATCTCATCAATAAAATTGGATTCCCCGCCCACTGGGGGAAATCGCGACGCATTAGACCCCGGATTGGCTCGTAGCTCGGAGAGAAACACGGCAATCGCCTGCAATTCCTCTGGCGGCAATTTCGCTACGAAAGCAGCTCCTTTAGAAGGACCATGATCCATCGTCGTCCCATGGTAAGTTGCTTCTGGATCTGTTAAAAATTTGTTCAAGTATTCAAGGGTACGCTTAGAACCGATCCCGTCGAGAACCAGCCCCATATTTGTACCGTTGCGCATTGCGCGGTGACAGATAGTGCATCCCGCTGTACGAAATAACTCTGACCCTCGCAAGCCCTGTGCGGAAAAATCATACTGAAGCACTGGGAACATCGGCTTATCCAAACGTGACCTGACAACTTCTAGCACCAACCAACTGACAAAAGCCATAATACCAATCAGCGCAAACCCTCCAAATAGCAATTTTTCTCCAAGCTTCATATTGCTAATTGCCATGCCGAATAACCCCCCCCGAGACCACATATAATATTTTTCAAAATAGACAAAATCCCCGCGTCCGATGTAACTCGTCGCACGGGGATTTCGCAAGCAGCAGCTAATTTAATAGCTAAAAATACCTATCGAACTAATATTTCTTTCAAAACCGTTTGATTATCAATAAGAAGGCCGTCCCGCACATTAACTGGCGGAGCAGAAGACAAATATGCAGCAACATTATAAATGTCGTCATCTGTAAGCGTTTTCGCCACAGCTTGCATCATATGAACCCCTCCAACTACTGGGTCATTATTCCTTGTGTCATCACGCCAACTTTTTAATTGATTAACCAAATATACATACTTTTGATTGCCAATCGCCGGAAACATAGGATCAGCACCGCGTCCATTAAATCCATGACATGAGTAACAAGAAGCCACCTTACCCTTTACTCCGCTATGAGCCAGAAGCTTCCCCAAATAAGTCTGACCAACCTGCTGCCCCTCTTCTTTAAGAGCCTTTAAGTCAGATGGCTCAAATTTTCTGGGCAAGCTATCAACATACGCAGCCACATCACGGCGATCCTGCTCGCTCAACTCCTTGGCAAATCCGTTCATTACCGCTCCCAGACCAGAAGGAACACGTCTGTCCGCAGCAAAATCAGTAAGTTGCTTAACAAGATAAACATAACCAATATTGGCCAGACGGGGCGAGCCCATGGCATCAATACCTAAAGCATTTTCTCCATGGCAAGATAAGCAAGCAGGAACACCCCCTTTTCCTTCGGTAAAGATGACTTTACCATTAGCAGGATTCGCACTAATTTTTCCAGTTTCTGCAGAGGCAGAAGTTCCTGATACAAGTACTATGGCGCCTATTATTGTAAGCCATGACGACCACATGGATGTAGATTTGCGCATTCCCCCCCCTTATTTCTTGAAATTCTTCAAATTAATCTTCCCCTAACAACTTTTCTAGTTGCTGGCCTTTCAACCGACGTGAAAGACGTACCATGTTTTCGAAAGGCATCCAAAAACAATATTTCCACCACTCGCAGTATCATTAAACCTTTTTAAGAGTTCTTCTTACATAAAATTGCAGCCATACCAAAAATAAATCCAAAAATACATGCATACATCAAAAGAACTTGGCCAGTAGTCACATTCTCAAACATAACTTCTCCTCCTTTCCAATACATCTTGGTTAAAAAACTTATTGAACTCATGAACTTTCTAGACTGATGAATTTTATCACTGCCAATTTATATTAAGCAAGTTTTTTTGGGTGTTCAAGGAACAAATAAGCTCCTCCCTTTTGAAATTTAATTTAAACAACCCGCAATCTTTTAGTGAAGACTCTGATAAGCACCTTCAAAATACCAATTTATTTTCTAAGATGAGCTTCTTGCAAAACTATTTTTGCTAAAAATGCTTAAAAAGTAGCAAATTTTTGGTAACGTAGAATTTGGGAGACCTGAGTAGTAGAAGATAATTGCCCTCCAATATGGTATTTAGTTTTTGCGG
>NZ_CAKMLL010000087.1 GCF_927797785.1 Candidatus Nitrotoga sp. BS | reverse complement strand
TAGAGGCTTGAGCCGTATGCTCCGAAAGGTGCACGTACGGTTCTTAGGGGGCTGGACGCGGGTGACCGCGCTTGGCTACCCGACATTGTGATTGCGAAGCGAGCCACAATCTGAACCGTTTGTTGTACAAGCCCGGCTCCAAGTGCTCGAGTGGCCTCATAGAAAATAGCTTGGAATAATGGCCGAGAAATTTCCGCACCTCGAGCAGGTCGACTCCGGCCTCAATCTGGTGGGTCGCATAGCTGTGGCATCGGCTGTGGGGCGAGATCTTTTTTTAGGCCACAGGCTTCGGTCATCTTGTGTAGGGTGGTTTGCACGCCGCCGCGATCCAGCGGCATCCTGACGGTTGCGGCTCCTTGTCTGCCGGAATGACGGTTGGGGAACAGCAAGAGTGGCATCTTCGTACGCAGCATCGGTATCGCTCGCGCCAAGGTTGGCTTGAAGTTGATGAATCTGGCCAACAACCTGAGCCGTGTTGAGGTGCTGATTCGCAACAAGACATTTGGCTTTGAGCGCATCAGTGCGCCTAAAATCGCGACAGCAGCATAAGAGTGTGGCCAAAAGGCACAAATGAAAATTAATTGAACCCTAAAATCAACTCAAAAATCGCACAATTGCATTCGAGTTCAGAAAAACAGAAAACTGACCTAATTGTAGAAAATCCGTCGCTCTGACGACGGATTTATAGAAGTACCAAAGTATTTGAATAGAATTACGGCTGCTTTCCTGTTTGAAAGATCGCCATTTTTTCCTTTTCTCAAACAATTACGATGGATAAAAATGAAAAAATTAGCATACAGTTTTCTTGTGGGGCTGCTACTAAGCTTTAATACACACGCCGTTAACATACTTCTACCCGCTTATTTTTATCCTTCCTTTGATCCTAACCAGAGTTTCTGGGATGAAATGACGGCAGCGGCAGGGCAAGTGAATATCACGGCCATCATGAACCCTAATAACGGCCCCGGGGATTCGGTTAACTCTGACTACACGACAGCGGTTGATGCGTTTCGGGCGGCTGGCGGAAAAGTGGTGGGTTATGTTTATACCAGCTATGGAGCACGTTCTCAGGCAGAAGTGCTATCAGCGGTCGCGAGCTACGCCAGCTTTTATAATATTGACGGTATATTCCTTGATGAAATGTCCAATACGTCAACTGACCTTGCCTACTATAAGTCACTCTACAACAGTATTAAATTAACCAATCCTGAATACCGCATTTTTGGGAATCCCGGCACCAATACGTTAGAGTCTTATTTGACCGCTGCCGATGTGCTGGTTACTTTCGAAAATCAGACTGGGTACGAAACCTACCCACCTGATACTTGGACAAATAACTACACGGCTGATCATTTCGCTCATTTGTTATATAACGTTAGTGATGAGGCAGCCATGCTGGCAAATGTAGCGCTTGCGGCAGACCGAAATGTGGGTTACCTGTATATCACAAATGACACCCTGCCCAATCCCTGGGACACGCTTACGCACTACTGGAATGCCGAGGTTTCAGCGGTTGCTGCCATACCTGAGCCGAGCAGTGGTTTATTACTACTCGCGGGTTTAGGGTTGATTGGATTTCGATATCATAAATTTGGTAATGTAGAAATTAGGAGACCTGATTAGTAAAAGATAATTGCCCTCCAATAAGGTATTTAGTTTTTTCGGACATAAATTAGGGTCAGACTCGATTTAATTTGATATACTAGCTCCATCCCTGTAACCAGTAATTGTATGATGGCTCGCCTTCCCCGCTTATATCTACCCAACCAACCTTTGCACGTTATTCAACGCGGTAATAACCGCGATCTCATTTTTGCGGCGGATGCCGATTACCAGTTTTATCTACGTTGCCTGCATGAGGCGGCTGACACGCATTCCGTTACCGTTCATGCTTATGTGCTGATGACGAATCACGTGCATTTGTTGGTTACGCCCACCACGGAATCCAGCCTATCTAAAACCTTGCAGTCGATTGGGCGACGTTATGTGCAGTATTTCAACTTCACCTATCAGCGCACCGGGACGTTGTGGGAGGGGCGGTATAAAAGCACGTTGATTGATAGCGAACGTTACCTTCTGACGTGTATGCGCTACATTGAGATGAATCCTGTACGCGCTGAGATGGTGGCGCATCCTGACGATTATCCTTGGTCGAGTTATCGTGCCAATGGGCAAGGAAATGCGGAGGGATTGATTTTTCCGCATGAACTGTACCAAAGCCTTGGTCGCACGAATGAAGAGCGTCAGTCTGCATATCGGCAGTTGTTCCGGGCACAGGTTGCTAAGGCGGATGTGGAGGCTATCCGTAATGCAACAAACAAAGGGTGGGTTTTGGGCGATAGCCTTTTTGGCGCCAAGGTGGCGGCACTCACTAAACGACGGGCTATGCCTCTGCCACGTGGTAGACCAAAACGTGAGGTGGCATGAGGTGGTAGATTAAATCGAGTCTGACCCCAATTTCCATTGCTGACACTAACCTGTATTTTGTTTAAAATAGCAAACATATTTCAATAGGAGTTTGAATTCATGACCTACGTAGTTACCGAAGCTTGTATCAAATGTAAATACACTGATTGTGTTGAGGTTTGTCCGGTGGATTGTTTTTACGAAGGACCGAACAGTTTGGTGATTGACCCGGATGAGTGCATAGACTGCACACTGTGCGTTGCCGAATGTCCAGTCAATGCAATTTATGCCGAGGATGATTTGCCAGAAGACCAGCGCCAGTTCACTGCCCTGAATGCAGAGCTATGTGGAGTCTGGAAGTGTATCGTCGAGAAAAAAGAGCCACCTGCTGATGCAGATGATTGGAAAGAAGTAAAGGACAAGCTGCATTTGTTGGAAAAGGAATATGCGCCTGGTGAAGAGGAACGGAACTATCCTGGCGGGTCGAAGGATGGTAAAGATGAAGATGGCTTGACAGGGCTGGATAAGCTGTTGATGCGCTGAAATGTTTCTTCCACTATTGCGTGAGGCTGTTCTTTAACTGCCAATTGTGTCCTGCAATATTAATAACACATCCCTCGCTGTTTATTCTCTAGTGATATCGCTAATGGCTTATAGCTCTTCATTCCTGCACAAGCAGGAATGAAGAGCGTGGTTGTGAATTTTCAATTGCGGGGTATGTAGGTTACTTATCATTCAATCGATAAATGTGGTGTTGCTCGCTTGCGCGGGAATGACGATAGAGGTAATAAGCGTTGAACCCGATACCGCAAAATAATACATCAAACGCCACTGTTTTTTTTGATTCTGTTGCACGCGTCATTCTGACGCAGCACGCTAACGAAATACCTGATCTGCGCCGTGCCAGGGTTTTGTTACCCAATTACCATGTGTCACAACCATTAGCGCAAAGTTTGGCACGTGTAGCCAACCTGCCTGCAATTTTATTGCCGCAGATGGTAACGCTCAATGATTGGGTTCAATCCGTTCCCTGCGCACTAGCTTTTACTCCCGATACTTGTCGTATTACCACTTTGTACCAGGCATTGCGCGCGCGACGGTGGTTTGGAGATGCTGATCTATGGAGCATCGCGCGCGAACTGTTGATTTTGCTGGATGAGCTGACACATCATCATGTCAAGCTGCCACAAAATGCCGAAGATTTTCTATCGCAATTGGAGCAAGCCTATCAGTCCAAGCGTGGCATCGCCATGCAGTTCGAAGCACGCGTCGTATACGAACTATGGTATGCGATAAACAATAGCGGCGAACTTGATTCCCCACGCGCTTATCAGCAAAGTTTGACACAACTCGCACAGCAAGCTGAACTACCGATGTATGTATTATTGACTTCCTCTCTTGCTGCGACTGAAACACGTTTCCTGGAGGCATATCATAAACTCGCGCCTGTGATGATTATTGATTTGCGCGAGATGTCATCACGACAGCCAGAATGTGCAGTGATGCGCATCATCGCCTCCAGCCGGCCTCACTTTCCTGACCATACTCCGACGAAAAGAGTGAGTGAGGTACACGATAACTCGCAAGAGAGAATGACGGAGATGGATGCCCTGTCGTTGCGCGAGCAATTTATTCACCTGCAAAAACATTTTCCTCACGCTACGTTGCGGCACCGCCTGCGTTTTTTTGGCGCTCATGGTTTGGAACAGGAAGCGCGTGCCGCCGAGATTCAGATACGGCGCTGGTTACTTGCAGGTAAGAAAAATATAGCCATCGTCGCACAAGATCGCATAGTCGCAAGGCGTATGCGTGCCTTGCTGGAGCGAGCTGGCGTACTGGTATGCGACGAAACAGGCTGGAAATTCTCGACGTTATCGGTGAGCACGGTGTTAATGCGCTGGCTGGATGCGCTGCAAAGTGATTTCTACTATCAGGATTTACTCGATCTGCTCAAATCGCCATTCATCTTCGCCGATCAAGCCGTGCAGGAGCGTAAGCAGACGGTGTATCAGCTCGAACAACTGGTGCGCAAGCATGGGGTGGTGGCACATCTGGTTACATTTCTCGATTTGACGCAAGGCAATGCTGAGATGAAAGTGGCACTGATGCGGTTGCATCAGGCTGCGGAGGTTTTGCATAACAAAAACGATACGCTGTCCGGCTGGTTAAGCACGCTTTACTCTAGCTTAGAAATTCTCGGCATAGTGCAGGGGCTGAACCTGGATGATGCCGGTATACAGTTGCTACAGGCGCTGCAAAACTGGCAGCGTGAACTACATGCAGATACCACGCGCGTCAGTCTGACCGAGTGGCGGCATTGGCTGGCACAACAACTCGACGGACATACCTTCCGGGATTTAACGATCGACAGCCCGGTTGTACTCACCCATCTTGCCGCAACGCGCTGGCGCAGCTTCGACGCAGTGCTGATGCTCGGCTGTGATGCTGCACATCTACCGAGCACTGACAGCAGCGGACAGTGGTTCAATGATGCCGTGCGCGCCACACTCGGCTTGCCGACACACGAAGTAAATTTGGCACAGCAGCGCGATGACTTACTGGCATTGCTCGCTATGAATGACACAATGCTGATTACCTGGCAAGCCAGCAAAAGCGGCGAAGCAAATCTATTAAGCCCCTGTTTCGAAATGCTACGTGCCCTGCACGAGTTGGCTTACGGAGATGACCTTACGATAAAGAAGGGGGAATGGGATACGCTGCTTGAAAGGTCGCAAGTGCGCAGTGCAGAATTCCCACTACCGCCTGCGGCTGCAATGCCCGCACCAGTCGCGCTGCCAGATCTTATTCCGCGACGTATTTCAGCCAGCGGTTATAACAGTCTGGTGGCCTGCCCCTATCAATATTATGCCCGCCATATTTTGCACCTCAATGAAATGGATGAAGTTCGTGAAGATGTCGAGAAACGCGATTATGGTGAATGGGTACATGACATTCTTCGACACTTCCATGAGCAATATCAGGTGCTGGACAATCATCTGCTCGCCGATCTGGATTCGGCTCTGCAACGCATCAGTGTCGAAATTTTTGCGCCTGCTGTGAAACGCGATTATTTGGCGCGTGCCTGGCTGTTGCGTTGGCAGCAAGCAATTCCCTTCTATCTGGACGAACAGTTAAAAAATGAAGCTGATGGTTGGCGATATCAAAGTGGGGAAGTGCCGTTTGAATTGCCATTGACTGATGATTTACTTATGCATGGGCGGTTAGACCGTGTAGATAAGCGGACCGATGGAAGTAGTTCAGTGCGCGTGCTTGATTACAAGATGATGGATGCGACCAGGCTACGCAATAAGCTCAAAGAAGCAGGCGAGGACGTGCAACTGGCTTGCTATGCTTCCGTGTATGAGGCGGATGCAGCCGCATTTATCAGCATCGAAAAAGACAAAGTGATTGCAATTGAGCCACCACAGGACGTGGCTGAACTGGCGCAGGCAAATATCACGCGTCTGTTGGAAGTATTCGCACAGATGCGCAGTGGCGCGGCATTGCCCGCGCATGGGGTGGCAGAGGCATGCCAGTATTGCGAGATGCGCGGGCTATGCCGAAAATCGGAATGGAATGAGCGCTAATGGAAAAGATGCAGTGCATATGGAGCATGCAATGAAAAATTGCATCGCTCTAAACCCTCAGCACAGCGTAGTCGTAGAAGCCTGCGCGGGCAGCGGCAAAACCTGGCTACTGGTGTCACGAATTTTGCGCTTGCTGTTGACCAGTGTTAAGCCTGGAGAAATTTTAGCCATCACTTTCACTCGAAAAGCCGCACAGGAAATGCAGGCGCGTTTGCACGAATGGTTACATTTGCTTGCAACAAAAGATGACATTGCGGTACGTGCTTTTCTTGTGGAACGCGAACTGCATGATGTAAACGACATGCTGCTGGCGCGCGCGCGTAGTCTGTATCGCGACTGTTTAATGGCGCAACCTGCTATTACCATCAATACTTTTCACGGCTGGTTCATGCAGATTATTCAGCGCGCGCCCTTGAATGCTGGTTTGCTTATAGGAATGCAATTGCTGGAGCGTACTTCGGCGCTGTATGAGGAAGCATGGCAAATGTTTGCCGATAGCCTGCGTGCCGCACCTGACGAGGTAACTGCGCAAGAGATGCAATGGTTGTTTGCGGAATATGGTTTGCACAGTACGCGCACGCTTCTGAAGAATTTTGTACAGAAACGAGCCGAATGGTGGGCTTATACCAGCGGTCAGGATGATGCGGTGGGCTATGCGATAGAACAACTCCGTATCAAGCTTGACGTTGATCTTGCGAATGATCCGCTAGCGGTACTACTGGAAAAAGATTTTGAATTAATTGTAGAGTCCTTTGCAAGCTTGTTACAAAGCGGTTCGGCAGCACAACAGAAAGATGCTCGCATGCTGGCTGATGCTTTACGTTTACCAGATGCACGCGTGCGTTTCGAAGCACTAAGTGACGGGTTTTATACCGAGAAAGGTGAGCCGCGCAAAAAATTCAAGGCGAATAAAGGGCAGGACCACGAGCGCTATGCCAGCCTTTGTTGTGCCATATTCGAATCCCTGCAGACCGTGCGTGATGCTTTGACAGAGCGCGAAGCGCTGCGTATGAATCAGGCCGCTTTGCACTGCGGGGCCGCATTACTGCAACATTATCAGGATTTGAAACTGCGTCAGCAGTTAATGGATTTTACCGATGTGGAATGGCAGGTATGCCGCCTGCTCAATCAGAGCGATTGTGCCGAGTATATGCAGTACAAATTGGATAACCGCTACAAACATGTTTTGCTGGACGAATTCCAGGATACCAACCCGGTGCAATGGCAGATTCTGCAAGCCTGGTTTGCTGCATCTGCTGCCGTTGAATCGCGACCAACCGTTTTTGTGGTGGGTGATCCAAAGCAATCCATTTACCGATTTCGTCGTGCCGATGCGCGTTTGTTCGGAGAGGTGAAGGTATGGTTGCAACAAGAGTTTGGCGCGTATCCCCTGAGCCAGAATATCACGCGGCGAAATGCCCCAACGGTGTTGCAAGCAGTAAATAGCGTATTTCATTCACAGCCGGATGGTTTCGTGGATTTTGAAACACACATCGCGCACCACACCAACTTACCCGGTTTCGTCGCTGCCTTGCCGCTAGCGTTAATTGAAAATTCGGCCGAGATTGACGCACTGGGTAGACCGGGTTGGTTGCGTAACCCTTTGCTGGAAGCGCGTATCGAACAAGCGACCGACGAGCGTGAAGCGGAGGCACAGCAGTTTGCCGCTGGCATCGCCGACATCGTGGCGCGCTGGAGTGTGCAGGATGCAGACGGCACAGTACGGCGTGCAGAATACTCTGACATTATGGTATTGGTGCGCAAGCGCACCCATTTACGAGTATATGAGAGCGCCTTGCGTACTTGCCGCATTCCCTTCTTAACGTCGCGACGCGGCGGGCTGCTGGACACATTGGAAACGGAAGATATACAAGCTTTACTGACTTTTCTAATCACCCCATTCGCCGATTTAGAATTAGCGCAAGTTCTGCGTTCCCCCTTTTTCGCCTGTTCCGATGGCGATTTAATGCAATTGGCTCAAGACGAAATCGGTGGTAACTGGTGGTCACGGCTGCAGCGATGTGTACAGAACGAGGCAGCATCTGTCGAGTTGTCGCGTGCATATCGCCTGCTGAATAACTGGCTGGATCGCGCCGACAAGCTGCCAGTTCATGATCTGCTTGATCGCATCTATTTTGAGGGTGATTTGTTGCATCGCTATGAAGCTGCGCTGCCTGTCGAAATGCATGAAACGATACACGCCAACCTGCAAGCCTTTATGGAGATTGCGCTGAATGTGGATGCCGGACGCTACCCCAGTTTGCCACGTTTCCTTGCTGAGCTGAGAGAACTTCGCTTGGCTGACAACAATGAATCGCCGGACGAGGGCAAGATAGGTGAGGTCGGTAATGCCGTGCGTATTTACACCGTGCATGAAGCCAAGGGGCTGGAGGCACCCATCGTGTGGCTGCTTGACGCAAACGATACGCATCGTAAACCAGACAGCTATGGCGTGCTGCTCGATTGGCCACCCAACGCACCGCAACCAGTGCATTTCTCACTTTTTACTGATAAGCGTAGTCGCGGGGCCAAGCGAGCGACTTATTTTGATGCCGATGAAGATTATATTCGGCGTGAAGAAATGAATTTGCTGTATGTCGCCATGACGCGTGCGAAACAAGCACTGCTAGTGAGTGGGAATGGTGAATTAAAAGAAAATTCCTGGTATGACCGCATCGCGACAGCTGTGGAGGAGGCCGATAATCCTTTGTTGATTGCGGCCGATAACCTTGCTCCTGCCTTACCCTCAGTTGCTGCTGAAATTGATGAAGCATTATTGCGTCCATTACCCACAGGTCATCGCACAATGCGCTCCACGGTTGCGCAGCGGCAAGGCACTTGTTTGCACACGTTACTGCAACATCTAAGCGCATCTTCGGCAGACACTTCCGTCCTACCTACAACAGATGGAGTTAAGAAGAGAGAAATGGCTGACAAGGCAGCGCTGCAATTGCAGCACGGCATCTCGTCCTGCGATATGGAATCACTCTGGCTACAGGCGCAACATCTGCTGACATTGCCGGCATTACAACGTTTCTTTGATCCCCGACATTACTGCAAGGCTTGTAATGAAATGTCATATGTCAATGCGCGCGGCGAACTGCGACGTATCGACCGACTGGTAGAATTTGATGACGAAGTATGGGTACTTGATTACAAGAGCGGCGCAATGTCAGACTCTGAGTCTCATAGTGTTCAGATGCAGGAATATCGTATCGCGATGCAGACCGTTTATGCTGGAAAAATAGTTCGCTGCGCGTTGATATTTTCGGATGGGACGTTATGCGAGATCGGTACCTGAACGACCAAATTGTAATGATGTGCAATATTCTTCGGGCTAAAGCTTAAACTAATGTTTCAAATTCGGGGCTCACTACACTGTCTATTGTGGATTGCGAAAAGCAACATCCAACGAGTCAATTGCCACGATTGCTGATTCTGGGTGCTTCGCTCTAGCCGTTGCGAAAATGCTTACGCTGAACTTGCGTGCTCCTTTTGGTAGGTTTATAACAAAGCGCGAGCAACTTTTCGTATGAGGCTCGCTAAAGATTAGTGGGCGCGCCCGTTTATGTATCAGGATTGTCAAACTAACAGTGGAACGATTCGTTTTGATAATAGCTCCTCGCACATCAAGCAGAATTTCTGTTGGGGTTTCTACGGGAGATACCAGCCTCAACGTCAAATCACAACGTATGCGGTGACTGCTTCGCTTCGTCATGCCCGCTTGGGCTTGCATCTTGTCAAATAACACACTGATCGCACTGCCGTCAGGCACAACGGTAGTTTTGGTGTTAGCAGGGCCACTATGTGTTGATTTTTTTCCAAACGTAACGTTTTTAAATGCAGGGCTCATACATTTTTCCTTATTTTGAGAGCACGATTTCGGTTGCTCGTTTTTAGTCTTTGGGTACGCGCAATCTCACCCAGTATTGATTGTGTACAAAAACCCGCAGCCGTTGGACAGTTCCTGCATGTCCTTATTCGGTGCCCTAAAGCTTAGGGAAGCGCTGATTAATTTACAATCGTCGTTCCCGAGAAAGCGGGAACCCAGTTAAATCAATAAGATGGATCACCATTTTCGCGGAATGACGAATTAATCAGCGTTTCTTTAGTATGGTAAACACTACTGCCCCCCTGCCGTTTGCCCGACAAAACCGATGGCAACTTCGTAAGCTTTGACGGCCTCAAGTCGATTGGTCGTAGTGGTTTCAATTAAAGAGTTGGCTAATGTTGACACTTTTCGCGCTGCTGCAAGCCGATTGGATTTAGCCAAGGTGTAGGCATCCTCTGCGGTTTTGGCAAGAGTACTTTTCGCTCTTAATTCTTCGTTTGCGGTATCCCACTTTGTCTTCGCAGTGCCAAGATCAGCTCTGGCTGTTTCTAATGCTGTCTTGGCGTTGCTGATTTCTGTGGACGCAATCGAACTATCAAATTTTGCCTGCTTGCTTGCCCGGTCGGACTCGGCTTCATCCCTTGCCTTTGTCGTGGCAATTACATCCGTACTTGGGATATTAATGGCGGAATCAAGTCTATTTTCCGCAATAACAAGGGCAGCCTTTGATTTGACTAACTCTGCTTCATCAGCAGGTGTGTGATTTGCAGCTTCAGCTTTGATCTGCGCATTCTTATTGTTTTCAACAGCTTCATTCCATACTTTGCGCTTGGCAGCCACTTCTTTTTCTTGGTCAGCGTGAGCTAGATTCAATGCCCCCTGCTTTTCTTTCAAAGTAATCTCGGCTTTGTCTAATGCCTCTCTTTTTTTTGCCACTACTGTAGGTGCAGTCATGGCATCAAATAGAGCCTGCGCACCTGTCACTTTAGCATCAGCTTTTTCCCATTCATTTTTCTTGTTAGTCACGATAACATCCTGGGCATTAAAGCTAGCCTTCTCAGCCTCATACTTACCCCTCTGGATTGTAATTAGATCATCGTTTTGAATAATTGCCTTCACTAACCTGCTGCGCATATTTCGTACTTCAATCAGTGATTTAACAATGGCATTTGAAGCGTTGGTATTGACCGTGCTCGAATCCTGTGCGGCTGGAGTGGTAATCTTGGTGAGATCGGTTGTCGTAACCGCAGGAATTTTTGGGGCTGTAGCCGAAGCTTGCAGATCAGCCTTGGCGAGATCGGTAAGAGCAGTTTTAGCTGTAACTAATTCGGCTGGAGTGGTGTTGAGCAAAGCTTTCAATTTATCGAGGGTATCTTTATCAAAGTTAATGCCCTGCCATGCCGCATTAATGTCAATTGGTAATTGGTCCAATTTACCGATCAGACCACTGACATCCATGGTAGTAGCGTCTACGTATTCCTTACGGTACTTGGCCAACACCTTCTCCAATCCGGCGGTATTTGCACCACTGCCCGACTGCTGTTCCGTAAGTTCCTTTTTTAAAGCTGTGCGATCCGAATCGCTAATATCTGGGTTCGCCAACTTTCGTCTAGTTTCCACCTGCCCCAACAAATCGAGATTAACTTTGCCGCCCATATTAAATAAAGCCAAACTCTGTGCACTTCTTATGATGCTTTCCGGATCGGACGACAGCCCTTTGACATACCAGTTGCCGACATCATCTTTAACGATGGCAAAGTCGGTTGCACCACCGCCACGGACTTTGATTGTGTTGATGGTTTGCCAGAACTGTTTGTCCATTTCGAGCTTGGTTTCTCGGAACGCTTTGCTGCCATCATTGCAAAATAAAGGAAACAGTAAATTCTTACAATTGGTGCTACCACCGTTATCCTGCAGCGATGTATTAGCGAAAGCGTTACGCAAATAAGCACTGGCTGGACGAAGATAGGCTAGCCCACCTCGTTGTTCGTAAGCCAGTTCCAATGCTTTGTCCAGTGCGGTTAAATTGCCACCTCTGGAGGCTGCTTCCAAACGTTGTTGTTGCAATTGTGCGATGACATCATCCAATACATCGCGTTGAGTTTTTACCTGAGACCCGCCAGAAAATTGAAATGTCTTTGGAATCGACATCGCTGCCAGCATATCCCCCGCTACCTGAAATTCTTCTTTCTTTTTGGTTTCTGTTGTTTCGAGCAAACTTTGTTTTTTGATTTCGAGCAACAACAGATGGCGCAAGCCAGACAAATCGACGACCTTGGCATTTTCGGCCTCTTGCAGCACTTCTTGCTTTATTGACTTAATCGTTTTAAGAGTTTTTTCTAATTGACCTGTAACGCCCGCCACTTTCTCTTTTTCTCTTATATTTTCTTCATTTTTTTCAAATGCTTGCTTTTTATCAGCTATCTCTTTTTGTGTTTTTTTGAGACTAAGCTTATCCTCATCAAGTTTTACCAGGAATCTGCCCCCTAGCTTCTTAAACAGCTCTGTTTCCGCACCTACAACTTCAAAATCCTGTATGAATAACTTTGACTTGAACTTATCAAAGGCAGTTTTAGCACAATTGCGGCGATTATATTTTGGATCTGCTGATGGTAATTCGCCTTGAGGCAAAATCTTACTTTCGTCAAACCATGATTCCAATTTGGTGAACACATCACCCATTGTTACTCGATTGACTGGCTTAAAAAGATCAGCGATTTCACGTCGATCTTCATCCACTGAGCTATCCGCTGGGGTAATTCCCTCAGCATCAAGCTTATAATCATCAAAGGCTGTACGATAGGCGTTTAAATTTGGTTGCACTTTTTCCGCATCCGCTTTAAGCTTTTTTTCTGAGTCACTGATTTCTTTTTCCGTGATAGGCATTTTATTGAATTCACCTATTGCTCTTTCCAGACTTAGCTCCGTACTTCCTTTTTGCCGGACAGCTACTTCTAAGTCTCGCACTAGGTTATCAAATGCATTTTGCGCCCCCGGTGCAAATGCATGTTGTGCTGCGGTTAACTCGCTATCTTTACGATCCTTCAAACGCTGATCATGCGTAGCGCGTTTGCGCAGATCATCCGCGTGCACAATGAGTGTGTTTCCAAGAGACTGAAGCACCGCCAGTTTTCTTGCGAAACTTTCCTTGCTAGAACTGCCGTTGGCCAATTGATGGTTGTTGACAGTGTAAAGTATTTTTTCGGCAAAGATGATTAGCGCGTCATTAAGGCGTTCTTTGGCTATGCGGAGGTTATTAAGAGTGCTCTCATTCTGATGATTATTTACTTTTTCGGTAGCATCAATAAATTTTTTTGTTAATTCGGTAATTCCAAACTTATTTCTGGCTTTATCTTCAGCGGGGAGGTTGTCCTGTTGTGTTCTGTGGAATGCTGATGCAGATAGCTCAGTCGATACCTGTTTAGCAACCGCTTTCTGTTCAGCAACCGCTTTCCGTTCAGCAACCGCTTTCCGTTCAGTAGTTATTTTTTCTGCAAGATGATCTGTATCTTCATAAAGTGCAAGTATTGAATTAAGGAAGTAAGCAATATCAAGTTTAAAAGTACATCCAAGATATTCATCACTATGATCGAGGTTCCCTTGGAGACACGCTCTATCTTGTTCTTTAGCTTGTTTTTTAGCTTGTTCTTCAGCAGAATTGTCATATGACGCGTAACTTTCATCGTCAAAAATATAATTATTGCGCAGTGCCACAATAATCGGTTTGGCTGAGGTAGCTAGCGCGATATATTGCCGTAACTGGATATCCTCGTGATTTGCCAATGGTCCTTTGTATTCATCCACATCTATTTGCAATACGGAACAAGCGCATAGAGAAAGTGCCGTGACGAAAGCCAAGTGGCGTCCCCTAATACCATTAATCAGATAGGTATGTTTCATTATTATTGCTCCTTCAAACGGTCATTACTGGCTTCGTTATTCAATTGATCTAGCCGCTCGTGTTCTGTCTTTACACGTAATAATTCTTTGAACAAATCTTGTTCCAGTGCCGGCCCACTATGCCCTTGTGTTACCGCAGCAACGATCCCCAACGCTTCATCAACGGCTTGAAAAAATTTTTCGGGGCTGGAACCCATAGTAATAACCAGGCGATGGTCTTTGGGTGCCTCTCGGAATCCTTCGGGGCCAAATAGCACCAACCTGCGACCAGTCAATTTCGTTTGCATGCCCTCCTCAGCTTTGGTTACTTTCACGCCATCACCATTCTTATCAAAGCGTGCCGTCGATCCCAAAGAATCAATGACTGAGGCTGGCACCCACCCTGAGGCATAACGGGTGGTATTAAAAAAACTGGACTGGCCTTTGACGCGTACCCGATAAATCGTCGGCGGCAGTTGTTCCTGTGGGTCAAATACGCCCAGGTAGTAGATTTGCTCCAGCGCAGTGGTTGGTATGAACGTTCCTGCGAGGACACCTTCGCCGCTGGCAATATTGCGCTGTGCAACGTGGCTCAAGGAGCTACATGCAGCGCAAAGCAGGCATAGTGCCAGTGGGGTCAGGCGATATATAAATCGTGTTTTGTTTTGAATGCGCTTCATGGGATCACCTCTGAATTGTAGGTTGTGGATTTAAAAGTGTATGAAAGCTGAGGGGCTAGCTTTGTAGCTTAGTGTTGATTGATCTTGCAGGTGGCTGTGTTTGGTATTGCGACATATGCTGCAAACTAACTGAACTGGTGCGCGCAAGCAGAAAGCCACGCGGATTTTGGGCGTTACAGGTGACATGATGTGTTCCCCCTTAAACAAAAGGCTGTTGGTGCTGGTTCCCATCTGTGTGGGAATCGTTTGGGACGAAAAATCTCCGTTACCCATGTTGCAGCTTCGATTTTAATTATTCTCGTTGTGGCTCAGTCTCGAACGCTGTAACGGTATTTTTATTTTAAAAGCAATTTAAGCAACGTGCGCCAACCTACTAATATCTGGGGGCTTCGCCGGTAGCCTGACACCATGCATGCGGTACGGTGTAAGTTGCGGCGAGAGTGCAAGTGGGAAATAGTATCCTCCTGCTTTTCAGAAAATGTCAAGTTAATTTTATGGGTTAAAAAAAGGCTTCGTCCGAAAAATCAGTGGGTAACTACTGCCCTTAAAAATAATCTATCTTTATGATATATATAAATATTAACAGAGTTAAACTAGTTAATTATTTCAGGGGTGACTTACTATGACCGAAGAAAGTAACTATATAAAGACTTATCCAAGGCGGCGTGCGTGGTCCCTACTTAGACCATAAACGCTCGACGCGGTGGGTAAGCCGACACCACCAATTTAAATAATTGAGAGCCTTAAAGGCTTACAAATAACGGTCAATTTTCCAAAAAAGACCCACCAATTCCACGGACAAACCAAAAAAAGTAACCTTACCCCTGCAAAACGTAATGCTTAATTTTGTATAAAATACAAATTAAGGGCAACGAATTGGATCGTGCAAAGAGTAAGAGATATTGTAAAAAAAGAAGTGCAAGCAAGAAACAGTAAGGCTAGTTCAAGGAGGGCAACTGACCGGTGCAGGCTCAAAGGTAGTGAACCCAGAATAAATGGAACTCGCACACTTGAGAGCAAAGCTTGTACGCGTCAAGATGGCGCGGAATATTTAAAAACAAGCGACGGTGTATTTCGCGCGCGAATCAGCGTGAAGTACACTTGGATTGAGCGTCATCAAATGCACGGGCCTATCACGATGCATACGCAATACTGAACGTCAGTGTCAGCGGCTACTTTACTTATTTGCTTGTTTTGACTTCATTCAAAGTGCATAATGAAAAAATAAAAATCCAATATTTTCTTGGGTTTATCGTGATAGACGATGATTGTATGTTAGCGCAGTAATCGGCGGTTGCCGAAAATCGCGCCGAAGAAACAAGAGATC
>NZ_CAKMLL010000086.1 GCF_927797785.1 Candidatus Nitrotoga sp. BS | reverse complement strand
TATTGGAGGGCAATTATCTTCTACTACTCAGGTCTCACAAATTCTACGTTACCAACAAATTAGCTATCACCAACCGAATGCTTGGAAAGATACGCTAAGTACACCTAAGCGCCCGGCTTTGTTTTGCGGTCAAACTCTCTACTACGCAACGCATTAGCAATTGCTTCAAGTGCTACTTTGGCCTTAAACTCATCACTAAAATTCTTGTGCTTCGTTTCACTCATAACCTGCTGCTTCTCATTCGCAACAGGTTACCACCTTAATTTAATGTCTGAATATCAGGATCCACTGTAGCTTTTGCGCAGTCACGCTTGAGCGTAATGTTCAGATTGTGGCTAGTTTTTCGATCACCATGTAATCTAAATCCTTCTAATAAAGTGCATAGACGATGCCGAGACCACTCAGAACAACGAGAGTGAGCCCACCCAAAAATAGAATATCGATGACCCGTGCGAGTGCCACAAGCCTGGCTTGATGTTCGGTGCGCAGAGCCCAAAACGACATGTACGTGCAAAGCAAGAAGAGTACCGCAGCGACAGCTAAGAGATCGTCACCAAGCCCGGAGAAACGCTGTGCCTTAGCTTGTGCGTTGAGCAGACCAATACCAGCGACACAAAAACCAGCCAACGAAGCGGAGATTGATAGAATTCGCAACAGCATTTCGCGAAGTTCAGGTGTGGAAAGTGTGGTGCGAAGCATTGTCTAAATGGAAAAAGAAAAAATATTTAAAAACTCAATATGGAATCGACTGTGGCAACTGATCATGCCCACATAATGGATTATAAACTTGAGTTAATCCGCCTGCGTATGAGCGCGCGAATCATTATAGAAACAACGCCAACGTTTACTAACAAAACGACCATTCCCAGTAGTGATGCCTTATTGACTAGCTCCCAAAGCTCGAATGGAACGTAGACGGCCCCGCTGACTGAAGCGAGAACTTCTGCCCATGCTCGCTCGTGCCAGAGCCCGTAACCTTCGACAAAGCGTATGGCAGAGTAGGTTGCTGCACCCATCGCAAGAAATACTAGGCGAGAATCCTGAAAGTGGCTGGTAGCGTCAATGAATATGTGAGGAAACTTCGATGCTGGATTGAGATGCGCATGCTCGACTAAGCGAACGGCAATTTCATGAACATTTTTATGCACAAGCGACAGTAGACCCGCACCCGTAAGGAGCACAAGTGCGCCCTTGAACACCTCAAGTATTGCTACTGCACGTACAGCGTTTATGCGATGCATGGGTATGTGACAAAGCGCAGTACAGAGATAAAACTGACGCCTAACGTGCAAAGTCGAAGAGCTCGCCCACTTCTGGGCAAGACCCTCTCGAACGCCGGATTAAATGAAACATTTATCGCGGCAAAATTCTCCGTATAAAATTGATTTAAAGTCATAATTTATCCTTATGCTCCGCAAGGTTTTTTTGTATTTTAGCATGAGGATATTGATTACGTGAATTTGATGCTTACCACTTATCCCGAAGAATCGGTGGTGCATTACAGGGCGGTGGGGGCGAAATTCAGTTTAAGCGAGATTCGTTTTCAAGTTCGTCGACCCTGAGAGCTGCGGCCCATCAGTGGGATATGTTATGCTTCCAATCGGCGGTCGTCATCTGCGAATTCAATGGTAGACCCCATTGAATATTGATTCTGGCGCATGGCTTACCGCTTGCGATAAATTCTTGCCATGGGAACGTGCAAGGCGAGACGCCTATTGTGATTTTGACGATTAAAATCGGACTGGCAAGGTGACTGTGAGGCGACGAGTTTGGTTTGGTCGCCTCGGCGCGATCGATTTTTAAGACGACCCGATCCGTGCGTTGTCGCTGGCCCACACGCAAATGCGTTGCTGGCTGCCGTATTTCTTTTCAACCGCGATATATTTCTACAATCGTCTGCCGGTTTTGTGCGACAGGATTTGTGCTGTATTGACGTATAAAGATACAACTGTACGCGATGGTATGGTTGTTGCACTTAGGCTCTTGTTGGCAGGTAGTGAGTAGGCAGTTCAATTTCCTGAATTGAGCAGAATGATATTTCACCAGTGCCCACTATTTTGCTTTAAGCGCGCGGAGTCGTCGCGTTGATTTCTCATCAGCCCTTAACAAGGGCTGATGCCGATTGTCCAAGCGACTAACCCTATTTAACGAGGTTTGAAATCTACCTATGGTTGAGCACAGTTTAGTCAGTCTCAGTGTCGTCGTCGTCCTGGGTATTGCGGCCCAGTGGATGGGGTGGCGCATGCGTATCCCGTCGATTCTTCTGTTGCTGATATTCGGAATTTTGGCCGGCCCAGTTTTTGGCTGGATTAATCCTGACAACTTGCTTGGGTCCCTGCTTTATCCCGTGGTGTCAATGGCGGTGGCCATGATCCTGTTTGAAGGCGGGCTGAGCCTATCGGTGAAAGAGTTCCGTGCCATCGGCGGAGTGACAGCCTGGTTGGTAACTGTGGGTGCGGCCATCACCTGGTTCATCGGCGCCGTCGCAGCACGCTGGATTCTGGGACTGGACTGGTCACTGGCGATTCTGCTGGGCGCCGTGCTCGTGGTCACTGGCCCAACGGTGATTGGCCCGATGCTGCAGTTTATCCGCCCCACCGGGCAGACGGGTGCCATTCTGAAATGGGAAGGCATCATGATCGACCCGATTGGCGCCATGCTAGCGGTGCTGGTGTTTCAGGTGATTCTGGAATCGGGGACGCAGCCCGAAATAATGGTGATGATCACGGTGCTGAAAACCATCGGAATCGGTACGCTATTGGGATTGCTGGGCGCATTGGTTCTGGGCTTCTGCATGAAGCGGAATTACATTCCCGACTATTTGCATAATCCGGTAGCAGTCATGTTTGTGGTGGCCGTATTTACCGGTGCCAATATTCTGCAATCCGAATCGGGCCTGCTGGCAGTCACCATGATGGGATTTGCGCTGGCCAACCAAAAATCGGTATCGATTCAACACATCGTCGAATTCAAGGAAAACCTGCGGGTATTGTTGATTGCCGGCGTGTTCATTCTGTTGGCGGCGCATCTCAAGCCGGCGGACCTCGATCAGATCGGCATCGCCAGTTTCGTGTTTCTACTGGTGCTGGTGTTGGTTGCGCGACCCGCATCAGTTTTCGTGTCCACCTTTGGAAGCAAACTGAGCACCAAGGAAAAGCTGTTTTTATCCTGGATGGCCCCGCGAGGAATTGTAGCTGCAGCGGTGGCGTCTATATTTGCCCTGCGGCTGGAAGAGGTAGGGTTGGCCGGTTCTGAAGTGCTGGTGCCGCAGACCTTTTTCATCATCATTGGTACCGTCGCTCTATATGGATTGACGGCGCCACTGGTGGCACGGCGGCTGGGCTTAGCCAAGGCGCATCCGCAGGGTGTGCTTTTTCTGGGCGGGCAATCTTGGGTACGCAATATTGCCAAAACCCTGTATGACGAGGGCTATCCGGTGATGCTGGTAGATAACAGCCGACACAATATTTTAGCTGCGCGCATGGCCGGCATCCCAGCTTTCTATGCCAGTATTTTTGCCGACAATGTACTGGATCGCGTCGAGATCAGCGGGATAGGCAAACTCATGGCCATGACTACCAACGATGATGTTAATTCGCTGGCAACCTTGCACTTTGCCTCGCTGTTTGGTCGTTCGCAAACCTATCAATTGATCCCTGATGATGAAAAGCTGCTTGATGCCTATTCGCGTCATCTCAGAGGACGTTTTCTATTTGGCAAAGGTATGACGCACACTGCTTTGCTAGAATGGTTTACCGATGAGGCCATCGTTAAAAAATCCAGGATAAGCGAGGAATTCGGTCTGGAAGAATTGAAAGCACGGTATGCGGGCAAAGTGCTACCGCTTTTCTTGATTACGGAAGATGGCAATCTTCAAATATTTACGGCAGAAGGTAAAATAAAACCCCAGGCAGGCCAGACCCTCATCAGCTTGGTATTGTCTCAGCCTGGCGTTACTGAGTCTACGGAACAGGCCTCGTCCGACATGGCTGGAGACAAGAAAATAGCATAAAGGACAGTCTGCATATGACGGTTAAGGGTAAACAGCCAATAAACTTTTTAGGTAATGATTATGAATGTGTGCGGGACTTGCAATGCTATCGTTGATACCTTTAACGAAACGCCCGAGAAAAGAGCTGTCTGTCAAAAATGTTGCAGTACAAAGCGTTCTCATGATTGTGCAGGTGACATAAAAGGTGAGGGCGCTCGAGTTTTCATGTCATTGAAAGCCAGAATGAAAGACCCAGGTAAACCTTATATTGAAATTAAGAATTGCCTCGATATAAATCGAGATTTGGATAAGGTCGTAGAAATTCATCAGATAATTGATCGCCGCAATAATTGGTACTACAAAAAAGTGACTGATTATGAGAATGGCAGTGTGATCAGATATGCCAATAAACCGCTATCTGATCACACTGGGCATGGAGCGACCAAAATAAATAACGTTGTTGATTGTAAAAATTACGTTGAGGCAATTTAGAAGTTTTGACTCTGTCCAAACTTCTAAAACAAAATCGACGAATTTCAGCAGAAAAAAACGTCTCCAACAAGAAGGCGTCGATTTCGAGTAAATCTGATTACTATGTCGTCATATGGTTGCCTTAAAAACCAAAAAGCGTCAGAACGTTTCTGAAATATGTATCTGAAAAGTACCCAAAAAAACTTTTTAATCTTCCGGCCAATTCTTCTTATATTTTACATAATATACATTATGCGAAGTATAAACATCTAGAAGAACCCAGTCTGGATTCGTAAGATATTTCGCCGCTCAATGCGCTTGTTATAAAAATGGCGTACAACCTACCCGGCATTACTTGCAATGTTGTAGTAAATTCAATCTGCAGTTCACGTTTCAGTACCAGCGAGATGTGCAAACACGCGTAATTGGGGGAGTCTCAGAAAACGGAAGATAAAGCACGCTAAGGGCTGTAACCCTATAACCCGAATAGATTGACGACGTTCGAGAATAAGCAAAGCAGGTTTTCTTGGTTCTCACTTTCAGTTATAACAGATAACGTTTAGCTGTTTGCACTTCAATATGAGACGCCCCCTAATTATCTGGCGATTATCATTTCGTTTATCCAATCTGCATTCATGCTACGTGACGTTATGCTCGCTGGACTGCTTTTTGTGATTTAATATATTGAATCGTCGTATATTTGGCGTTAATCGATTCTTTACGTTGGAATACGTTCAGACTTGAGTTGCTGCATCAGCAGGAATTCAAAGGCTACAATACGCGCCTCCTCGAGATGAAACGAATAATTTTCGTAATATTTCATTAAATTCAACCTGTACGATCAGATTGATAAAAATTTTGACGAGGTTTGGACTATTGTCTGCAGTCGTTATATCCATTGGCTATTGCATCGTAATGTGCGGTATCACACAGACAGTGACTTAAATACCTGATAGATTTATGATCAAGCAAGTATTAAACTAATGACAGGCACGTCTAAATATCCAATTTTCGTCAGAATACAGGGTTACACTAAAAAAATAATTTCTACATTTCAACTACATGCCGCGCTCAAACTTTTTACTCGTGCCCCACCCAGAAACTTGAATTTTTAGAGGTGACCTTAAGATAACATTTTTCTCTCCGGCCAAACTTTCCTTGCAAGTGGTAGAGGATCAATTAGGTCACTCAATATGAAAGGGATTGCGATATGGATATTAGAAGAGGAGCAGGTATTGGAAGTTCGCTCATCGCTTTGCTGGGATTAGTATCGTCTCCAGAGCTATCGTTCGCAAGTGATCAATCACACGTAAAAGAAATTATTCGGCCGACCTGTATTCCTTGTCACCGGGTGGATGGTCAACCCGACCCACACCCTAATGTCAAGGGGCCTGATCTTGTCTGGGGCGAGTGGAAATTCGAGACGGAAGCTTCCTGCTGGCAGTCGCGCAAGAAGACGGCGAAAGCACCCGCAGATTTTCTGGCCAAAATTAATCCTCTCCCTATGTCGGTCAAAGCGATTCAGGCCGGGGAAACACTTTTCTTGAAAACAGCCAAGCCCGCCAACTGCACGATGTGCCATGGAAATCAAGGTGACGGTAAAAGCACAATGAGTACAGCCTCAGTACCGCGACCGAGAGATTTTACTTGCAACTCGATGATGAAGGACATTCCCGATGGTCAGTTGTTCTGGATTATTAAGCAAGGTTCACATGGAACGCCCATGATATCGTTCTCTGGCCTATCGGACGAGGAGGCGTGGCAACTTATCCACTACATTAGATCACTAGCACATTGATCAAAGGACGCCGAGCATCGGCGTCAAAGCGACAGATTCAAAGCGACAGATGTAGATGTACAGCAACATAAAATCATTTTTATAACTGTTAAATTAGGAGAAACACATGAAATTTATTACTAAATTATCCCTATCATTGGCATTGATCGTGGGTAGCGCTACCAATCCAGTCTTTGCCGAAGATGACCATCACGCAGGAAAAGAAGGTGGACATCACGCAGGGAATCTAAATAAAAAGCTTCGTGCAGAGGCGACAATCTCCGGCCCGGGCATTGCCGGTGAAGCTCAGCTGTATCAGGAATATGAAGGGCTCGTCAAAGTCAAGATGACGCTTCAAGGTAAGCCTGGCAGCAAGTTAACGCCCGGACGGCACGCGGTTCATTTCCATGAAACAGGAGCATGCGAACCAACGTTTGGGGCTGCGAAAGGTCATTATGATGGCAATATCGATCCGATGGTCAACCCAGAGGCGAATGTCAGTCCAGGCCTAGGAAATCACCCCTATCATTTAGGCGACCTACCCAATCTTGAGGTTGATGAGAACGGTAAAGGCACGATGTATGCCATGACGAGCCGGGTTACCTTGTCCCCCGGATTGACGACCCTTTTCGATGCGGATGGGACTGCATTTATTATTCATGGACTTGAAGACCAATTCCTTCCAGATCCTCCAACAAAAGACGCTCCAGGTGGCCCCAGGATTGCATGTGGCGTTATTGTCAAAAAGTGAGACAAGGATAGAGTGACAAGACAGCATCATGAGTGACACATGATGCTCAATCTGTAGTTTTCACGAATAAATGAGAGAGGAGATAAGCGATGGCAACTTTCATAATATCTGGCAGTCGAGGCACAGACGATCCGACAATGGCCACGTTGCCCTTCATTGCCGCGAAGTCGGCAAAGGAGCAAGGGCATGATGTGGTGCTCTGGCTCTGGAACGAAGCCGTGACACTCGGTCGCAAAGGAACGGCTGATCATATCCAAGGCGTGAACCTGACTCCATTGAAGGAGCTGCTGGCTGCAGTGCAGGCGGCGGAAGTGCCGATTTGGGTCTGCGGCGCCTGTGCTGTGGCTCGGCAGATCATGGCGGAGGATCTAGTGACGGGTGCAACAATAAAAGGAATGCCGGATTACATCAAGGTCGTGGCTGAACGTGACCGCAATGTGACGTTTTGATCGGTACATTCATCATCTGATTCAGCTGTGACATGGTAGGTCGATACGTACACCATGCTGGGGCAAGGTGTACGTATCATATTGGTAACTTATGGCTAGTATCAGCTGCGCTACAATAATTATAATTTTGGGAGATTGTCGATGTTAATTCGAGCATTAGTCATAGCAGTGCTGTCAATCGGATCCATTTTTGTTCCTGCAATCGCGCTTGCTGCTGATGAACCGATCCAACCAATAGAGGACGTTAAGCCTAAGAATCCAGACATGGTAGAGCTAGGTAAGATGCTTTTTTTTGACCCACGTTTATCGAAGTCTGGATTCATTTCTTGTAATTCCTGTCACAACCTAAGCATGGGCGGCACGGACAATCTGCAAACATCCATTGGCCATAACTGGCAGCAGGGGCCAATCAATTCGCCAACAGTATTGAATTCCAGTATGAGCCTGGCCCAATTCTGGGATGGTCGCGCCAAAGATCTGAAAGAGCAGGCTGGTGGCCCTATTGCCAATCCCAAAGAGATGGCATTTACCCATGAGCTGACAGTTTCAGTATTAAGGTCAATTCCCCAGTACCAGGTCCGTTTCAAGAAATTATTTGCCACAGATAAAATAGATATCGGAATGGTAACCGCAGTGATCGCCGCATTCGAAGAAACCTTGGTCACACCTGATTCACGTTTTGATAAATGGCTTAAGGGTGAAAAGCAAGCTTTGAGTCTAACTGAGCTGGAGGGTTATAAGCTATTCAAGGAAAGTGGATGCACGGGTTGCCACAATGGCGCTGCCGTAGGTGGTGGTTCATTCCAAAAATTTGGAATCTTTGAGACCTACAAGACAACGAATAAGGCTGAAGGCAGATTCGCCGTAACAGGCAATGATGATGACCGTTTCGTGTTCAAAGTGCCCACCCTGCGAAACGTGGAGCTAACATATCCCTATTTTCATGATGGTGCCGTTGAAACCTTGGAAGAAGCTGTGGACACTATGGGTAGGCTAGAGTTGAGCCGCAAGTTTACCAAGGAAGAAAATGTAAAAATCGTGGCATTCTTAAAGTCGTTGACCGGCAAGCAGCCCGAGCTCATGTTACCAATCCTTCCCCCTTCAACAAAAGAAACGCCGAAACCTAAACCATTTGAATAAAAGGATAGTGCGGTGAATGAAAAAAAGAAGCTAACCACCAACGCCGGATGTCCAGTAGTCGATAACCAGAATGTGATGACCGCAGGCCCGCGTGGCCCACAGCTTATGCAGGATGTCTGGTTCTTGGAAAAACTTGCCCATTTTGATCGCGAAGTCATTCCCGAACGGCGCATGCATGCAAAAGGTTCCGGCGCCTATGGCACTTTTACCGTCACCGGGGATATCACTAATTTCACTCGGGCGCATATCTTCTCTCAAATGGGGAAGAAAATTGATTTGTTTGTTCGTTTCTCCACCGTGGCCGGTGAAAGGGGTGCAGCAGACGCCGAACGCGACATTCGCGGCTTTGCCATCAAGTTTTATACCGAGGAAGGAAACTGGGACTTGGTTGGTAACAACACACCGGTGTTTTTTCTACGTGATCCGCTGAAGTTTCCTGATCTGAACCATGCCGTAAAACGCGACCCACGCACCAACATGCGCAGCGCAAAGAATAACTGGGATTTCTGGACCCTGCTGCCGGAGGCGCTGCACCAAATCACCGTGGTAATGAGTGATCGCGGCATTCCCGCCACTTACCGTCATATGCACGGCTTTGGGAGCCACACTTTCAGTTTTATCAACGCGAATAACGAACGCTTCTGGGTCAAATTCCACCTCAAGTCGCAGCAGGGAATAAAGAATCTCACTGATGCCGATGCCGAGGCCCTGATCGGCAAGGATCGCGAAAGCCATCAGCGCGACCTGTATGAATCCATTGAAAGTAATGATTTTCCGAAATGGAAGATGTGCGTGCAGGTCATGCCGGAAACTGACGCTGCGAAGGTTCCTTATCATCCCTTCGATCTAACTAAAGTATGGCCACACAAAGATTATCCGCTTATTGAGGTTGGCATATTGGAACTCAACCGCAATCCACAGAACTACTTTGCCGAAGTGGAGCAGGCTGCCTTCAACCCCGCCAATGTGCCACCCGGTATAAGTTTTTCTCCGGATAAAATGCTGCAAGGGCGGATTTTTTCCTATGGTGATGCACAGCGTTACCGCTTGGGTGTCAACCACCAACTGATTCCAGTCAACGCCGCCCGTTGCCCGGTTCATAGCTCGCATCGTGATGGTGCCATGCGCGTCGACGGCAACCACGGCAGCACGCTTGGTTATGAACCGAACAGTTACGGCGAGTGGCAGGAGCAGCCGGATTTTGCCGAGCCACCGCTAAGCCTGGAGGGCGCGGCTGACCACTGGAATCATCGCGAAGATACAGATTACTACTCTCAGCCCGGCGTACTGTTCCGTCTGATGACATCGGCGCAACAACAGATATTGTTCGAGAACACCGCGCGTTCCATTGGCGCTGCGCCACGCGAAATTCATATTCGCCATATTGGTAACTGCTGGGAGGCTGATCCGGCATATGGCGAAGGAATTGCCATCGCTCTAGGCATCGCACTGAGCGAAGTTTTGAAATAAAGACGTCAACTAATTGGTATTATCGTGCCGATCACCTATTGGTGCGATTTGTCCTTCCCGCGAACCTAGAAACCCAGGTGTCTCGTTAGACTTTGTAGGTCGAAAAAATATGAACAAATTATTTATAGCCTTGCTTTTATTATTAACGGGGTGCGTTGGAATACCTGAAAATGTGAAACCGGTTGAAAATTTCAAGTTGGAGAGTTATCTCGGTAAGTGGTATGAAATTGCGAGGCTGGATCACTCATTCGAACGAGGTTTATCCCAAGTAACAGCTGAATATAGTTTACGAGATGATGGTGGCTTAAAAGTTATAAATCGCGGATATTCTGCAAAAGAAAATAAGTGGAAAGTAGCTGAAGGGAAGGCTTATTTTGTAAGCGGGACAGATAAGGGGTACTTGAAAGTTTCTTTCTTTGGTCCATTTTATGGCTCTTATATTGTGTTTGATCTTGACCATAAAAATTATCAATATTCACTCGTAAGCGGCCCTGACAAATCATATTTTTGGATTCTGGCAAGAAAATCACAAATAGATGAGAACATAAAAAATACTCTCGTCGAAAAAGCGGCAGAATTGGGTTTTGACACGAGCAAGTTGATACATAGCAATAACGATTAGTCGTTAATTACAAAAAATCCAAGTAGAAATTATCCACTGTATCTGGTATTCAACGGTAGTGTAAGTGTGGTCACAGAAACTGGCATGATGAAAACGACTAAACTAAGGGTACTCAATGATTAGACTGACTTATGCCAGCACCGCAAACAAAGAGTGGAGCTCAGATGAACTGCTAGAACTGTTAAAACAAGCTCGGACAAATAATGGTGCCCAAAATATAACCGGAATGCTCCTCTATTCAAAAGGGACTTTTTTTCAAGTCTTGGAGGGTGAAGAGGCGGCCGTTGAAAACCTGTATAGAACAATAGAAAAAGACCCCCGTCACAAAAACTGCACACTTATTGAAAAACTCAATATAACCGAACGAGCATTCACATATTGGAGCATGGGCTTTGAGAAAATAGACCCCAAAGAATTAAGGAAAATAGAAGGGCTTAATAACTTTTTTGAAAATGACTTTACTCCCGCCGGTTTTGCTTCGCATAAAAACATTATTGGTCCTTTATTGACCCACTTACGTAGCAAACTTGTGAAACAAGTAAGTACAGAAAGTCATGAGGAGCTTCCAGTGGAGCATGACGATCCATTTATCAAATACTTGCACCGTACAATACGCATAGGTGTTAAGTTTTTGTCCATACTAATGGTTTTTGTCATTCTTTTAAGTATTCTTGATGTACTTTATGTTATTTGGGACAAAATTAGCGAATCGCCACGTTATTTGATGAACACTAATGACTTATTGGAAACATTTGGCTCCTTTTTGGCCGTATTGATAGCTATAGAAATATTTTTAAACATAACCATATATATCAGAAGTGATGTAATTCCTGTCACACTCGTTGTAGCCACTGCGTTAATGGCTATTTCAAGAAAAATTATCGTTTTTGATTATAAACATTTGGATCCCGCGTATGTAAGTGCATCGGCATTGGTAGTGATAGCTCTGGGTATCACTTATGTGCTGATTAAAAAAAGCGACAAGTAGATTGATGAAAAAACAAATGCTTCTTAGTAGGTAACCGAACAATCATCTAATTTTGAACTTTTACATATCCGAGGTCGTTTTAAAAATTGAAGAATGCATGTTTTGTCCGAGTAGACTCTCAGGTATTTAACATTCATTAACGGATTGCACCTTTTGTCTCAAACCAGATCATGAGCGCCAAGAGCGGCAATAATAAGGACGGGATGGCACCCAAAAGATTTGAGTTGCATCCCGACATACTCAAACTGGGTTTTGTGAGTTTGTAGACTGACCTTAGTTCCGAGATAATTTTTTCCGTCTTCGCGATTTTCTTTACCACCATCGCTGGAGCATCAGCCGTTTTACTAGGAATTATCGAGGGACTTGCAGATTTGTCTGTATCCTCGTTGAATTACTTGGCTGGCAGGTTGTCGGACCGAACCGGAAAACGCAAAGTATTCGCCTGGCAGGATATCGCTTCTCCACCCTAGCCAAAATCATTCTGTTAATCACCAATTCAGTCGTTGGGCTCAGCATATTTCGTGTCATTTAGGGCTGGGTAAGGGTTTCCGAGGACCGCCACGAGATGCCTAGTGTAGAGAACCGTAATTAACGGAACTAATAACAATGGTGCCTGTCTCATT
>NZ_CAKMLL010000085.1 GCF_927797785.1 Candidatus Nitrotoga sp. BS | reverse complement strand
TAAAAACCTGTCAAGTGTTTTCTTGATTATTTATAGGGGTGAGTAGTTACAAAATACTATGGGAGCCATTGGGGGGCTTCGATTTCCGGGATTATGGAAGGTGACGACGAAGTTCGAGTACACCGCAATGGTGTAGCGGTCCAAGGATGGTTCGTACAACCTCTGAGTAAGCGTTGGGCTGCCAGCGCGGGTATGGGGCCTTATGTAGCGATTAATAAACGAGGGAAGGACGATCATCAATTGCATAGCCTGATTTCGTTTCAAGTAGAGCGATATATTGATACTGCATGGAAGGGATTTGTTAACTTCAGCCGAGTCACCACCTTTACATCAAAAAACGATCGAGACCTCTTCAGGATAGGCCTCATGAAACAGTTTGTATTTAGGTTGTATTCCTCATAAAAATGGCAACTCAACTACCACTTGCTAAAGCGTGGTAGGTTGTGCTGGCTGAATAATTTACCTATGGTTGTCTCCAAGCCTCATAGTAAATCTTAAGGGAGCCTCTAAAAATCCAATTTTGCGAGCAGCCGCTTTGCGGCTTGCCTGCTTACCCCAATTCGTCACAATACTGCGTTACTCGAAAAAAATTATCGCTTACATATCAACTATATGCCGCGCTAAAATTTTTTACTTGCGCCTTGACTTGTCTAGAAAATTGAATTTTTAGAGGCACCCTTAAGGCGACAACTAGCCTGACACGGAGCCCCCGTCCCGGTGTAAATCGTCTGACAATTCTGGATGTGCTATCGTTTTTGTGCCATGATTCATTGCGGTCTTCAGAGTTTTATTAGATGCGTGCATGTCATCCATCCTAAGCTCTCTTGCGAGACAGCTTTGTTACTTAACGCGGAAAGTTTTGTGCGTTTTAAGGAGGGTTTGGCTCCGCAGCTATAACTTTAATTTGTAAAGTAATAAAAGATTGGCCTGAATTTATTTAATATAAATTTAAATGCAGGTGATGCGGCAATGTAAATCAAGATACGATGCTGATCTTGGGATTATTATGGATCTACCATGACGGACAGCAATATATGCATGTAGTTTGTGCATTATTTAAAAACTGATGAACCAGGAATTCTGACTTTTTGGGATTAAATAAAAATGATAATTTTACATAGCAAAGATTACATAGCACCTAAATGCGGAGTATTTACACAGGTCGCTAGTGATATATTTTCGACTCCTTTTTGGACGCCTGAATTTTGTGCGGGTCTTATTAAAGAGTTAGATTCAAGACCAGAATTATTTTATGCGCACAATCCAGATGGATATGCCGCTTCTGAACTTAACCTTCATAATTTAAGCAGAGTGTTTTCAATCGATATTTGCAAACAAATTATGGACAAATGTCTTCCTTCGCTTCTTTATGTCTATCCACTGTTGAATATTCTAGGATTTACTTCTCCTTATTTGGTACGTTATGGAGAAAATGATGTAAAAAACATGAGGCTACATCATGATGTCTCTCTTGTATCAATGCTTGTAAAGCTTAATAATGATTATACTGGGGGCGGCCTTTCTTTTCCTCGGCAAGATTACAACAACAAAGATCTTCCCGTTGGGCATGCACTTTTTTGGCCGGGACAGGTTACGCACCCTCATCAAGCTCTTGATGTAACATCTGGAACTAAATACGCATTAACTGTTTGGTCGTGGCCTGTTCCATGGTCTAGTGAGCATGGAATTTCAATTGAGTCTTTAAAATAATGCGGACTCAATTTCGAAGTACCACACTTAGTGGTGGCTTGGTATAGTGCATCGGTGTTTTAGAAAAATAATTACATTTGTTTTTAATTCAATAAGTTATGATAATTGGCAGCGCAATCCACGGCACGTTGTACTTTTCCCCAGGTCACTTGGTTAACCACTAAACGGAGCGGGAGGCAGATAACTCAACCGAACCTGCTTGCGCTGTAGCCTTAAAACATTCCGATCAAATATATCCAATAACGCACGCAAATTTGCGAGCGTTGTTTGGTTTTATGGGTAAATTATTATTTGCCTTGATTAACGAACATAAAAGAATCTGCTCAACATGACATTACAAGAATCAATAGGCGTGATCAAACGTGGTTGCGACGAGTTGCTGTTGGAAACCGAATTAAATCAAAAATTGGTACTGGGACGCCCTTTGCGCATCAAGGCTGGATTTGATCCCACCGCACCGGATTTGCATCTTGGGCATACTGTGTTGCTTAATAAAATGCGGCAGTTACAGGATCTCGGTCACCATGCGCTATTTTTGATTGGCGACTTTACCGGCATGATAGGCGATCCGACTGGCAAAAATACGACTCGCCCACCGCTATCTCGTGAACAGGTAGTAGAAAATGCAGAAAGTTACCGAGAGCAAGTATTCAAGGTGCTGGATCCGGATAAAACCGAAATTGTTTTTAATGCTACTTGGATGGATAAATTTAGCGCGGCTGATTTAATTAAGCTCGCAGCTACCCATACTGTTGCGCGTATGCTGGAGCGCGATGATTTCGGCAAACGCTACAAGAACAGCCAGGCAATCGCGATCCATGAATTTATTTATCCCTTGATACAGGGTTACGACTCAGTGGCGCTCAAAGCTGACTTAGAGTTAGGCGGTTCTGACCAGAAATTCAACCTGCTCATGGGGCGTGAGCTACAAAAACATTACGGCCAGCCTCCGCAGTGCGTGCTTACCATGCCATTATTGTTGGGCTTGGATGGGGTAAACAAGATGTCCAAATCTCTTGGAAATTATATTGGCATCACTGAATCTCCGCAGGAAATGTTTGGCAAGTTAATGTCTGTTTCAGACAAGTTGATGTGGAGTTATCTGGAGTTGCTATCATTTGAGTCGATGAGCACCATTGCCAAATGGCGCGCAGAAGTAGCGCAAGAACGTAATCCACGCGATATCAAAGTATTGCTGGCGCAAGAAATAGTCACGCGCTTCCATAGTCGAGCCGCAGCTGAGAATGCTTTAGCTGAATTCGAGGCGCGTTTCAGGCAAGGTGTGCTGCCAGAAGACATGCCGGAAGTAACGGTTTCCGCCAGTACAGGGAATATCGGTATTGCTCAATTACTCAAGCAGGCCGGGCTGGTGGAAAGTACATCGGAAGCCTTGCGTATGATTACTCAGGGAGCAGTCAAGCTGGATGGTGAAAAGGTCATCGACAAAGCTCTGCAATTGCAAACGGGTGCAGTGGTGGTGGCTCAGGTAGGCAAGCGCAAATTTGGGCGAGTGACGGTAAGCTAGATGAATCAGTTGTGAGAAGTTTCTGTATCAGTTCGGTTTGGTCTGACTGCGTTCAATGCTGATGCCCACCATGCGGTTATTACGTATAGCGTTTAATTTGGCGACACTAACTTTGACCCAAGGTACGTTGAAGTCAGTAAGCAGAATCTGGGCAATGTGTTCAGCCAGTGCTTCCAGCAGGTTGAAGTGGTGGCTGCTTAGTGTGTTTTGGATGTGACGCACGATTTCGGAGTAATCAAGTGCGTCGTGTATATCGTCACTTTGACAGGCACGAGTATTCGGCAGCGCAATCTCCATATCCAGTTGCAGAGTTTGCGGAACGCGCTTCTCCCATTCGTATACACCGATAAGTGTTTCGATTTTAAGTTCGCGTAGAAAAATAATATCCATGAAAAAGCAGTGTGAGTTTGATAGGTTTGGCGTTTGCTGGCTTTGTAAATTTAAAAAAATTTGCCATTAGCACATTTTAAGGTATTTCAAATGATGAACCTGTTTTTTGTTGTATGCGCTTATTTCCTGGGTTCGATTTCTTTCGCGGTGATAATGAGCCGATTGTTTGCATTACCTGATCCACGCACTTACGGTTCGCATAACCCGGGTGCGACCAATGTGCTGCGTAGTGGCAATAAATGGGCTGCGATATTAACATTGTTGGGTGATGCAGCAAAAGGCTGGCTGGCGGTATGGTTGGCTCAACACTTTGAGCCACAGGACGGCAACTTGATGGTGGTTGCAGCAGTGGCGCTTGCAGTATTTCTGGGTCATCTTTTTCCTGTTTTTCTACGCTTCAACGGTGGCAAGGGCGTGGCTACTGGATTGGGTGTGCTGCTAGCGCTTAATGTGTGGTTAGGATTGGCGGTATTGGCGACTTGGGTGTTGGTTGCAATGTTGTTCCGCCTATCTTCATTGGCGGCATTAGTGGCAGCTGTGAGTGCACCTATCTATGCCATGATATTGGATTTACCGTCTGAATATCTGCTGACGTTAACGGGAATTTCATTATTGTTGATTTGGCGCCACAAGAGCAATATTCAGAATTTCTGGGCGGGCAAGGAAAGCCGCATTCTCAAGAAGGGCAGCAATCATTCGGAATAGTTGAGTTGTTGCAAATCCCAGCGCGGTTTGACATTGAAACGATAGTCGCTTTTCGTCTCTTGTTCTTGCAGGCGAAGCGCGGCGGCAAAGGCGATCATGGCACCATTGTCGGTGCAAAATTCAAGCTCAGGATAAAACACGCGAAAGCCGCCATTGCTGGCCGCTTCCTTGAGTCGTGCGCGAAGCTGTTGGTTTGCACTTACTCCGCCGGCGATCACCAGTTGATTAAGTCCAGTTTGCTTTACTGCAGCCACGGACTTGGTGGTGAGTACATCCACGATTGCTTCTTGTGCGGCATAGGCGATGTCAGCACGAGTTTGTTCATCTAGCGTGTGTTTACGCGTTAGAGTTAACACGGCAGTCTTCAGTCCGCTGAAGCTGAAATCCAGATTGCCACTATGTTGCATGGGGCGCGGCAAATGGAATCGACCGGGCCGACCTTGATTAGCCAGCTTAGCCAGTTCGGGGCCGCCTGGGTAGCAAAGGCCAATAAGCTTGGCACTCTTATCGAAAGCTTCACCAGCGGCATCATCTAATGTATCCCCTAACAAAGTGTATTTGCCCACACCATCCACGCGCATGAGTTGAGTATGTCCGCCGGAAACTAACAGTGCGATGAAAGGAAAATTCAGGGCGGAGTCGGATAACAGAGGGGATAACAAATGTCCTTCCAGATGGTGGATGCCAATGGCAGGAATATTGAGTGAATACGCCAGCGAGCAAGCGATACTTGCGCCTACTAATAGCGCACCAGACAAACCGGGGCCTTGGGTATAAGCGATAGCGTTCACATCTTGCAGGCGGCATTTGGCTTCAGTTGCCACCAAGCGTATCAAGGGAAGCATGCGATGGATGTGATCGCGTGACGCCAGTTCCGGCACCACGCCGCCATATTCATTGTGCATGGCCACTTGTGTATGTAGTGCATGAGCCAGCAATCCACGCTCAACGTGATACATGGCGACACCGGTTTCATCGCAAGAGCTTTCAATACCCAATATCAGTTTCATAGCGGCAGTTCATTTAATAATGAGGGACATATTGTAGCGTTTTGCAAGTATGAACACTCAATGTGCAGACTTAGTGCAGTGCTTGTGAATTATTTTAACGGGTCAACTCTTCGCTTGCTGCGCATCGCGGAAATTCTTCATGTGGTGGTCATTATCCACTTCACACCGTGCGCATTTGCAAGGGCTTTGGCACCCTGCGGGCGAGAGCTTTTGTAGATCTAAATAAATAAATCTGAAACAAACGCTCTGCAGAAGGTTTCCTCGTAAGGCATATTGCCGAGATTAAAGTACAGCCCTTGGTTGCCGACAATAGCTATTAGACTTGATCGATTGTAGTTTTTATTGCCATGAATAATGACCTGAATTTGACTTCAAAACGCATCCCCCCAATATTAATCAGCCTCGTCCTGGCGGTAGCCCCTGCGCATTGGGCACATGCCGACAGCGACCTGGCGGCGCTCGACCTCAGTCTGGAAGAGCTGATGCAAGTGGTGGTGACCTCCGTGACTAAGAAGGAGCAGACCCTGCACAAGACGGCGGCGGCAGCCTTCGTCATTCAAGCCGAGGAGATTCGCCGTAGCGGCGCCTCTAATATACCTGAGGCCCTGCGCCTGGCGCCAGGGGTGCAGGTCTCCGCCCTCGGTAACAACAAATGGGCGGTATCCATCCGTGGCCAGGCTGACCGCTTTAGCAACAAACTTTTGGTGCTGGTGGACGGGCGCAGCGTGTACAACCCTGTATTCTCTGGTGTGCTGTGGGAGGCGCTGGACATTCCGCTGGAAAATATTGCCCGTATTGAAGTGATCCGCGGACCCGGTGCCGCAGTCTGGGGCGCCAATGCTGTGAACGGTGTGATCAACATTATCACCAGCTCCCCCTCTCAAAATTTAGGTGGCAAGGTTGTCCTTGCTGCGGGCAGTGAGTTGCGCGGCTACACTCTGGCACGTTACGGCTGGAATCTTGATCCGGACACGTCCGTGCAGATTCACGCCAAGGCGCATGACTACGACGTTTCCCAAAGCGTCACCGGTGGAAAAGGTGCCGACGACTGGCGCAACCAAAGCGCCGGCTTCAAGCTTGAAAGTTTGAAAGAGGCAGGCAGCCTGCAACTACAAGGCGGTGTTTACAATTCTCGCGCGGGGGACGAACTGACGATGATCAGCGCGCCGCCAGCCAACACCCTGGTGCGCGCTACTCAGGAGATGTCAGGCAGCCATTTGCTGGCCCGCTGGGACGACAAGGCAAGTACAACTCGTCAGAACAGCTTTCAGGTTTCTCTGGAGCAATCGAGCTATAAGCATGTCATCTTAACCGAGCAACATTTTACACTGGACCTGCAATATAAGCAGCGGCTGGGCTTGGGTGATCACCATGATGTGTTATGGGGGTTGGATTACCGGCACATCAGCGACCGCATTGACAGCTCTCCCCTGCTCATAGTGAGCGACAGGAAGCGTAACACCGCCCAGTACAGCATCTTCCTGCAGGACGAGATCGTCCTGCAACCTGATCTCTGGAGTTTGAGTATGGGCGCGCGTCTGGAACACAACAATTACATCGGCGCCGTGTTACAACCCAACCTGCGTCTTATGTGGACCCCCGATAAGCAAAATAGCGTCTGGTTATCCTTGGCGCGGGCAGTCCGCACGCCCTCACGCAGTGAGCGCGGCGCGGCAATCAATGTGCAGGCAGATCCGGTTGGAGTGCCGCCTTTTGTACCGCCCTTCGTAGTGCAATTCTTGAACAACCAGTTGCAGGAAGAAAAACTGGATGCCCTGGACCTGGGCTGGCGCTTTCAGATCAACCCAACCACCAGTGTGGATCTGGCCGCTTTTCTTTATCGTTATGACCAACTGCGTGGTGCCGCTAACGCAGCACCCACATTGATACTGCCGGCCGGTTATCTACTTTTCCAGACCCAGGAAAATAATGCCAACAGTGGCCGTGCTCATGGCTTGGAGGCCGCTCTAGACTGGCGACCCAAACCGGACTGGCGGTTGCAGGCAAACTACAGCTGGCTGAACCTGGCGGTGCAGACCGCTGACTTGCCCGGGCAAACCCCTAGCGGATATGCCGACACCTCGCCGGCTCACCAATTCTCACTACGCTCTTCTCTCGATCTGACCAGAAAGGTGCGCTGGGACGCCTGGATGCGGTATGTCAGCGAAATCAAACGATACGCTATTCCCGCCTACACCACCTTGGATATGCGTTTGGCCTGGCAGCCTGAAAAAGATTTGGAGGTTTCCCTGGTCGGTCAAAACCTGCTTGATAGCGCCCATCCAGAGTTTGGCAATCAATTTATACAGTCCACCCTCAACGAGGTGCAGCGCGGTTTCTATGTAAAAGCAGACTGGAAATTCTAAATTATGTCTGTAACCTCAATTTTTGCCTGGCAAAGGGCTTTGCTAGCGTTGCTGATGCTACTGTCTGGGGTAGTCCATGCCGACACCCAGAAGGAAGACAGCATCAAGGCGGGCTTCCTATTCAACTTCGCTAAATATGTGGAGTGGCCCGCCAAGACCATGAAGGATGGCAAGTTGCGGGTCTGCGGTCTGAGTTCTGAACCTTTGTCCGGCAATCTTGTTAAGTTACAGGGTCGTGTGATACAGGAGCGCGTGATACAGGTTTACACGTCGGTGGGCCCGGATGACTGGCACAACTGCCATGTATTGTTTATTTCTGCCGATGAATCGCAACGCGTAGAAACACTGCTGCGTGCGGTGGCCAAAGCTCCGGTGCTGACAGTGAGTGACAGCGAAGACTTCACCAATTCCGGCGGCATAATTGGACTGAAGCTGCACATCGGACGAATACGTTTCAATATCAACCAGGGCGTTGCCAACAAGGCAGGTCTTATTATGAGTAGCCAATTGTTAAAACTTGCTGATGAGGTGCTGCCATGAAAGCACCCGTTAATCACTTCTCTTCCCGCCTTTCCATCCTGATCTTGCTTTCGGCCACCGTTTGGGGTGAAGCTGCCTGGGCAAAGAAAGATCTGACCGAATTAAGTCTGGAAGAGCTACTCAACGTCACCATTGTCGGTGCTTCCAAATACGAGCAAAAGCAAAGCAAGGTTCCCGCAGCAGTCAGCGTTATTACCCGCCAGGAGATCAAGACCTTCGGCTGGCGTACACTGGCAGAGGCAATGGCCAGCTTGCCCGGTATGCAAATCACTTACGACCGTCAGTACACCTATCTCGGCACACGTGGCTTAGGTCTGCCAGGCGATCTGACGGCGCGTGTGCTGATCACTGTCAACGGCAACCGCGTCAACGATCCCGTTTATGACGGTGGTCCCGCAGGACGGGAGTTTCCACTCGACATGGATATGATTGAGCGCATCGAATTTATCCCCGGTCCAGGCGGCGCGGTGTATGGCCAAAATGCCATGTTCGGCGTGGTCAACGTCATCACACGTACCGGTGCCGATGTAGGCGGTACAGAGCTGAGCGCGGCCTACTATGGCTCACAAGCCGCGAACGAAGGGCGAGCAAGCTGGGGCAAGGTGCTCGACAACGGCATCGATGTACTGGTGTCGGTGTCTAGCCTGCGCGCGCGCGGTGAAGACCGCTTCTTTGATTTCGGCTCGACCGGCATTTCCGGCGTGGCCGCTGGCATGGATGCAGAGAGCAGCCAGAAGTTCTTCGCGAGCATCGCCCGCGGCCCCTGGTCTTTCAATCTGGTACATGGCGATCGCAGCAAGGACGATCCCACTGGCGGATTTCGCTCGGACCCGCTTGTAGCAGGGCAGTATCAGGGCGACCGCTATAACTTGGCGCAGCTGCAGTACCAGGACGCCTTCGTCGACGATACGCTGCACGTGTTTGGACGGCTGTTCACGGGTAATTACCGCTACCGTAGTATCCTCAGCTACGACACCTTAGTCTCCTTTCCTGCCAATGGTGACTGGTATGGTGCCGAGTGGCGCCTGATATCCACAGCGGTGGCCGGACACAAGTTGATGATGGGGGTCGAAGCCCAGGACAACGCGCATACAGACCAGGCAGTGCTCGACCTTGCCAACCCGAACAACAACGTCAGTATCACGAAGTCGGGCTACCGCATCGGCACTTATGTCCAGGACGAATGGCGCATCGCCGAGACGCTGACGGGCACCGTGGGCCTGCGGGTTGATCGCAACGATGTCACCGGGATCAAGTCGAGCCCTCGCGCGGCCCTGATCTGGCAGGCCACGGCGGCCACCACATTCAAAATGCTGGCCGGTCGAGCACATCGTGCCCCCAACGTCTACGAACGTGATTTCTACGATGGCCTGGCGCAGGCCCGCAATCCAGAGCTGAAAGGCGAGAGCATCGACACGATGGAAATCGTCGCTGATCATCGTGTGGGCAACGATCTGACGCTGCGAAGCTCGGTATACCAGTGGACCATGCGAGACCTCATCACGCTGGGCATAGATCCGGCGAGTGGCCTGGCGCAATATCAGTCGGGCGAGACAGTCAAAGCCCACGGGCTGGAGCTGTCGGCCGACAAGACCTGGGAAGCGGGCGCACGCCTGCGCGGCAGTATGTCGATGCAGAACTTGGCCTACACCAGCGGTGCCAAGCTGCTCAACTCGCCCAAGGTGTTGGGCAAGCTGAACCTGTCCGCCCCCTTGCCGTGGGCCGGCCTGCGCGCGGGCTATGAGTTTCGCTACGACAGCAAACGACAGAGCTTGGATAGCAGTAATCTGGGCGGCTACGCAATTTCGAACCTGAACCTGAGTACCGAGGCTCTGGCCAAGGGACTGGGCCTTTCGCTGGCTATCTACAACCTGTTCGACAAGCGCTACGCGCACCCGGGCGCCGACACCAATTGGCAGAACGCCTTGGAGCAAGACGGCCTAAGTATTCGGCTGAAAATGCGTTACAGTTTCTGATGCTCGAAGACTTTATATCAATAGCGTATGTTTTGTGAGATCAAGGTGCGCCTGATTAGAAGCTACTCAACCCTAATTCTCGGCTTGACGCTGACAGCCTTTACGGGCTTGGTCTGGGCGGAGTACACCGAGGTTGAGATCAAGGCTGCTTTCATACTCAACTTCGCCAAGTACGTGGAGTGGCCCGCCAATTCCCTGAATGACACGCCGGGGAAGCTGACCATGTGCATGGTGGGTAAGCGGGATGCACTGTTCGATACACTGACGGCGATGGAGGGCAAGATCGTCAATAACCTCAGCCTGCGAGTGCGCGCCGCCGACCGCAACGACAATCTCATGGGCTGTCACGTGCTGGTGATGGCCGAGAGCGAGGCGGAGCACTTCGAGAAAGTCCTCAGACCTCTGGTTGGGACGCCGGTACTGACGGTGAACGGCTCAAGCCGCTTCCTCGAAGCCGGCGGGATCGTCAGTCTGATTGTCGAGAACAACAAGGTGCGCTTCGACATCAACCTGAGCGCGGCACGGCGCAACAAAATTGTGATGTCATCCAATCTACTCAAACTGGCCAGACAAGTGAGGCAGCTATGAAGAATATTTTGAACCAAACTTCTCTAAAACAACGCCTGATATGGCTGCTGGCGGGTATGGCCATGCTGGCTCTGACTCTGTCTTCACTCATCTTCTTCGCGACTGGCGTTCTGCGGCAGCAGGCTGCCATCATGGATCAATTATATGGTATGGCAGAAGTTGTGGCGGCTAATGCTGAATCGGCTGTCGTGTTCGGTGACAGCAAGGCAGCGGGGGTAAGTCTGTCCAGCCTGGGCAATCGGAGAGAAATCCTCGCCGCCCGGATTGTGCTGCCCAATGAACAAGTATTCGCGACCTATCCAGAACATAGTGCGCCCGAGATGTTCACCAAGCTAACGCCCCATTCTTTCACAGAGCGCATGCCGTTCACTGGCTTGCGCCTGAGAGTGGACCACAAATTATCGGCACGAGACGGCAGCGAGTTGCATGGTGGCGCCCAAGGCAGCACGGAAAAACTGGGTACCCTGTCCATTGTCATAGATTTGTCCGACATGTGGAGGCAAATCCGCCAGGATATTTTGACTACTTTTGGAATAAGCTTGCTGGTATTTCTGGTAGCAGTACTGGCGGCAGTACGCCTGCAGCGCCGCATCAGCGAACCAATCCTGAAGCTGGCCGAAGTCGCCCGCCGCGTAGCCCATACCAAAGATTTCGAGTCGCGCATTATAAAGACCAGCAATGACGAGATAGGTATTCTGGTGGACAGCTTTAACGACATGTTGAGCAATATTCAGAGCCGTGAAGAAAACCTGAATAAACATCGGGATCATCTGGAAGAAATGGTGGAGTCACGCACTGCCGAGCTGCGCGCGGCGATGGAGCAGGCCAAAGCGGCCAGCCGAACCAAGAGCGAATTCCTGGCCACCATGAGCCATGAGATTCGCACCCCAATGAACGGTGTGCTGGGCATGAGCGAGCTGTTGTTCGATACCCGTCTGGACGCTACCCAGCGGCGTTACACCGAGTCGGTGCTGAATTCCGGCCGGCATTTGCTGGGCATCATCAACGACATCCTGGATTTCTCCAAGATCGAGTCCGGACACATGGAGCTGGAGGCCGTGGAGTTCAGTCTGGGCGATCTGTTGGAGGAGACGGTCGCTATGTTTATCCAACAAGCTGAGGAGAAAAAACTGGAGCTGGCGATCCAGCTGTCTCCCCCCAATATACCCATCAAGGTGCGCGGCGACCCGCTGCGCCTGCGCCAAATACTGGCCAATCTTCTCAACAATGCGATGAAATTCACGAACAAGGGAGAGGTGGTCGTGCGTGCGCAAGCGAATGTCGAAATGGAGCAGGATGTCCGCATCTATCTGAGCGTGGAGGACTCCGGCATCGGCATTGCGCCAGAGGCCCACGAAAAGATATTCGAGCATTTTGCCCAGGCCGACGGATCTACCACCCGACAGTTCGGTGGCACCGGGCTCGGTCTTGCCATCTGCAAACGTCTGGTGGAGTTGATGGGCGGTAAAATAGGGGTGGAAAGCACGCTGGGGAAGGGTTCCAAATTTTGGATCAACTTCGTCCTACCCAAGAGTCAAGACATGGTGCTCATGCCGGCCTTCAGCCCCAGCCTGGACGGAGTGCGCGTATTGGCGGTGGACGACAGTCACACCAATCTGGAGATCCTGCGGCTCCAGATGACTGGATGGAACATGCATGTGACTTGTGCAGAAAGCGGCGATCAGGCCTTGGAGAAGATGGTCTCGGCCACAGCAGCCGGCACGCCTTTCGATCTAGTGATTCTGGATATGCACATGCCGCAGATGGACGGTTTACAGTTGGCGCACGCCATCACGGCTAGGCCAGAACTGGCCAGATCACGCCTGATTATGCTCACTTCCACTTACATGGTCGGCAATTCCCAGGAACGCAAGCAGGCCGGGATATTGCGCTGCATCAGCAAACCCATCCGTCAGTCAGAGTTGTACGAGGTCATTTGCTGGGCGTTAAAGGAAGGCCAGTCTGATATCAGTTCGGTAGAGGTGGATGGAGAAACTGCGGCAATGACAATAGTTGCACCTAAATCTGTCCTGCATGGTGCTGTCCTGCTTGCTGAGGATAATCGGGTCAACCAGGAAGTGGCCAAAGCCATGCTGGGCAGCCTGGGTCTGACTGCGGATGTCGTCAACAATGGTGAAGAGGCGTTGGCGATCATAAAGAAAAAGTCTTACGACATCGTTCTGATGGATTGTCAGATGCCGGTGATGGACGGCTATCAGGCTACAGCGGCCATTCGCAAGCGTGAAGTAGGCAACGCCAGACGACTGCCCATAGTCGCCATGACGGCCAACACCATGGAGGGCGATCGCGACCAGTGCCTCGCGGCTGGTATGGACGACTACCTGTCCAAGCCCTATTCCAAGAAACAGTTGCAACAGGTTCTTGTCCGCTGGCTGCAGCCAGAAACAAAAGCAGGGATTGCCCCATCTGAAGTAACGGTGGTAGATACGCCCGTTGCAGCAAACCGGGCTGCTGCCATCAACACGAAGTTCATGGGTCAACTGCGCGAATTGGATCCCTCAGGCGGCTTTGATCTGGCACGACAGATTATGCAGGTTTACCTGGAGAGTACAGGCAACATGGTGTGTCAGGTCGAGCAGGCGATCGCCGCAGGCGATTCCGAGGCCTTGCGCCGCGCCGTCCATTCCCTTAAGTCCAGTTCTGCCAACGTGGGAGCCGAGACGTTGTCCGGTCTGTTCAGGCAACTGGAGGGATTGGGTCGAGAGGGTAAGCTGGATGAGGCAAGCGCTCTTTTCGGCGTGGCGCGGCGGGAATACGATCAGGCAGTGAATGAGATCCGCGCCTTACTGGTGGAGTGCGCATGAGCCATCAACCTATGCGCATTCTGGTCGTTGACGATGATCCCACCGCCCGTCTGCTGATGCGGGCGGCACTGGAGAAGTCCGGCTACGAAGTCTGTCTGGCCGAGAATGGCAAGGATGCCCTGTGCCAGATTCGCCTCCAATCTTTTGATCTAGTCATGCTGGATGTGGAAATGCCCGGACTGAACGGCTATCAAGTCTGCGGCCAGTTGCGTCAAGAGATGGGCAACGAGCTGCCCATCATCATGGTAACCGGCATGGATGACTATGAGTCCATCGAGAAAGCCTTTGCTTCGGGCGCCACGGACTTTATTGCCAAGCCTATCAGCTGGGGGCTCATCGGTCATCGGGTGAAATATCTGCTGCGCGCCTATCGAGTGTTGCAGGATCTGCACGCCTCCAATGCGCGCAACCTGGCGATCTTGAATGCCATCCCCGATCTCCTGTTCGAAATGGACTTGGACGGCCGCTACCTGGATTTTCACTCACCACATAGCGACCAGTTGGCCGTGCCGCCCACCCAGCTCTTGGGTAAAACGGTCACAGAAGTTCTTCCACCAGAGGCGGCAGCCACCTGCTTGTCGGCACTGCGGGAGGCGTATGAACAAGGCAGGTCTATCGGTAAACAGTTTGAACTGCCACTACCCCAAGGCACATGTTGGTTCGAGCTTTCTGTTTCGATCAAGAAGGGCATTTCCGCACAAAAGCCCCATTTTATTATCTTGTCGCGCGATATCACCTCGCGGAAAGAGGCCGAGAACAGGATTCACCGTCTGGCCTTTTTCGACCCCTTGACCGGTCTTCACAACCGACTTTCCTTTTTCGATCGGCTGGAACGAGAGATTCAGCGTGCCAGCTTCCAAAGCAACAAATTGGCCATCTTGTTTCTGGATCTGGACGGTTTCAAGAACGTCAATGATACCCTGGGCCATGGCGCTGGCGACTTGCTGTTGCAATGGGTGGCCGATCGGTTACTGCAGGGGGTACGTCCTGCTGACATGGTGGCGCGAAATGCTTCCGTGGAGACTGAAGTCGAACTGGCGCGAATGGGTGGCGACGAATTCACAGTGCTCATTCCCAATCTGCAGTTTTCAGAAGGCGCTATGATCACGTCGCACCGTATTCACGAGTTGTTGCGCCGACCTTTCATCCTGGAGGGGCGAGAGGTCGTCATGACTACCAGCATCGGTATCGCCATCTATCCAGATGATGGCCAGGACGCAGCTACCCTGCTTAAGCATGCGGATACCGCCATGTACCATGCCAAGGATCATGGGCGCGACAACTCCCAGTTCTACAGCGCTTCCCTCACCATTGAGGCTATGCGGCGACTCAACCTGGAAAGCAACTTGCGCACGGCCATTGAGCGTGGCGAGTTTTTCCTGGTCTATCAGCCTCAGCTGGACTTGGCCAGCGGCCGCATACAATCCCTGGAGGCACTGATCCGTTGGAATCACCCGAAACAGGGACTTATTTCGCCCATGGATTTCATTCCCATGGCGGAAGAGAACGGACTGATTGTGCCGATCGGTGAGTGGGTCCTGCGCACCGTTTGCAGCGACTTGGCCCGCTGGCATGCCGCCGGCCATCCGCTACGTGTTGCGGTTAATCTGTCCCCCATTCAATTTAGGGATCCCCAACTGGGCAGCCGAATTAAAGACATCCTGGCCGACACGAAAGTTGCGCCACGATGGCTTGAGTTGGAGGTGACCGAAGGTGCTTTGATGGAAAACAACGCCTCTACCTTGGAAACCCTCATTGCCTTGCGTGAGATTGGCATACAGTTGTCGCTGGATGACTTTGGTACCGGTTATTCCTGTCTGAGTTATCTTAAAAGTCTGCCGCTGAATAATATCAAGGTGGATCAGAGTTTCGTGCGCGGCCTGCCAGCAGACATGGAGAGCCTGGCCATCATTCGGACCATCATTTCCCTGGCCAAAAACCTGGGATTCACAGTCACTGCCGAAGGTATCGAGACTCTCGATCAGGCACGCATCTTGCGTGGTATGGACTGTGAAATACTACAAGGCTACTACATTAGCAAACCGGTGCTCGCCAGTGAAATCCCCGCCTTGCTGGAACGGCGCTGGACTGTGGATGAGCCGTCCTGCACAAAATCAGAACCCTTGCACAGGCAAGCATGAACAGAATCGAACAATTGCGGATAAGCGGCAAGCTACCCAGCCCCAAAGGGGTAGCGCTGACCATCATGGAAATAAGCTTGCGCGAGAATGCGACCCTGAGCGAGGTGACCAAAGTGGTGCAAACCGACCCTGCTCTCTCCAGCCGTCTGTTGCGTCTGGCAAACTCGTCAGCCGAAGCGAGTCGGCCACTAGCCTCCATCAATGATGCGGTCATGCGCCTCGGGATGGTCGCCGTTCGTCAAATAGCCATGGGCTTTTCTCTAGTGGACCAGTACCACGAAGAAACCTGTCAGGGCTTCGACTATCAGGGATTCTGGTCCCATTCCCTGTTCATGGCGTTGGCCAGTCAGGAATTGGGCAGGGTGATACGAATTGCTTCACCGGACGATTTATTCGCCTGTGGACTGCTGGCGCAGATCGGCAAACTGGCACTGGGCACTGCCTATCCTGTGGACTACGCCGCCATACTGGAACAGCAGGCTAGCGGGGAAGAATTGCTGGCACTGGAACGTGAACGTCTGAGCGTGGATCACTGCGAGATTACCGCTGCCATCTTGGCCGACTGCGGCATCGCCAAAGTACTGGCGGAACCGATTTATTATCACGAAGCCCCCGATCTGTCTGACTTTTCTGAGGGTTCCCGGCCTTACCAATTGACCCATGTGTTCTACCAGGCCAGACGCATGGCCGATCTCGGCCTGGCTTTCGAGGCTGAACGCCATAGCAAGATATCCGAGCTTTTGCGCTTGGGCGGCAAAATCGGTTTGGATGTTGAATCTTTTGGCGAACTGTTCGACCGGGTCGTGCAGCAATGGCACGAATGGAGCAAGCTGCTAAAGGTGCTGGCGAACCCGCTTCCCGCGTTCAGCGTCATGACCAGCGCTCCGCTTCCCCGTCCTGAGCAAGAGGAGCCAAAGACGGCCTGCAAGCGGGTGCTTCTGGTAGAAGACGAACCTACAACACGCATCATGATGGAAGGCGTGCTGCACAAACTGCTTGGCTGTAAAGTTTATACAGCCGAAAATGGCAAGGACGCCCTGACCATGGCGTTGGAGGTTATCCCCCAGATTATCATTACCGACTGGCTCATGCCGGTCATGGACGGCTTGGAATTCTGCCGCACACTGCGCGCCACGGACTGGGGTCAGTCTATATACGTGATCATGTTGACGGGCGTGGAGACAGAGGAGAACATCGTCGAGGCCTTCGAGGCAGGAGTTGACGATTACGTGACCAAACCGATGAACATCCGCGCCCTGAATGCCCGCATGCGGGCGGCCCTGCACTATGTGAATCTGTTGGAAACCTGGGAGTACGATCGGGCGCAACTCAAGCAATTCGCTGCTGATTTAGCCATTAGCAACCGACGGCTCGAACACACCGCGATGACTGATCTGTTGACTGGGTTGCCAAACCGACGGGCCGGCATGGAGGCACTGTCCAGGAATTGGAGCGCCTCCATGCGCACCGGCAAGCCTGTGGCGGCGATGATGATCGATGTAGACCTCTTCAAGTCTATCAACGACCGGCATGGCCACGCCGTGGGCGATCAGGTGCTGCAGGAAGTGGCTAAGGCTATCCAATCCTCTGCCCGAAAGGACGACAGCGTCTGCCGTATGGGCGGTGAGGAGTTCCTGCTGTTGTGTCACGACACCGATCTCCAGTCGGCATTGCTGGCGGCCGAGCGTCTGCGCAAGATGGTCAAGGCCCTGAAGATCAGCATCGACGGCATGGATATCCAGACTTCGGTCAGCATCGGTGTGGCTGGCCGGGAGGCAAGCATGGAGGATGCGGACGACATGATTCTGGGTGCAGACAAAGCGCTTTACGCCGCCAAGAACGCCGGCCGCAACCAAACCTGCCTCTTTGCACAGGGTAGGACCCATTGCACCTGAAGTAAAAGTCAAACGCTTTGATCTATCGGCCAAAGAGTTTGCCGTGCTCGTATGACTGGTGAAATACGCCGCGTCTTCTAGCCTGCCGCAGTATGGCGTGCGTATCACCAGGCAAGCGTTCAGGGTAGAATTCCAATCTATATCTTCCCATAGACTGGGCGGGCGATGCAGAGCATCGAAAGGCAGCGGTACGCCTGTACTTGAGCGTCCCTCTCGCAAGCGCTTTGGGACGTTGTCTGTATTGCAATTGGGTATGCCAAAAATTCGTTTGTGACACGGTAATACTAGCTAGAGTTGCAGAACACATTTTCCGAATTTTTATACTGAGGCTGCGCTTAATGAAGCCAAGTGCAATTATTGCAAGGCAGCTTCTGAGTAGTTTGGATAGCCGTTATTATTCCATCGGCAGCACATACAACACGTTGTTCAATAACTTGGTTTTGAATTGAGGACTATGACTGCGCAAAAATTATCTCTATCTGTTCAGTATGCAGTTGAAAGGGTGAATCTGCCCACACGCCAACAGTTCCGTCGTTGGATAAAGGTTGCATTGCAACGCGATGTGCAAATCGTGCTGCGTATCGTAGACGAAATAGAAGGGCGTGCGCTGAACAAACAGTTTCGCGGCAAGGATTACGCTACTAACGTACTTACGTTTACCTACGCAGATACCGATCAGCCGTCTGATACTGTCGATTTTCTGTATGGCGATATCGTGATCTGCGCGCCAGTGGTGGAAAAGGAGGCGCGCGAGCAACGCAAGGATTCGTGCGCTCACTACGCTCATCTCGCCGTCCATGCAGTCCTGCATTTGCAAGGATATGACCACGAAAATGAGCCAGATGCCGCCATAATGGAAGCGCTGGAAACTAAATTGCTGGCAAAATTAGGGCATGTTGATCCTTACGAAGTTGGGCGGAAGTCTAGAGGTTGATCCGAGAAGACCTCAGCCCAGGAAGGATGGTGGTGCGATACGTGCATCTATGCGTACATCATGATTATGAAGCCAAGCGCAAGATATTCATGGTTCTGGATAGCTTGCGACTCCACCATGCCAAGCCAGTTAAGGCCTGGTTCGTGAAACATCAGGACGAGGTTGAAGTGTTTTATCTGCCGAGTTTCAGCCCTGAGTTGAATCCAGATGAAATGCTGAATGCCGATCTCAATCAGGCAGTGATGACCAAGGCACTTGCGCGAACAAAGGGGCAGCTACTTATACTTAAGGCGATTCCCAGCCATACGCGCACGTTACAGAAATCACCCGAGCGTGTAACAAGCTACTTTGAACTTGCTCCTGTATAAGGATGCAGCTTAAGTTAAATAATTTATTACTGGATCAATTATGACTCATCCAGCAAATCAAATGCCGAATTAACTCATATTCGATGAGGCTTCCACTTGCGTGACTTGTTAAGTGAATGTTAGAGTCGTAAAGGATAGCCTTGCTCTGGTTACTATAATTTTTACAGTATGCAGTTGTCGATCAGTGAATGATCGTTCAGAAACAGCTACAACCGTTGCAGTCCGGGTTGACAGTGTTTGATCATTCGACATTTCGATACCGCCTATATAATTTACACATATTTAATTCAAGGAAATAACCATGTCGTGTCACACTACTGATTTTAAAGGCTCCGTCATTGACGCGCTACAAGAGGCAATCGAACGGCAGATTCCTAGTTCACAGGCCGAGGTGAGCGGCGGTGGCGGGCACTTTAGCATTAACGTGACGTCGCCTGCGTTCGCTGGCAAAAACATGCTTGAGAGTCAGCGGATGGTATACAGTGCGATCTCTCATTTGATGGAGGGAGACGCGGCCCCTGTTCACGCAGTCGACAGCTTGAAAACCAGAACTCCTCCCGAAGCATAAAGCCTGAGCGCCTAGCATAGTAAAAAAGGCACAGATTTGACAGCGGCTATGGTGGTGCTGGCCGAGATGAGGTCATACCCTTGTCTCGGCACTTGGTGCCCAGCAAGCAGCTGAGAAAGCAACACTGCGTCAACCGCATTACTGCTCCGCCTCCAAAGCTCAAGTGTTGAGCCATGATGTTCATCAACGACACGGCGCATATGCAACATAAACCAATCAGTTTGAAACTACAGACTGATATTTATTTTTGCATCTCCTACAGCCGGTGAATTCAATGCTTGATGTCGCATTTTAAAGTTATCCGTGACCTTTCTTCGTAATCATTGTTTAAAGAAATTTTCATTCTGCTCTTGAAATTAGTGTGTTCCGCCCTTATTATTAGCACTCTCTGGCATCGAGTGCTAACTAGAGATGTCGTTATTTTGTTAATTGTTTGTTTAAGGAGAATAAAATATGTTGGTCCGTCCTTTGCATGATCGTGTTGTTATCAAGCGCACGGAAGAAGAACGCAAGACTGCGTCCGGAATTGTGATTCCTGATGCTGCCACCGAGAAGCCTGATCAAGGCGCAGTTGTTGCAGTAGGTCCTGGCAAACATAGTGATGATGGAAAACTAATCCCAATGACTGTAAAAGTTGGCGATAAGGTTTTGTTTGGTAGACACGCCTCTCAGACTTTTAAAATTGATGGCCAAGAATACATAACGATGCACGAAGAACAAATTATCGGCGTAATCGAAATTTAATAACCAGATATACAGTCTTGCAGCCCCTTAAATAGGGCGAGATAACCTTCGGTAAAGACCGAAGCGAAGTGACCAAATAACTTTAGGAGAAAGAAATATGGCAGCAAAAGACGTGAAATTCTATGATGCTGGACGCAGCAAAATGGTTGCGGGTGTTAATATTTTAGCCAACGCGGTTAAAGTCACTCTTGGACCGAAGGGTCGTAATGTAGTGTTGGATCGCTCTTATGGTGCGCCTACAATTACCAAGGATGGTGTATCTGTCGCCAAGGAAATCGAACTAAAAGACAAGTTCGAAAACATGGGTGCGCAAATGGTCAAGGAAGTAGCTTCTAAAACCTCTGATATAGCTGGCGACGGTACGACTACTGCGACCGTTCTGGCACAGTCCATCGTACAAGAAGGCATGAAATTTGTTGCTGCTGGTATGAACCCGATGGATCTGAAGCGCGGTATTGACAAGGCCGTCCTTGCTGTCGCAGAGGAATTGAAGAAGCTGTCCAAGCCATGCACTACCTCTACCGAAATTGCTCAAGTTGGCTCAATTTCTGCCAACTCTGATGCCAACATCGGCAAAATTATTTCTGACGCGATGGACAAGGTAGGTAAAGAAGGTGTAATCACCGTTGAGGATGGTAAATCGCTTGATAACGAACTTGAATTGGTCGAAGGTATGCAGTTTGATCGCGGCTATTTGTCTCCATACTTTATTAACGACCAAGAAAAGCAAAATGTAGTAATGGAAAATCCCTACATTTTGTTACACGACAAAAAAATCTCCAACATTCGGGATTTGCTACCGCTGCTGGAACAAGTCGCCAAGGCAAGTCGCCCACTGTTAATTATTGCTGAAGATGTAGATGGCGAAGCGCTGGCTACTCTAGTGGTGAACAACATCCGTGGAATTCTGAAGACAGTTGCAGTTAAGGCTCCGGGCTTTGGCAGCAGGCGTCAGTCCATGCTGGAAGACATTGCTATTCTGACTGGTGGTACAGTGATTGCTGAAGAAGTCGGCTTGTCGCTTGAAAAAGCTACTCTGACGGATTTGGGTCAAGCCAAGCGTGTAGAAGTTAACAAAGAAAACACCATCCTTATTGATGGTGCTGGTAATGAAGAGGCGATCCAAGGTCGTATCTCTCAAATCTCCAGACAGTTCGAAGAGGCAACCAGCGATTATGATAAAGAAAAACTGGTAGAGCGCAAAGCTAAGCTGGCTGGCGGCGTGGCAGTGATTAAAGTTGGCGCTGCAACTGAAGTTGAAATGAAAGAGAAAAAAGCGCGCGTGGAAGATGCGCTGCATGCAACCCGTGCAGCAGTGGAAGAAGGAATTGTTCCCGGCGGCGGCGTCGCATTGTTGCGTGCCAAGGCAGTAGTGGCAAAGTTGAAGGGGGACAACCATGACCAAGATGCGGGTATTACCATCGTGTTGCGTGCCATGGAATCGCCACTACGTTGCATTGTAGATAACGCGGGTGACGAGCCTTCGGTAGTGGTCAGCAAGGTGCTGGATGGCAAAGGCAACTATGGCTATAACGCTGCGAGCGGAGAGTATGGAGACATGCTGGCAATGGGCGTGGTTGATCCTACTAAGGTTACCCGTATCGCACTGCAAAATGCTGCGTCTATCTCTGGTTTGATGTTGACTACTGGATGCATGGTGGCTGAGTTAGATGATGACAAGCCTGCCGTTGATTTGGGTGGCGGTGGTGGTATGGGTGGTATGGGTGGTATGGGTGGTATGGGTGGTATGGGTGGCATGATGTAGTTGTTGCATCTCATGTGCTGCTGAAGCTAACAAACCCTGCCTTGTGCAGGGTTTTTTTTGGAATTTGCAAACAGTAAGGTTGGCATTGTTGCGTGTGTGGCCTATCTCAATTCTAAGGTTCCTTAAATTGTATTTTGTCGTTATAATGCGCACCTTCGCATAGGCCTGGTAGCTCAGTTGGTAGAGCAGTGGATTGAAGATCCTCGTGTCGGTGGTTCGATTCCGCCCCGGGCCACCAAATTAAAGAAAGGCTTGCAGAATTTATATCCTGCAAGCCTTTGTTGTTAGTGCAATGGCTTAAAGAGTTATGCTATTTTTTTGCGGTATTAATCCTTCAGTTTGTCAATTGCGTAGTGGTATGTTCCCTGTTCAGATAGGCTTGGAAGTTTGGCTGAATGAAAATGAAGCCTAACATCTCACAGCTCGTCTAGACCATCCACTCCATCACCTAACCTGGTTCTTCATGCATAGCCATCATGTAACGTTGAATGTGGCTAATCAACAGGCCGATTGACTTGTAGCGGCCTAATAGAAACGTACACTTCGATAGGATTATTATTCAGCTAGCAGTCTGTCGGACTTAAAGAGTCGCAGCGAAAATTGAGCTGAGCGAGGGTAGATCTTGATGATTTTGCAGGGTAATAGTTGTTCTATTGCCCAAAAAGGCGGCGAAATATACACCGTTCAGCTCAATTTGCAGCCGATTTCCTTTAAGTCCGACAGGCTGCTAGAGAGGGATCGCAAATAAGCAAACACCGTAAGCAGTACTACGCCGCATTTTAATTTGAAGTTGCAGGCATGGTAGTTGATCAAGGACTGAGTACGCAAGTGGTTAAAGACATGAGCCTTGGTCGCACAGAGGTGATGAGTCGCTTGATTGAACAATATCGGACTGAGCAACTGGGTAAAACCGGTATCGAGAACCTATCACTGCCGAGCAGCAACTCATACGCCAATTGAAGACCGAGAACTGCCAACTGCGCTCTCTGACAATGAATCCGCCATAGGTCACCTGCAAACGTCACGACATTGGCTTGCTTGTACGACATCACTGTTGCCACCAGCTCGCAAGTGGGAAAGACGCGAAAACGTTCCGGATCGTTCTCGTCGCCCGCACACATTTAATGCACCACTGACACCGGCTCAGGCATGCTTGTCGCCATTGACCGTGCAGCACGGTGGGTATATCCGCATTTACCACAACTAGACTAAAGCCAGCAGCACCGAGTTCTTGCGCCAATTGATAAAGGCCGCACCAATGAGGATGCAAAAGACGCTATAAATTGCTTCTGGCTTTTGTATGCGGCCCTGTGTAATATTTTTGGGGTTATTGGTTGTTTTGCGGACATTTATACATCATGGAACGATAAGTTGTTACATATAGTCATTATGCTGCTATTGCTGAGAGAGCCTTACGTATTCTCCAGATTACGTTTAAGAAATCTTTCTTAATAATTCTTCGCGAAGTGCAGTTATTGACTGCGGTTGGATTAGCTCTGCGCTGGCTAAAAGGAAGGTGTCCTCGGCGCGTGCTCCCAGAGTATTGATCTTGGCGCTACGAATCACTATGCCATGCCGCGCCAGCACATGTGCGATGCGCGCCAGCAGGCCGGGGCGGTCGCCGGCGATAATGGAAAGTAGATAATTACCTTTATTGTCTGACGTTATATTAACTTCGGATGCGATGGGAAAATGTTTGAGTTGGCGGGATATTCTGGCGGTTTTTTGTGCGGAAAGTTCGTCGGCGGCGACTATCTTGCGTGATAGCTCATACTCTATGTAATTCATGATATCGCGATATGCTGGCTTGCTATTGCTTGCATCCATTGCCAGAAAGCTATCTAGTGTGTAACCGTGGTGGGTGGTGTGGATCTTTGCTTCCATGATGTTGTAGTTCAGTCGCTCGAGAAAATCGCAGATGCGCGAAAAAATATAAGGCTGGTCAGGACTGTAGACCGTCAGCTGAATACCTTCCCCGATGGGGCTTAAACGTGTCTTGACGATGGCCGAGTGGCTATTGACTTGATGTGCAAGCAGGCGAGTGTGCCAGGCAATTTCCTGCGGTTCGTGGCGCAGGAAATATTCTGGATCTAATTGTGCCCAAAGTGTTTCGTGTACTTCAGGTGCAATCGCATGCAAGCTTAGTATTTCTAATGTGCGTGTGCGGATTTCGCCGACTTGATCGGCAATCTTACCGTCAACCATATAGCGGCGCGTTGCCCAGAATAGATCTTCAAGTAACTTGCCCTTCCAGGCATTCCATATTTTTGGACTGGTGCCACGAATATCAGCCACAGTGAGCAAATACAACGCTACTAGATAACGATCATTTTTTATTTTTGCAGCGAAGGTAGCGATCACGTCCTGGTCTGACAAGTCTTGTTTTTGTGCGGTGGTGGACATTGTTAGGTGATGTGCTACCAGCCATACCACCAGGTCGGCATCTTCACTCGTCAGTCCGTGCTGTTTGCAGAAGCGTGCAGCATCCGCACAGCCGAGTATTGAATGGTCGCCACCGCGACCTTTGGCGATATCGTGGAATAGCCCAGCGATATATAGCACCTCTACGCGCGCGAAATCCTTGATCAGCTTGTTACACAAGGGAGATTCATGCGCATGTTCTGCCAAGGTTAAACGGCGCAGATTGCGCACCACCATCAGGATATGTTTGTCTACTGTATAAACATGAAACAGATCGTGCTGCATTTGTCCGACGATGCGACCAAACGCAGGTAGATAGCGGCCCAGGATGTCATTTTGATTCATGCGCCGTAGCGCATGAGTAAGTCCGTGCGGTTGGCGCAGAATAGCCATGAACAATGCCCGATTGTGTGCATTGCGTCGGAATGCAGCATCTATTTTATGGCGCGCCCGCCACAGAGCGCGCAAAGTGGGTGCAGAAAATCCGCTCAGCCTAGGATGTTGTTCCAGCAACAGGAAACATTCCATAATGGCTGAAGGTTCCCGTTCGAACAGGGCTTCATCACGCGCTTCGAGCAAATCATCGCGCGTTATGAAGCGTTCATTTAGGGGGTGCATTGTGCTTGCTTCGGGGAACAGGTGTGTGCGCAAGTTTTGCAATAGCACGGCATTGAGTTGTAGCACCGCTTGTTTGGTACGGTAGTAACGTTGCATCAGGTGTTCGCTGGCACGGCGCACACTTGTAGCAGCGATGTGCATTTGTTTTGCCAGTTCGGTCTGGTAATCGAATAGCAGGCGATCTTCACGTCGGCTGGCCAAATAATGCAGGTGGATGCGAAGGTTTTGCAGCAGGGTTTCGTGACGCGCGATGGCGCGCGCCTCAGGCTCGGTAATCATACCTGCCTTGGCTAGTTCACGCCAAGTGTCGCCCAAGTTGCAGGCGCGGCTAATCCACAGCACGGTCTGTAAATCGCGCAGGCCACCGGGGCTTTCTTTTATGTGTGGCTCAAGGTTGTAGTCCGCATCGATGAAGCGCGCGTGGCGCTGTTGCTGTTCATTCTGCTTGGCAAGATAGAATGCGCGATGATCAAGGTGTTGCGTCAGCACGCTGACCATTTCCTCAAACAGTTCGGGTGCGCCGATAATTAAACGAGCTTCTAATAGGTTGGTCTGTACCGTAACATCAACCGATTCCTCTAAACATTGAGCAACGGTACGGATGCTGTGGCCAACTTCCAGGCCAATGTCCCACAGCAGGCCAACCAGTTCCTGCAACTTATGTTGCATTGCCGAATTCGGTTCCTCTGGCAACAGGATTAACAGGTCAATGTCAGATTTGGGATATAGCTCACTACGCCCATAGCCACCTACTCCTACAAGTGTTTGAGTTGGCGGCATGGCGAGAAGTTGCCATGCCGAGCGTAAATGTTCATCTACCAGCTTGGCATGAGAACGCAGCAGGCGCGCTGGTTGCGCGTGATGCTCATAATTCTGTTGCAGGAGTAATCGTGCGGCACGCAAGCTCTGACGAATTTCAGCGGCGCTTTGCATGACTTATTTACGGTGGTGGAGAGGGCGTTCCAGCGGAAACAGTCAGCACTTCAAAGCCGGATTCGGTTACCAGAATGGTATGTTCCCACTGAGCTGATAAACTGTGATCCTTGGTCACGATGGTCCAGCCATCACTGAGTTGAGTGATGCCAGCCTTGCCAGCGTTAATCATCGGTTCTATGGTGAAGATCATGCCCGCTTCTAGTTTCAAACCACTTTTAGGCTTACCATAGTGCAACACTTGTGGCGCTTCGTGAAATCCCCTGCCAATGCCGTGGCCGCAGAATTCACGTACCACGCTGTAGCCCGTCGCTTCGACGAAGCTCTGGATGGCATGGCCGATATCGCCCAAATACGCGCCGGGTTTGACCACGCGGATACCTCGCCACATTGCCTCGAAAGTGGTTTCACACAGCCGTTTTGCCTGGATGGAAGTTTCGCCGACATAGAACATGCGGCTGGTATCGCCGTGATACGCTTGTTTGATGGTGGTGACGTCAATATTAAGGATGTCGCCATTCTTAAGTTTTTTTTCACCCGGCACGCCATGGCATATCTGATGATTGACTGAGGTACAGATGGATTTAGGATAGGGCGCATGTCCTGGCGGCGCGTAATTAAGCGGCGCAGGAATACATTGTTGCACATTCACCATGTAATCATGGCAGAGGCGGTCAATTTCGCCAGTAGTAATGCCAGCTTGAATAAAGGGGGTGATGTAGTCCAGAACTTCGCTGGCCAAGCGGCCTGCGATGCGCATTTTTTCTATTTCCTGAGGAGTCTTGATACTGACGGTCATAATTACTTAGATTTTAAGAAGAAACGGTGGCAAGCATAGTGGATAGCGGCTGTCAGCACAACAGGACACCTTTAAAAATAAAAAAATCTGGGCAATCTGCCATACAAGTTGCTTCGTTAAACAACTCTATTTCCGGCTATTGCGTTTCGACATGGAGAGTTAAACAGCAAATGCTTGAATAATTCAGTCCGCACTTGGCATTTGGTCAAATCCTGAGTTTTTAGAGGCGGCCCAACAGTGTGATAGCCAGTAGAAACAAAAAAGGCACGCCTAGGCATGCCTTTTTGCTTTTAGCGAAAAAATCGTTGAGTGCTTAACGGTTGCCGCTGTTGTAGCCGCGTCCATTCGAGAAGCTGCTTGCTGGACGACGTTCCTGCCCAGCAGGACCCGTGTTGCCGGTGTTCCCATTACGCCGTGGTGCATTGTCGCCGAAACGATTATGAGATTGACCCTCGCGTCTAGCGCCATCAGCGTGAGCATGGCGTCCGTATCCGCCGGGTTTGCCACGTGTACTGGAGGGCTGTGAGCGCGGTTTGAATTTTGGTTCAAGGCCGGCAACGATATGAGCAGTAATGCTTTGCCCCGTGTAGCGCTCGATCTTTTGCAGGTTTCCAGTATCCCGGTTGGATGCGAACGAAACTGCGATGCCGGAAGATCCGGCGCGACCGGTGCGGCCGATACGGTGCACGTAGTCTTCGGCGGCCTTGGGAAGGTCGAAATTGATCACGTGAGAAATACCCGGAACGTCGATGCCACGCGCGGCCACGTCAGTTGCCACCAAAATACGCACTTGACCACGGCGTAGGTTAACCAAGGTGCGGTTGCGTTCGCGCTGGTTCATATCGCCATGTAGCGCGGCGGCCGAATGTCCTTGGGACAACAGTTTGTCAGCCAAAGCATCAGCGTCGCGCTTGGTAGCGGTGAATACCAATGCTTGGTTCAAATCCGTATCACGTAGTAGGTGATCTAGCAAACGGCCTTTGTGTGCCATGTCGTCCACATACATTAGGCGTTGTTCGATGTTTTCGTGGCGTGCATGCGTAGCTGCGATGCTTATGCGTTTTGGATTCGTGAGCAGTCGTTTTGCCAGGTTGCCAATTACACCGTCCAGGGTGGCAGAGAACAATAGCGTCTGGCGCGTGGCCGGAGTGGCTGCTGCGATGCGCTCCACATCATCAATGAAACCCATATCCAGCATGCGGTCGGCTTCATCCAGCACTAACATTTCGAGGCGCGAAAAGTCGATGCGGCCGCGCTCGATGTGATCAATCAAGCGACCAGGAGTGGCCACTAAAATATCTACTGGGCTGGATAACAGTTTGTTTTGTAGTGGGTAGGGCATGCCACCGAGAATGCTCACTACTTTCAGGCGCATGTTCTTGCCATATTTAGCGGCGGCGTCTGAAACTTGTTGTGCCAGTTCGCGCGTCGGAGTTAACACCAGCACGCGCGGTCCCTTGCTACGCACGGCGGCAGGTTCGGCGATGCGGTGTAACGCGGGCAGGATGAAAGCAGCAGTTTTGCCGGTGCCGGTCTGGGCAGATGCCATCAGATCGTGACCCGCCATGACTTCGGGAATGGCTTCGGCCTGAATGGGTGAAGGCACGGTATAGCCCGATTCTTCTACAGCATTGAGGATTAAGGGATTCAATCCCAGAGAAGAAAAGGTAATAACTTTAATAGGTGTAGCTGTGTTATCAATAGACACGATTGTTCCTTAATTAATGATTAAATCAAAGCGCATGCGTGGCTAAAGCCACACATTAGAATTTAGTAGGGAGATCATAGACTCTACCAGCGCAAAACATCGTCGCTAACCGGTAAAAGCAAGACGCGTCGGAGACGCCAGAGGTCAGAAAACGATGAGCCATCGCTGCACAATATCGCAGCGAGGCCGCATTATACACAGCTAAGCAATAATAGCCAGAGAATATATCTGGTCGTGCCGTGAAGTCTGCCAAGATTAGGCTTCAAGTACGTTTACTCCAAATGTAGCTGTTTGGAATGAATTGTAATGTTTAGAGGCGTCCTTTATATGTATGCTAGAATGCGCGCCCTTTATCCAGCTTAGGTAGTAAACATGTCGCGCGTACTCCGTAATATCGCCATCATTGCCCACGTTGATCATGGCAAAACCACTTTGGTGGACAAGCTGCTGTCTCAGACAGCCACTTTCGCCGCGCACCAGCATGTTGCTGAGCGCGTGATGGACAATAACGATCTTGAAAAGGAACGTGGCATCACCATTCTGGCAAAGAATTGTGCAGTGGAATATGAAGGTGTGCATATCAACATCGTGGACACGCCAGGACACGCCGACTTTGGTGGCGAGGTAGAACGTGTTCTGTCGATGGTAGATGGCGTTTTGTTACTGGTAGATGCGGTGGAAGGGCCGATGCCGCAAACCCGATTTGTTACACGCAAAGCGCTGGCACTGGGTTTGCGCCCTATCGTGGTAATTAACAAAGTTGATCGACCCGGCGCGCGGCCAGAGTGGGTAGTAGATCATACCTTTGACTTATTCGATAAGCTTGGTGCAACTGAAGCACAAATGGATTTTCCAATAGTCTACGCATCAGCGTTGAATGGTTACGCGACATTGGATTTGGCGAATCCGAGCACGGATATGCGCCCGTTGTTCGAGACCGTATTAAAGCATGTGCCGGAGCCGACTGGCGATACAGACGGGCCGCTGCAATTCCAAATTTCTGCACTAGATTATTCCAGCTTTGTTGGGCGCATTGGTGTTGGGCGTGTTTCGCGGGGAAGAATTAAGCCTGGTCAAGAGGTTATGCTGTTGAATGGCGATAAACCGCCGAAGAAAGCGCGGGTCAATCAGTTGCTGGGCTTCCGTGGTATAGAGCGGGTACAAATGGAAGAAGCGGCTGCTGGCGACATCATTCTAGTCAACGGTATTGAAGACATCGGTATTGGTGTTACCTTAGCCGATATTAACCAGCCAGAAGCGCTGCCTATGCCTAAGGTGGATGAGCCTACTTTGACTATGACCTTCCAAGTGAACAATTCCCCCTTGGCAGGACAAGAAGGTAAGTTCGTTACTAGCCGACAGATTCGAGATCGTCTGACAAAAGAATTATTGGTCAACGTGGCATTGCGCGTGGAGGATACGGGTGAGACAGACTCTTTCCTCGTGTCGGGACGTGGTGAATTGCACTTGACCATTTTGCTGGAAACCATGCGTCGAGAGGGTTTTGAATTAGCTGTTTCGAAACCGCGCGTGGTGTTTCGTGAAATTAACGGTGAAAAAAGCGAGCCATATGAAATGCTCACTGTGGACGTGGACGAGACAAACCAGGGTGCAGTTATGGAAGAGCTGGGTCGCCGGCGCGGCGATTTGCAGGATATGCAGCCAGATGGAAGAGGCCGTGTGCGATTGGAGTATCGTATTCCGGCACGCAGCTTGATCGGTTTTCAGGGTGACTTTATGACCATGACCCGTGGCACCGGGCTTATCTCGCACGTGTTTGACGACTACGGCCCGGTCAAGCCGGATATGCCAGGGCGACATAATGGCGTACTGGTTTCTCAAGACAATGGCGAGGCTGTGGCCTATGCCTTATGGAAATTGGAAGACCGTGGCCGCATGTTCGTCAGCCCCGGTGATAAATTGTATGAAGGCATGGTCATAGGCATACACAGCCGCGATAACGACCTTGTGGTTAACCCGATAAAAGGCAAGCAACTGACCAATGTGCGTTCCTCCGGCACGGATGAAGCGGTGCGCTTGACCACGCCAATTCAGCTGACACTGGAGTCAGCTGTTGAATTTATTGACGACGACGAGTTGGTTGAAATCACTCCGCTATCCATACGTGTGCGTAAGCGTCATCTTACTGAGCAAGATCGTAAGCGCGCTTCCCGCTAGGTAAATGTTAACAAGGGCGTATGTACCAAACCTTTCTTCAATCGTGTTGATATATTACGGGCAATTTTAAAGCTTAAAACCCTGTTAGGAAACTAGCAGGGCTTTTTTTGGGTGAACAACCAAATCCCATTACAGTGAGGCTTCCAATCGAGTGGCATTTCGATCTCGGGTAGTTACTCCAGCTCACAACCAACACATTTCCCACCTATCGAGGTGTCCATGTAAATTTGACCACTACAGTTTTCTTAGAAGAGAAGACTGTATCAAGGGCTTCGTCAAAACAATATACGTGGGAATGACCAAGGCGTATCTACATTACTTGGTTAAAGGCGAAATAAAAGCGTTCGAATATGCGTTTGCTATTTTAAAATCGAGCTTTCGTAAGATTTGATAATTTTCTAGCACTTTGTCCTGCTGACCTTGGCGGAAATAAGCTTCCCCCAAGTTATACCAGACACTTGCATTTTCCGGTTCGATGCGAACTGCCTCTCGGTAAGCGGAAATCGCCTCCTCATATTGTTTAAAATTGCCATACGCTATGCCCAAATTATTCCAGGCAGAGGTATACTCTGGATTAATGCGTAGCGCCTCGCGATAGGCTCGAATTGCTTGTTCGTGTTGCTTGATGTTGTTGTAGATATTGCCCAGATTATTCCAAGCATCGGCATACTCAGGCTGAATGCGTAGCGCACTTCGATAGGCCTTAATTGCCTGCTCATATTGATTAAGATTTTTGTGAGCGATACCCAAACTAAACCAAGCGTCTGCACTATCGGGCTCACTTTTTACCCACTGCTGCGAAAGCTTCAACATTCCTGGCCAGTTTTTTTTGTGTTCCAACGCAACTACTCGGTTGAGCCAAACCAACCCGCTCTTTTTCGCCATCGCCGAGGTATTTTGGGCTCGTTTCGGCAACTCCCCTATCCAATCTACGGGCAAGGCAAAGTTAAGATTTTGTCCCTCCGCGTGATAAAACGTGGTGATACCGATTAATTGCCCTTGGTCATCGAATAGCCCGCCCCCACTGGAGCCGAGAGAAATCGCGGCAGAGGTCTGAATGTAGTCCGAGCCTTCATGCGGTCGCAAACTAGAGATAAGTCCTTCGCTCAAGGTCAGTTCCAGGTCTTCCGGTGCGCCGATGGCATAGACGCGCTGGCCCACCTTGAGCTTTTTGGCGGTGCCCAGAACGACGGGGGGTGCTTGTAAATCCGGCACATTTAATTGACACAGGTCGCGACTAGGATCCGAGTATTGCATAGTGGCAGAGAATTTTTTTCCAGATTGCCGCACTTGTCGACTTTTTCCTCTTTTCGCAACATGACAATTGGTAATTACCTGGCCGGTGCTTATTACCACGCCACTGCCTTGCCCTATGAAATCATCCTTCGAATCGAAGATATCCACTACCACAACGGAAGGTGACACTTGTTCAAAAATTTGTTCCGGTGTTTTGGCTGCGGCAAGAGAAGAAATCAAAGAAAATGTGACGCCGGCAGCTAGCACAAGGTAAAAATATTGGAATCTCATGATTTCCTCATTTTAATTTTTTTTAGGCAATGCCATATATAAGTATTGGAGTCAGTGATAACAATTTGTTTGCTTAGCGTGAATTTAGTTTCATTCCTGAATTTATTTATTCAACAAATATTCAATATGTTATTGAATTTACAAGTGCTCGGATAAGGAAATTTTTTTAGAGTTTGATTTTCTTTCATTAAAGCCAGATTTTAAAAAAGGCATTAACAAAGCAGTGGTTATTTCAAATTAATTGAGAGCCCAGCTCACCCATGATATTTCACTTTAGCTTGGAAGACACAGCGTTAATTTGAGTCTAACAAGTGAATAAACGATAACACAATCGAAGCAGTCACAATTTTAGGTTAGAGGTCATAATTGCCACTAATACGTTTATTGTTGGGTATAGGGTACCTATAAAATTCAATTTTCGTCACAAGACAGTATTAGAGAGTAAAAATTTTCGCCTACATATCGAATAGATGCTGAGATCAATTGTTTGCTCTCGCCTTGTCTAGCAGCCTGTCGGACTTAAAGAAAATCGTCTGCAAATTGAGCGGAGCGGTGACTATTTCGCCGCTTTTTTGGGCAATAGAACAACTATTACCCTGCAAAATCATCAAAATCTACCCTCGCTCAGCTCAATTTTCGCTACGATTCTTTAAGTCCGACAGGCTGCTAGCAACTTAAATTTTTAAAGGCGCCCTATAGAAAGAAATTTAGGGTCCTTAACGAGGTTCAATTTTCCATAAGTGTTGGGCGACGGACAGCCAAGCTCCTAGCCAGCCAAGGTAAGCGGATAGCAGCAATAGTATAGTGTTCTCGCCTACAGAGGGAAATTGCAGAGTAAAGCTACTGGCGTACAAATGCGTTAACTCAGAGAGGCTGGTATTGAGCAAATACAAGCTGGTGGTAATGATAAGCCACGCTGCCGCACCACCTAGCAGCCCCTGTAGAAAACCGAAGTACAGAAATGGTCGGCGTATGAAGGCATTGGTGGCGCCGATCAGTTTGGACACTTCGATCTCTTCGCGTTGGGTGAGGATGTGCAAACGGATGGTATTGAAGGTAACGGCCACTAGCGCAAAGCTAAGCAGTACGGCGAGAAAGAGTGCGGCCAACAGACCGAATTTGAGCATTGCTTCAAGCTTGTATGCCCAAGCTGAATCCAGTTGCACATGCTCGAAGTTAGGCCATTTTTGCAAATCATCACGCAACGTTTCCAACGCATGCGCATCAGATTTTTTTGGATACACAATATAGGCATCCGGTAGCGGATTTTGTGCTATTCCGCCGATTACGTCAGTCAGTCCGGTGGTCTGCTTTAGTTGTTCCAGCGCTTGGTCACGTGGCACAAATTTTACCTGCTTGATGCCAACGTGTTGCTTGAGTTGTTTGCCGATATGGGCGACTTCGTCCTGGCTGGTATCCATGCTCAAAAATATACTGATCTGCTGTGTTCCAACTTCTTGCGCAGCCAGTCCTTGTACGCTTTTCAGCAATAAATACATGCCCGCCGGTAAGCTGAGTGCGATGCCGATGACCAGAATGTTTAGCAGACTGGACAGCGGTGTGGTGAGGAAACGGCGCAGGGTAATTAGCAACACGTGGACATGAGATATCAGCAAGTTTTTCATGGGCACAATTCCCCATTTTTTAGTGCCAGCACGCGTCCCTTAAACTGGCTTAGAATGTTTTCGTCATGAGAAGAAATCAGCAGCGTAACGCCAACCTGATGGAAGGATTTGAAGATTTTCATGATGTCGCGGGCATAGTCCGCGTCAAGATTGCCGGTCGGTTCGTCTGCCAAAAGGATGGAAGGACGGTTGACGATGGCACGTGCGATGCACAAAAGTTGCTGCTCGCCGCCGGACAGAGCGATCGGACTGGTTTTTTCGCGCTTTAGTAAGCCTACCTTGTCTAATGCAGCTCGAACGCGCTTGGCGCTTTCGCGGTGATCGAAGCCACAGATTTGCAGCGGCAGCATTACGTTGTCAAACACGCTACGGTCGAACAGTATTTTATGATCCTGGAAAATCAAGCCAAGGTTGCGACGCAAGTAGGGCAATGCTCCACTCTTGATCGAACTGACATTTTGTCCTTTGACTACAATGCTGCCAGAGTTAGGTCGTTCAATGGCGGCAATGAGTTTAAGCAAAGTGCTCTTGCCTGCGCCGGAATGGCCAGTGAGGAAAATCATTTCACCCTCGGTGATCTCAAAACTAACATTTTTCAGTGCTTCATAACCTCCGGGGTAGCGCTTGCATATTTGGCTGAACTGGATCATTCCTCCAGCCCCAGCAGTGCCGCGACGAAGTCTTCCGCTACAAATGGGCGCAGGTCGTCCAGACCTTCTCCCACACCGATAAAGCGCAGAGGGATGGGGTGTGCCTTGGCGATGGCAGCAATTACGCCGCCTTTGGCCGTGCCATCCAGCTTAGTCAGTATCAGCCCAGTGACAGCCAGCGCATCATCGAATGCTTTGACTTGGCTTAGAGCGTTCTGCCCGGTGTTTGCGTCCAGTACCAGCAGCACTTCATGCGGTGCGCCGGGTAACGCTTTGGCGATAACGCGTTTAACCTTTTTGATTTCTTCCATCAGATGAATCTGTGTAGACAGGCGTCCGGCGGTATCCGCCAGCACGATGTCGATTTTGCGTGCCTGAGCTGCTTGCACCGCATCGAAAATCACCGCTGCGGCATCGCCGCTCTGCTGGGCGATAACCGTCACATTATTGCGCGCACCCCATTCCATCAACTGTTCCCGTGCAGCGGCACGGAAGGTATCGCCTGCGGCCAGTAGCACTGACTTGCCTTGCCCTTGGAAATATTTCGCCAGCTTGCCTATGGAAGTTGTTTTGCCAGCGCCGTTTACCCCGGCCAGCATAATGACGCAGGGATTATGTAAGGCAGTTTCCAATGGCAGTGCCAGTGGCTTGAGCAGTTTGATCAGGCCGTGCGCTAATGCTTCTTTAAGCTGAGACGCTTCAGTGAGTCGCTGTGCTTTGACTTGCCCGCGCAACTCGGCCAGTAAAAATCGAGTGGCGTTCATTCCGACATCTGCGGTAACCAGGATGGCTTCCAGCTCTTCGTACATCTCGTCGTCGATCTTGCCGCCACGGCCAAACAGATTGGACATTTGATCTGACGTACGCGCCAGCCCGGTCTTAAGTCGGCTGATCCAGCCGCTTTTTTTAGGCAGATCTTCGACAGGGTTGGATTTCCCTTCAACAGGAGATTTTTTTAGGAAGCCGAACATTATAAGGAGATTTTTGGAGGTGGCAGAAAGATAGCTAAATGGCGCATAATACATGTTAGTTGTGGCGGCTTTTGCCGCCATCGTTATTCTATTCTGATTGAGTTGTTTTGGGCTAAAAAAATGCATATACAAATATTAAAATACCTGCTGACTATTGCTGTTTTATGGCCTGCAGTGCTTTTATCCGCTGTTGAGGCAAAGGCGGAAGTGTTTGAAAAGACACTCGGCAATGGCCTTAAGGTAATAGTCAAGGAAGACCACCGTGCCCCAGTTATTGTTCAACAGGTGTGGTATCGCGCCGGCAGCATGGATGAAAATATTGGAGTCACCGGTGTCGCACACGTACTGGAGCATATGATGTTCAAGGGTACAAAGACCGTGCCGGTTGGACAGTTTTCTAAGCGCATAGCCGCTGCAGGCGGACGAGAAAACGCCTTTACCAGTAACGATTACACTGCATATTTTCAACAATTGCACAAATCCAAGCTACCTCTCGCCATGCAACTCGAATCTGATCGCATGCGCAACTTGCATCTGACGGAGACTGAATTCAGTAAAGAAATTAAAGTCGTTATGGAAGAGCGACGCATGCGCACGGATGATGAGCCGCAGGGTCTGGTGAGTGAAAAATTGATGGCCACGGCTTACCAAGAGCATCCCTACCGGACTCCAATAATTGGCTGGATGAACGATTTGCAGACACTTTCAGTCAATGATGCCAAGACGTGGTATAAAAATTGGTATGCGCCTAATAATGCGACATTGGTCGTGGCAGGAGATGTGAAGGCGAGCGAGGTATTTGCGCTGGCGCAACGTTTTTATGGCTCGATTCCAGCGCGTAGCTTGCCTGTGCGCAAGCATTTCAGCGAGCCTCCGCAGTTAGGCGTGAAGCGCATTGTAGTTAAAGCGCCAGCAGAGCTGCCGCATCTGGTAATGGCTTATCACGCTCCCGCGCTACGTGACCCAGAGAAAGATTGGCAGCCCTATGCCTTGCAAATACTGTCCGGCATTCTCGATGGCAATGCTTCGGCGCGCTTGAACAAAATATTGGTACGAGAAAAGCAACTGGCCAGTAATGTAGGCGCCGGATATGACGCAACCTCGCGTGGACCAAGCTTGTTCGTGTTAGAAGGCACCCCCAGCGAAGGCAAGAGTGTGGCAGAGATGGAAGAGGGTTTGCGCGAGCAAATAGCAATTTTGAAACGAGACGGCGTGAACGAAGATGAACTTAAACGTGTTAAGGCACAAGTGACTGCCAGTGAAGTATACAAGCTCGATTCGCTGTTTTATCAGGCAATGCAGATTGGACAAATGGAAAGTATAGGGCTGTCATACAAAGCTATCCCTGTGATCTTAAAAAAACTGCAGGCGGTAACGGCGCAACAGGTGCAGGATGTAGCGCGGGAGTTTCTGCAGGACGACCAGCTGACCATTGCCGTGCTTGAGCCACAGCCGCTTTCCGGCAAACCGAAACAAATGAATAAAGGGGCATCGCATGCACACTAAGTTATTTGCCGTTGTGGTCTTGTTTCTAGCCGGTATCGCACCTGCACTCGCCACTCCCAACATCCAGCATTGGAAATCGCCGAGCGGCGCGCGTGTCTATTTTGTGGAAAACCATGATCTGCCAATGCTGGATTTAACCGTTACTTTTGCTGCAGGAAGTAGCTTTGATGTGGCAGAAAAATCCGGATTAGCAGGGCTGACCCATAAAATGCTGGATCTCGGTGCAGAAGGTTTGAGCGAGGACGACATCGCGCGAAATCTGGCCGACATTGGTGCGCAACTGGGAATGAATTTCGATGCCGATCGTGCCGGTGTAAGCTTGCGGACATTGAGCAGTAGTGCGGAACGTATTCAGGCGTTGGATATAGTGGCACGAGTGCTGCAACATCCGCTATTTCCAGAAAATGTGTTGGTACGAGAAAAGACGCGCTTGATCGCGGGTCTGAAAGAAGCGGAAACCAAGCCGGAAAGCATTGTTGCCAAAGCCTTCGGCAAGGCCGTATTCGGTACCCATCCTTATGGTTTGCCGTCGTCGGGTGAAGTCGCCACCGTGGAAAAAATTCAGCGTGCTGACATCGAGGCATTTTTTCGTACACATTATTTAGCCAAAAATTCTGTGGTTGCCATTATGGGCGATGTGACGCGTGTCGAAGCTGAAGCCATCGCGCAAAAGCTTACCGAGCAATTACCACAAGGCGTTGAGGTGGCAGAGATTGCACCAGTGGTCATGCAAATTAAAGCGAATGAGCAGCGCATAGATCATCCGGCCAGTCAGAGTCATATTCTGATGGGCGTACCCGGTATGGCACGTAATGACCCGGATTATTACCCCCTCTATGTAGGCAATCACATTCTCGGCGGAGGGGGATTTGTGTCCCGCCTGATGCATGAAATTCGCGAGAAGCGCGGCCTTGCTTATAGTGTCTATAGTTACTTTATGCCGATGAAGCTGCCAGGCGAGTTTCAAGTCGGGCTGCAAACCAAAAAAGATCAAGCCGATGAAGCGCTGCAACTAGTGCGCGCTACGCTACGCGAGTTTATTGATAAAGGCGTGACAAAAAAGGAATTACAAGCATCCAAGCAAAACATCATTGGCGGTTTTCCGTTGCGTATCGATAGCAATAGAAAAATAGTTGACTACCTCAGTGTTATTGGATTTTATGAGTTACCTTTGACCCATCTAGAAGACTTTGTAGGAAATATTAATAAAGTCACCGCCGCGCAAATTCGCTCAGCCTTTAAACGGCGCGTGAATCCAGATGCGATGGCAACTGTGATAGTTGGTGCGCCGGAAACAAAAAAAACCAGTAATAAAGAGGGAGCCGTGCAATAAATCGGGTACGCATTATCGGCGGCAGTCATCGTAGTCGTTGGGTTGAGTTTCCGGACGAAGAAGGCTTACGCCCCACGCCGGATCGCGTGCGCGAGACTTTGTTCAACTGGCTGGGACAAAATCTTAGCGGCAGGCGCTGTCTGGATCTGTTCGCCGGTAGTGGCGCATTAGGATTTGAAGCAATGTCACGCGGTGCAATAGAAGTGGTAATGGTCGAGCGCAATCGTACGGTCTTTCGCGCCTTGCAAGAGTCCACCCTGAAATTAGCCTGTACTAACGTCTTGCTGCGATGTGAAGATGGGTTAAAATTTGCGCACCACAAAAATGGGCTATTCGATGTGATTTTTCTGGATCCACCATTTCAGAGTGACTATCTGCCAAAATTGCTTCCACTGCTTGTTGACCAACTAACGCAAGACGGCTTGGTGTACGTTGAAAGCGGTGAGGTATTTGAGCCTGACCCGGCTTGGCAGGTGGTGAGGCACGCTAAGTCGGGTACCGTGCATTATCAATTATTGAGATGCGAAGGTGCGTTAGAACATGATTAAAGTTATTTATCCCGGCACTTTTGATCCAATCACGCGCGGACATGAAGACGTAGTCCGTCGTGCCGCAGGCCTGTTCGACGAAGTTGTGGTGGCTGTGGCCGAAAGTCGAAGTAATACCTTGTTCACCCTGGATGAGCGTGTCGCCATGGCGCGTGAAATCTTCGCTGACTTTGTTAATGTGCGGGTGGAAGGTTTTTCCGGGTTATTGATGAATTATGTGCGAGCGCAAGATGCACGCGTCGTATTACGCGGCTTGCGTGCAGTATCCGATTTTGAATATGAATTTCAGATGGCGGGAATGAACCGCAGCCTGCATCCTGATGTTGAAACTTTATTCTTGACGCCGGCGGAGCATTACACTTTTATCTCAGCCAGTATGGTGCGTGAGATCGCGCGCTATGGCGGCGACGTAAGTAAATTTGTTTCTCCTTTGGTGGCGATCAAATTGACTGAAAAAATTAACTTAATTTAAAGAGAAACAGCGTGGCCCTGATTATTACCGATGAATGTATCAACTGTGATGTGTGTGAACCGGAATGCCCGAACGATGCTATTTCGCAAGGCGATACGATTTATTACATTAGTCCAGGCAAATGTACAGAGTGCGTGGGACACTATGAAACGCCTCAGTGCGTGGAAGTTTGCCCGGTAGACTGCATTCCACTCGACCCGGATCATAAGGAAAGCAGAGAGCAGCTTCAAGCTAAGTATGAAAAACTAATGGCGGCGAAGGCTGAATAGCAAGCAGCAGCCAATAGTTTTTGTTTGACGTGGAATAATACTAAGGATTAAAAATGAGCCAGTTGAATGTAACCACGCTGAACCAGCAATTCGCCATTCCTGGACAACTTGAGTTTACTGAAGATGTAAGCGGTTTGGTTCTTGCGTGCATTGCAAACAAACAAGCAAAATCTACCATTTCATTACAGGGTGCGCATGTCATGTCCTTTGAGCCGGTGGGCGAAAAACCGGTCATTTGGCTTAGCCCCGCAGCCAAATTAGCACCTGGCAAATCTATTCGTGGCGGCGTGCCAATTTGTTGGCCGTGGTTTGGTGCCCACGCAACCGACAGCACTTTCCCAAGCCATGGATTTGCCCGCACCGTTCCTTGGCAAGTTGTGGCCAGCGAAGCATTACCAGATGGCAGCACGCGTATCACCTTTGAACTGCCGCAGAGTTCAATTCCTTCTGCGCAATGGCCGCATGCTTGTCGGGTGCGAAACGTCGTTACGATCGGCAAGGAGATGACCGTGGAACTGATCACCGAAAATACCGGCCAAACCATGTTTGAAATTGGCGAAGCGTTGCATACTTACTTCGCTATCAGCGATGTAGACCAAATTCGCATCACCGGTTTGGAAGGCTGTGCGTATCTTGACAAAGTGGGTGATTGGCAACGCAAAACACAATCTGGCGCAATTACGATAGCCGCTGAAGTAGACCGCCTCTATGTGGATACCGACTCAGACTGTTTGATTGATGACAGTGGCCAAAAGCGCAGTATTCGTATTGCCAAGCGCGGTAGTCGTTCCACAGTAGTGTGGAATCCATGGGTGGAAAAAGCCGCGAAAATGGGTGATTTTGGCAGCGACACAGGCTATCGCGGCATGGTCTGCGTGGAAAGCGTGAATGCAGCGGAGAATGTAATTAAAGTCGCAGCGGGTGCAACCCACTCGTTGCATGTAACCTACAGCATTGAGTAAAGTGTAATAGTAAAGATGCTGTGATGGAATGAAATATTTGAATGTTAGCGCAGTAATCGGCGGTTGCCGAAAATCGCGCCGAAGAAACAAG
>NZ_CAKMLL010000084.1 GCF_927797785.1 Candidatus Nitrotoga sp. BS | reverse complement strand
AATGTGACAGGCATCATTGTTATTAGTTCCGTTAACTACGGTTCACTACACTAGAGCCTTCTTTTTAACTACGCCTCGGCAGTTTTTTTCTCAAACCATTTGTACAACGTGGGTAGCACCACCAACGTGAGCAATGTGGAAGTTACCAGGCCGCCAATTACCACGATGGCAAGGGGTCGTTGCACTTCTGACCCTGGCCCTGTAGCGAACAACATGGGAATAAGCCCCAGCATTGCTACTGTAGCGGTCATTAGCACTGGACGGAAGCGCTGCCGGCAACCTTGAATTACGGCTTCCGACTGAGACATACCTTTTTCCCGCAAGGTACGGATATAAGATACCAGGACTACACCATTTAACACTGCGATCCCCCACAGGGCAATGAAACCCACAGAAGCTGGCACTGACAAATACTCGCCTGATAAAAACAGGGACACCACTCCGCCCATCGAAGCAAAAGGCAGCACCATGATGATAAGCGAAGCGTAGCGCAGGGAACCAAACAACAGGAACAGCAGAAAAAAAATTGCAGCAATGGTCACAGGAACGATAACCATCAAGTGACCCATCGCCCGCTCCATATTCTGGAACTGACCACCCCACTCCAGGTAATAACCCTCGGGAAGCTTAATCTTTGCATCTACAGCCAACTGTAGCTCGGAAACGAACCCGCCCAAGTCACGTCCCTTAACGTTCAACCCCACCACGATACGACGCTTTGCTTTCTCCCGGCTAATCTGTGCCGGCCCATCCAGCACGCTGATGAAGGCCAAGTCTTCCAAAGCCACATGGGCGCCGTTGGGCGAGATGACGCGCAAAGCATGGATTTCCTCTACGCTATTGCGAAATCTCTCTGGCAAGCGCACCACGGCGCTAAAGCGGCGTTCACCTTCAAATATTTCGGTGGTGATTCTGCCGCCTATTGCCGTCTCGATCACGTCGTTTATGTCAGTTACATTGAGGCCATGTCGAGCGATGGCTTGACGATCGATATTAATAGACAAATACTGCTGACCGGTAACCCTTTCCACGCGCAGATCCTGCGCTCCCTTGATAGAAGTTGCCACCTTGGCAATTGCATCAGCCTTCAGCTTGAGCAAACCGATGTCGTCACCAAACAACTTGATCGCCACATCGGAGCGCACCCCTGTGACCATTTCGTCAACCCGGTCTGAAATCGGCTGGGCCATCACTACTTGCACCCCGGGCAAAGTTCTAAGTTTGTCCCGGATGGCGTCGGCAATGTCGTCTTGCGTCCATCCGTCTGGCCATTCGTCACGGGGTTTGAGGCTAACTATCGGGGTCGATTCATTCTGGCTTTGCGGATCGGCAGGACTCTCTCCACGGCCAACGCCAGAAAAAGCGGACTTTACCCCGGGCACCTGCATCACCATGTGCATCGCCTCCATTTCCACCTTGATGGATTCATCCAGTGAGATATTGGGTACGCGATTTATGGCGGGCACGATAGAACCTTCCTTCATCTCGGGTATGAACGCCGTACCAAGCAAAGGTAGCAGCAGCAAGGCTCCGACTAATGCCCCTCCCGATATAATGATGGTCTTTCTGCCATTGGATAGCGTCCAATCCAACAACCACAGATAGGGTTTCTTCAAAAAGGCAACCAAGCGGGTATCGTGCTCGTCTTTTCCTACTAACAGGTATGAGCACAGAACCGGGGTCAGAGTGAGCGCCAGAATCAGCGACACGAACAGGGCGATAGCAATGGTAAATGCGAGTGGGGCGAACATTTTGCCTTCCATACCCTGCAGAGTCATTAATGGCAGAAACACCAAAATAATGATAGAGATACCAAAAATAACCGGCGTAGCTACCTCTGATGCTGCGTCAAGAATTACCTGCATTCGACTAATATCTTTACGCTCAGCTAGACGCTGAAAAGTATTTTCCACCACCACCACCGAACCGTCCACAATCAAACCGGTGGCAATAGCGAGGCCACCGAGGGACATCAGATTGGCAGACAGGCCGTAATGATTCATTACCATGAAAGTGATCAGCGGTGTCAAGACCAGGGAGGTCACTACAATCAGAGATGAGCGCACGTCGCCGAGGAACAGAAACAACACAATGATAACTAGCACCACACCCTCAAGCAGCACCTTGATCACAGTTAGCAAAGCCGCATCCACCAGCTCGCTGCGGTCGTAGTATGAAACAATTTGGAGGCCGTCGGGGAGCATCCCCTTGTCGTTTATTTCTTCGACCCTTTGCTTGATTCGGTTAACAATCTCTTTGGCGTTGCCAGCGCGGATCATCATCACTATCCCGCCCACCGACTCGGTGATGCCATTTTTAAGCAATGCGCCATAGCGCACCTCGTGACCGATGGTCACTTCAGCCACATCACGCATGAACACCGGCACTCCACCCTGCTCCTTGAGCACGATCATGCGGATATCGTCCAAGCTTTTTATCAGGCCTACACCGCGAATCAAGTATTGCTCAGAATAACGGGGCAAAACGCCGCCGCCAGAGTTGGCATTGTTGCGGGCGAGAGCCTGGTACACTTCCTGAAGTGTCACCTTGTAATGCCTCATGCGATCCGGATTGACCAACGCCTGATACTGTTTGACGTACCCCCCCTGAGAGTTGATTTCTGCCACACCAGGAATGCCCCGCAGCAGTGGTCGTACCACCCAGTCCTGGGCAATCCGGCGTTTGGTCAGCTCTTCTTGACTAAGCACCCGCTCGCCGTCACCTGGCTTCTCCAGAATGTACTGATAAACCTCTCCCAATCCTGTAGACAGTGGGCCTAGTAAGGGTGTCACACCCACAGGCATACGTCCGCCTACCTCGATCAGGCGCTCCATTACCAGCTGACGCGCGAAATAAACATCGGTAGCATCGGTAAATACCAGAGTAATCAGCGATAGCCCCGGTTTATTGAGAGAGCGCATCTCCTCCAAGCCTGGCAGACCGGTCATGGCCATTTCCAACGGCACTGTTACAAAGCGTTCGACTTCCTCAGGTGAACGGCCAAAGGCCTCAGTGGCAATCTGAACCTGTACATTGGTCACATCTGGAAAAGCATCCACGGATAGCTTGCGCGCCGCATCCAAACCGATTGCCACCAAGCAAACTGCCACCACGACAAGCACCAAGCGCTGCTTGAGCGCAGCCCGAATCAGAGATTCCAGCATATCAATCTCACGGCTCTTCTCGCTTGCGCTCGTTGTTTAGATGAAAAGCGCCTTCTGTGACGATACGTTCGCCAATTTTTAAGCCTTCCAGCACTGGAAAATAATGATCGCTTTCATGTCCCAGCAAGACACGCCGCAACTGGAAGCGCTTTTCGTCCAGCTGAACGAAAATATGATCCTTGTTATCCTCTCGCACCACCGCCGCAGCCGGCACCACCAGGCGACGCTGGGATTTAACCAGAATCAGCATGGAGGCAAGCATTTCCGGCTTGAGCATACGTTCATGATTTTCTACATCCATACGCACTTGCACTGTTCGTCTATCCGGATTAACGGTGTCGGCAACAAAAATCAATCGCCCCTCAATGCGCTTGCCGTCCAATGCAGGAATTTCAGCTTGTACCACCTCACCTTTCTTCACATGGGAAGCCTGCTGTTCAGTCACCTCGGCAACCAGCCAGACGTGGGACAGGTCAGCTACGGTATAAAGAGGTTCAGCCGGTTGCACTACTTGGCCCGATGTCACATTACGCTCAATCACCACTCCGTCAAGCGTGGCAATAATGGAAGAAAGGGAATTCACCCGGCGCGTAGCCGCCAGCTTGGTAATGGCGCTTGTGCCCATTCCGAGCACCTTGAGTTGTTCGAGGGAAGCATGCAATTCGGCTCGGGCCTGAACCAGATCAGCCTCACGTTTCTGCAGCTCAGCTCCACCAATTACATCAGCAGCGAACAGTAACCTCGCCCGCTCCACAGCACGACGCTGCAGCCCTTCTTGAGACAATGCCTTGATATATATTAGCTGGGCAGCAGACAACTCGGTGCTATTCAGCGTAGTCAACACATCGCCACGCTTTACCGTCTGACCAAGAAAAGCATGGATTTCAGTTACACGCCCGGTAACGGCAGAACCGATGCGCGCCACCCGATGTTCGTCCACTTCAACGTTGGCCGGAACGCGCAGGGTTTCGGCCAAATCACCTTCGCTAGCAAGAGTGATTGTCAGACGCTTTAAAAATTCCGGTGTAACCTCTACAACTGAGGGATCGCTGACCGGAGTTGCGACGGCACTCGGAATTTTTTTGTCCTTGCAACCAGCCATCAGAGTTAACAACAGAATGGAGACTAAAACAGCAAAAAATGTGCGCTTCACAGTACTTCTCCGGCATTGGGGGGTAAGGCGCGCAGCCGGGCAATTTCGATGAGCGCTGCTTGCAGTTCGTAACGAGCATTAAGGTAATCCAAACGAGTGGTACGCAAAACTCGCTGGGCGTCCAGAAACTCAAGAATGCCACGTTCACCATAGCGATAGGCCGCTTCAGCTACCTTCATGGCGTTTTCGGCATCGTGCATCAGACCTGTTTCGAATATCATTACCTGATTTTTGGCAATCTTGTATCGACCGTAAGCCTGATCCAGAACGCCCAGCAGATTGATGCTTGTCTGCCGCTTCTCCGCTACAGCCCGATCAAACCCTGCGACTGCCTCGCCGATCGGACCCTGACGCCGATTCCATATCGGCAAGGGCAAGGACACGCCGACTTGCCACTGTTTCCAATCCGGATCTTGATTAGTGCCTACCGTAATGGTGGGCTGTGGGTATCGCAGGTTGCGTTCTAGCTGCACCCGCGCTTGAGCACGACGCGTTTGAGCGTCAGCAACCTTCAGCAAAGGCTGACGCTCCAATAAGTCTTTGCGAAGCTCTTCCAGTTCTGGCAGATCTGGGGGTAGTAACTTTTCCTGCGCCACTTTAAAATTTCCCGCAAGTGGCGCACCGATTAGCGCCCGCAACCGATCGCGGCCTTGGGTAATACGTAATTCAGCACTATTAACAGCACTTTTTGCAGCCAATACCTCGACTTCTGCCTTGACTAATTCAAAGCGTGGGGATTCTCCAACTTTTACTTTGAGTTTCACCCTGTCGCGAATTTGCATGAGCAACTCATGGTTGACTGTAGCCAGCTTGACCTCCTCTTGACGGCGTAATACATCGAAATAAGCCTGCTTCACTGAAGCCCGCAAATTTATTCGCGCATCCGACACTACCGCCTCACTGGCGGCAATACCGGCTTCCGCGCCCTGCCTCCGTGCGGCACGCACGGAGGGTAGTTCGACCAACTGAGATAATGCAGCCACATTGGTATGCCCATTCGGAATACCAATGTGCTTTGAAAGCGAACTACCCGCTCCGATTTGAAGATCCGGATTGGGATAAGCCTGCGCCGTAGTGAGAGCGGCATTCGCGCCACGCTCTTGAGCTATCACGTCAGCAAGCGCTGGACTGTGTATGGCTGCGAGACGCAAGGCTTCGTTTAAAGTCAATGGCGTCGCGGCATATGATGGAGTGACTGCAATTAGTAAAAATATTGACCACCATAAACGAATAGGCAAGCTATGCAATTGCATGTTATTTTAATTTTCCAAATATATTCTTAGGGGTATCACGTGACACCGATAATAGCTACATGTTAAACCAGTAAAAAACGGCGGATTCAACTCTGAAGTGCAACTTTTGTCAGTGCATTTAGGTGGCGAGCTGCGTTAATATCGGAGCCATTTAAACGACCAAGTAACAGGAGCGTAGATGAATCAATATAAGCAGCACATCAGCAAGCTACGATACCAGATTTACGGTCTGAAACAAGCTAACTTGAATCAAACTGAGATCACCAAAAACTATTGAGACTGTACTTCCCCAAGGGCATAAAGCTGTCAAATATAACCGAGCAACAAGTGCAAGAATCGATAGTGCGGATCAACCACTAACCTCGAAAAGTACTTGAATTTAGAACCCCGCATGAAGTAACTTTCGGGATGAAGGCGCTCTACAACAATCAACCACTGGCTGTTGCACTTCGAACATAAATCCATCTTACTGTATGTTACATACGGCCTCATTTATATTATTTAGTTTAATGGTAAATTATTTACGGCAGTTTAAATTGTGGCTCAGCCTAATAAATCGTGTATTTGAAACTCCAGTACGCACTAAGTTCAAATGGGCGCTAATATTACTGACAGGGCTGATGGGACTGTGTGGGATGGGAAGGGAGGCATGTGCCGACACTCAGCGCGCAGGATTAGGACTGCAAGTGCTGCTGCCACAGTAACTTAATGATTATATGATAAATATAGGCGGTCACTAGCGTGATTGACGTAGATGATCTGCCCAATTTTGGGAAAACTCCATATCGCATGCAGATGTTTTTGCAGTTCTACCAACGCCAGAATGGTAAATGGATACGCGTCTTTTATCGTTTTCATAGTTGCACGCAAATCATCTAGTATGCCTCACCAATAAATCGGAGCTGCGTTCAACAAGATTAACAGTGAAGAAGCATGCACCTCCCGCTGCATCGAAAGTCGGTAAAGTATGCGTTTATCAACCTCCTGTGATGTTGAGCCTCATTTTATGCAGCCCAGTAGATACCGCGTTTTGCGTTGGAAATAGTCCCGGGTACTTGATTTTTCTTGATTGGTATTGGCTGGTAGTTGGACGCCAATAATGACAAACGTCTCGCCCATATCCGAAAAAAACCACAAGCGTGGTGGAGTGCAACTGGCTGTACCCTGAAATGGCGTTAAATAGCACATTCTCACGGGGCACGCTGTACTACCTTGCGGCTGCTGCTGGTGCCCGACTGTAGGCCAGCAGAATTATCTTGATCAGCACTTCCAGATCAAGGGCAGATGTGCCATCGACACCATTCTTAATAACGGTCATGGGAGGCGAAAAGATCGAGTTCAGGATCGACCAAATGGTATAACGCGTATTCAAAACTGCCGGGAATGACTTGCCGTTCAAAGTCGACTGGCAGAAATTTTAAGCCTTGGCGTATTGGTTTGAATCACGCCATAAGACATCCACTTCAGTTTTATTTCGTAATGGAGTTATAGCTGATAACGGGGTGAACATTAAAACGAATCCAGGCTTCTCTACATCCTCAACGACGGCGGGCGAATCCAAGTCCTGCGAGTCCAATTCCCAGCAGCGCCAAGGTTGCAGGTGCTGGGACAGCTTCTGGGACAGCTGTAGCCGCCGACTCAATATTGGCGATTTGGACAAAGTCGCCACCGGACTCGGTAACCGGCAAGATCAGGCCAGTAGAATCCGGAATAGTTGTGTCAATGAGACCCCCAAGATTTAAATCTTTGATTGCAATGTCCAGATCAAGCGGATCCTGCTGCGAATTTGGGATATTCCCTGGTACTGATTCAACAAAGGCACCCTTTCCGCCGTCTGTAACATTTGAGGCATAGCCAAAATTTCCGATAGTTTTATGTTTTGGCATAAGATGGTTTACCCCCGGGGAGCTTTTAATCGACAAACCAGCCAAAGCTGCACCTAATATTGGCGCGGCCGAGGATGAGCCACAAAACAAACTCAACACCATCAATACAGACAACAAGTTAAATGAGCTGCCATTAAACGTATTTTTAGCATACTTGGATAGCGATTTCATGCCGACTTCCTTGTAAAGTTAAATAAATAAATCAAGCTTCATAATTCGATAAAACATTTATAATGTAATTTAAGCAATATTCATACCAAAAATTAAATTTTATTTATTAACAATAGTATATGCGTATAACTTGTGGCCCACAAAGCCAGGACTGTAAGAGTTTTCGACATAGTTAAATCAGCAAAAAAGTGTACTTATAGTTCAATATGCGAGTAGAACGGCGAAAAAAAACAGTGGATTGCCGGACAGATTCAAATCATCGCACATACTCAACAGCGCTATTTTCCTCGCTGGATTCGTCATAGACTTATATATATTGCTACGTTACCACTGCGCATTCTCATGGCTCACAGTTGCCATCGAAATTCCCAGCACTATCTACGTGACGTAAAATGGGAAGCATATTTTGTAAAATATTGCATATCGTAGCTAGCTTAAGGATACGTTGGCAGCAAAATAGACGTAATGTAAGAACCACTCATAATACCGGTCAATTCGTGCGATTGATTCCAGCATTTTTATGCTATAGCAGAACATCCCGTCTGCCTGAAGTGTAGCAGACTAATAATCACTTGTTCAGAGTTAAGAAAGGTCAGCCAAGAAGATACCGCGCTTGTCCCGTTACTCTCTATGCCCCTCAAAAATAGCTCCTCTATTTTTTAAACAATATCCACCTGAGTCAAAGAAAAATGCGGCTTAGGTATATCCGGTACATCAATTTTCCATCTGGCAAAAACGATGACGGATGTCAAAACTTCTTCATTTTTTAACTCAGCTGACTATCAAGCTTGGGTTGTTGAAAACCAAGTTTTATCCACAAGGGACATAATATCGTCCCCATCACTAAAAGCCCGGCAATCCAAGCTTCCCGCCAAGGCATCCAGATTGGCGCGGGACTTCCGACCATCCATGAACCGATGCCCGTCAAGAAACAGAATATCGACAAGGCCGCAAGCCCCATTGCCAAAATCGCTCGCCAAAATCGTGTAGAACTTTCTGGATGATCAGGATTGACACGTTGTTCAATTGGTCTCCAAAACCCGGGTGGCTGAGCGCGCCGATAAAATGTTTCTAAGCGGTCATGATCTTCAGGGCCAGTCAATAACGAGACCCCTATGCCTATCATCGCGGAACCAATCCCCATTATGAGTACCCGCAACTCCTCTTGATCCGGCAACCCCCATAACAAGAGCGGCGCCATCATGATCGAGGTCATGATGCAGGCTAATTCGCCCCAGGCAGTGATACGCCACCAGATCCATCGTAACACCAGCAACACACCCATCCCCGAGCCCAATAACAGACTCACCTGCCACGCCATTTGAATTGAGGACAACCATGGAAGAATGCAGAGGGCAATGACTAGAATAAGCACATTACTTCCACGCGCCACCCATACTAATGCGCGATTGGAGGGTGTGCGTTTTAACCAGGATTGACAAATAAATCGACGATACACATCATTTGTCCAATAGGACGCGCCCCAATTCAAATGCGTATCCACCGTAGAAGCCAAGGCGGCTAACATGCCAACCAGCATGAGTCCTTTCAAGCCTGGTGGCAAAAGTTCATCGATTCCTTGAATAAAGGTAAATTCCCGCGCCGCCATATCGATTGAGCCAGAAGCTGGCGGGAAAATCACCAATAACCCTAAAGCCAACGGCAACCAAATCAAACTTCGTAACAGGACTTGTGCCACCGTAAATACCACAGCCGCCAGACGAGCATCGTGATCGCTTTTACAGGCCATGGATCGCTGGGCCAGGTATCCAGTGCCATCAGCATTCATCTGCAACAACCATTGGAAACCGTAGACCAAGATGATCATCATCGTCGCATCTTTGGCCCCAAACGGCGTAAAGGCCAAGAGCTCATCTCCAGTCAGGGGATAACCTGCAGCCGTGGTGAACTGCTCCTGGATTCGGTGAGTGAGTGCCGTCAGCCCGCCGACATAATCGACCACCACCCAAGCAAATCCAATACTCGCCACAATACCAATGACAAATTGCACCAGGTCAGTGTTGACCACGCTGCGCAACCCACCGGTTGTGGAATACAACATGGTCACCAACACCATGGTACCAATTGAAAATAAATTATTGCTGGAACGGATCCAAATCGTGTCTGCTTCCATCCCTCCAATCGCAAATGGCACACCAACCCATTGCACAATATGAACACAGAATTCAAAGAAGGCTGGAGGTAGCCATTGATTCCACAGAAGGAACGGTTCAGCGAGACGTGTCGCAGCCAGGAGGACCATAGCCAAGACGGTGCAATTGATAATCGTGCCAAAATAGATGGCTTTTATTCCCCGCAATGCTGCGGCGGCACGATGGCCATAGCGCACCTCAGTTAATTCCGCATCGGTCAGCACACCCACTCGCCGCCAACTCGGCGCCAACAAAAACCCCATAAGGAGAAAGGCCAGGGCATAAATCCACAATCGCCATAAGGCAAAGACCCCCGCAGTCGCGACCAAGCCAGTCACAAGAAGTGGGGTATCAGCGGCGAATTGCGTGGCCGCCATACTCAACCCCGCTTTCCACCCCGAGAGACTCCGCCCGGCCAAGAAATACTCATCAAGATTTAGAGAGGCCCGTTTTCGTTCACGAAATCCGGCATAGAGCGCATACAGAATAAAGGTTGCCAGAATGGCCCAGTCCCATTTAGTCATACCCTTACGCTCATAAAAGATTTCTCATAATATCGATCTCATTTTTTTCTCAAAGGGAACTTCACTTGATGAAAAGCCAATAAATACCGCTTTTACAGTCAAGCATTTTTCAGATAATCGTGTTGATATGGCTGTTGCGTCGAGTACGCCAAAGCACAAATGCACCAGCTTACGCATTGCTGCACCAAGGACATCTTGGACTAGTCTCGGGCAAGCAGGTGTTCATAAGCATTTTGACGTGTGGTTTGTGGTGTGTTCCCCACCTGTGGGCCAATTGCTGGAATACTTTGAAGCTATGTCCTAATTTTTCTGAAGATCCGAATTCTTGTAGATACGTACGTCAATATCCTGCTGATAACAAGGTAAGCATTTAAAAGGATTCAGATTATTCTACAGCCTCAACCTTAGAATTCACCGGTGAAGCGCGGCTTTATCGCGCAGCGTCCGGTGGAATGTTGGGTTGGGCAACTGATCTTGAGTGAGTGTCGGTAACACTGCTAAACAGCGGGTCCGGCGACGACTGATTTGTTGTGGGCGACAAAGTAAGTTGTCTGGGCTTGTTGGCTAAGGAAGGCCGAATAGTCCTTCTAATCCAGGCAACCATGCCGGTGTCTACTTGTTGCATTTCAGCTTCCGCCTCAGCCAAAGTAGATTCCCATACTGGGGAAAAGCCCGGCGCTCTAGCATTCATTAAGCGGATGGCCTTGTCATAGATGTGCAACGTCAAAAGGTCAGACTTCTCGGTCTTAGTTTTGAGTGTGGCAACCGTGACTCGCAGATTTTCGTTCTGTTTCTTCAATCCTTCTAGTTCTGCGGTCAGCGCCTTGTGGCCAGTGTCGTGCATCAATATATGACCACGGAGTAAAGACGCATTTTCTTTTTCAAGAGATCGGCGTCCGAACCATGCCTTGATCATCACAAAAAGGGAAAGGACAAGCCCGATAGACAAACCTGCAACGCCCGCCACAAAAGGATTACTCAATTGCGTCAAGTCCATTTTGATCTCCAATAGTTACAGCAGTTAAGTCGCGGCATCGTACAGCTTAACGACGGCTGTAAGCGGCAGGTTGTAGCGGTGAGGCTTGTGCTATTAAGTGCAAGCCACCGCAGAGGTCTGTCCGTCTGATCGCCTTTGTTAGGCAAGCCGCAACTCCTTTAAAGACGCTAGTGCATTTCCCTTACTCATATCTGGGTTGATGTCCAACTCAAGAATAGTTACTGCCGGAAGCTCTACTTGATAATCTTCAATTTCACTTGTTGCACCTTCAGGACAGAAGTTCCACTGTTGTCTTATGATTTCTTGGTACGATTGACCGCCATCTGGAGACCAACGCAAAACATATTCTTGCGTACGTTTAATATCTAACTCTTCGAAGTTCAGCCTGATCCATTGCAGCCTTTGTGGATTATCGAAGAGTAGCCTTATCATCTGTTTTCCCGGTCTTGAGGCCCGCCACCCAGAATCGTTGCCAGGCAGTAATGCGAACTCGATTGGACATACATCGTCTTCAGAGGTGACCTCAGCAACCGCAAGTTTCTCTATATCCAACCAGTTGTGATCAGAATATGCGTTTTGCTCCTTAACTGGATTGGTAATTCTCTTACGCATCAGAATACCTTCTAAATTTTAATAAACTAGAAAATTACAGTTTTTTGTCAGGCTAAATTACTTGTTAGCTGTTTACAAACTAGGATTTCTTAACTAAACTAATTACAAATAACAACATAACAGCGCCAATAGTGGCCATAATTATAGAGCCTAATAAGCTGCCTGTTGTTATGCCGAGGAAACCAAATACAAAACCACCCAATACAGCACCAACAATTCCCACAATAATATTGCCTATAGCACCAAATCCTCTTCCCTTCATAATAATGCCAGCAAGCCACCCAGCCAAAGCGCCAACTGCTAAAAATATTATCAAGTTAATGATATCCATGTTACCTCCACTGTTAATTTTTTAATTAAAAGGTATATGCCTGCAACAAAACTGACCGTACTAGTTATGTAGAAAGTCATTACTACTTTATCTGTTTCTGTGCCTGTAACAGCTTTGTTAATTGTGATGCGATAGAACCAGTAATTGATATCCTCAGATTGCCATGCCAGTTCCTAAAACTATTAGGACAATACCTATGATTTTCATTGTAGCTCCTGAGCTCATCGCCATGTTGTACTCCTATAGTTGACAGAAATGAAATGTTTTAATGTCACAGCTAACGTTCGGAATAATGCGGCGCGCTTTTTGCGGTCGCCGTTGATTGACTTGTTGAACGAAGCCGCTACGCGGAGGCAACCCAAACTGCGATGCCACGATTTATGCTGCATCTTCGTCCCCTTGTTTTCTGAGGGGTTAATTTTGCACACAATCATGAGGACACGCCAGCATGAACACAACATTTTCATCGCAATCGCACTTCGACCAGCCGTACCAGACACCTCTCAAGCACCTCAAGCTCAAAGGTTTGCAGCCCAAGACCATCGAGGCGTACTCGCGCACCCTACGCCGCATCGGCGCGCGCTTCGATCATCAAATCGACAGCCTGACCGAGGCACAACTGAGGGACTATTTCACCGAACTGGTGGCGTCGCACGCGTGGTCAGTTACCGGCTGTTCTTCTTCACTTTGTATAGCCTGGGGCTGCGCCTGGGCAAAGGGCTACGGCTGCAATCGCCACTGCCCGCACTGTCCACACCACGAAAGCCAGCCTTGGTTGGAACGGCAGTTACAAAAACAGGTACCAGCCGAATACGTTCTGCTGACTTTTACCCTGCCTGCGGAATTCAAGGGGCTGGCTCTTGCGCACCAGCGCATCATCTACGACTCGCTTATACGTTGTAGCTGGGTGACTGTGCGCGCGTTCGCCCAGAACGACAAGCAGCTGCGGGGCACGCCCGGTGCCATCGCGGTGTTGGATACCAACACGCGCCAGATGGAGTATCACCCGCATGTCCATCTGGTCATGCCTGCGGCGGTGGTCGCTCGTGAGCAGCAGCAGTAGCGCACCAAGCGGCGCGGCAAGGGCGGCTATCTGTACAACCGCAAAGCCTTGGCCCAAGTGTTCCGGGAGAAAGATATCGTCGCCAGCAACGACGGTCACGTGATGTTCCGTTATCGCCTTGCCAAGACGGGGAAGAGGGAACGGCGAACCGTACCCGCCCCGCTTGCCGCACGGGATACATGCTGACCATGTAAGCGATACGCACTTTTGACAAGTGCCGGGGTGTCAGTGCCCACAAGCGGAGCGATTCATTCGTCTGAAATCTGGCGAAATAGGCGAATAAACGTCCGAATCGGGCATCACCTGTGGATAGAGCCCCTATGAAACGGGCGTTCAACCGCCCGTTATCCCGCTAGAACTTCAAACCGGAGCCATTCACAACAAGATATTTTCTATGAGGCCACTCGAGCACTCTGGGCCGGGCTCGTCCAACAAACGGTTTAGATTGTGGCTCGCTTCGCGATCACAATCTGAACTTATTCGTTATGTGTTTTATCAAGATTGTCCATTGGAAGTACGAACCCAATATAAACAATGGAGGTTGTTTATTTGAGTTTTAAGCTGACAGCAATAAGTCCGCACCTATAATTAAGTGCAGCGCAAGATGATCAATACGGCCACACCCAGTCACGCTCTTCCGGCTTGTCGATGCCATGTTCATGTGCATAACGGCGGCAATCAATCTGCATATCGCGCAGACTCTCTTTGACATGAGCGCCTGCTACTTTTAACCCTGGCACTCGGTTGATGACATCAATGGCCAAGCTAAACCGGTCGATCTCATTTTCGATAGCAAGATCCAACGGTGTATTGATATTGCCACGCTCCTTGTAACCGCGTACATGCAGGTTGTTATGATTGGTGCGACGATATGCCATGCGATGGATCAACCAGGGATAACCGTGGAAGTTAAAAATAATGGGTTTGTCGACGGTAAACAGGCTGTCAAAATCTCTGTCGGACAGTCCGTGTGGATGCTCACCAGCTGAAGTCATACGGAACAGATCCACCACGTTGATAAATCGAATCTTGAGATCAGGAAAATGCTGTCGCAGCAAAGCTGTGGCAGCCAGCGCTTCTTTTGTCGGGATGTCACCGCAGCCGACCATCACCACGTCCGGTTCGAAACCCTCATCATTGCTTGCCCACTTCCATATCCCCAGTCCTTTAGTGCAGTGCTTAATAGCTGCATCCTTATCCAGGTACTGGATATGCATCTGTTTGTCACAGACTATGACGTTAATGTCATTGTGACTGCGCAGGCAATGGTCGGCCGTGGTCAGCAGACAGTTGACATCTGGCGGCAGGTAAATGCGTGTAACTTTGGGGCTCTTGTTAATCACGACATCCAGAAAACCTGGATCCTGATGAGTAAACCCGTTGTGATCCTGACGCCAGACGGTGGAAGTGATGAGTAGATTAATCGAGGCGATGGGTGCACGCCAGGGCAACTCCTCACAGATGGCCAGCCATTTGGCATGCTGGTTGTACATCGAATCGATAACATGCACGAAAGCCTCATAAGTGGCGAAGAAGCCGTGACGACCGGTAAGCACATAACCTTCGTACCAGCCTTCCAAGGTATGTTCCGAGAGCATCTCCAGCACGCGACCATCGGGACTGAGTTCGCCACCATCGTCATCCTCAGGAAGATAGTCTGCCAGCCATAATTTCTTGCTCACCTCGTAAACCGCGTCCAGTTTGTTGGAAGTGTTTTCATCGGGACCGAACACCCGAAAGTTATCCATGTTCTGGCGCATCACATCTCGCAGCATAGCCCCCAGTGGCTTGGTGTTCATGGCGCTGCTCTGACCGGGTTTGGCGACATCAATTGCATATTCACGAAAATCCGGCATACGTAAATCACGTCGCAACAAACCGCCGTTGGCATGCGGATTGGCACCCATGCGGCGCACCCCTTTGGGCGCTAGCGCTTTCAATTCGGGTAGCAGACGGCCCTGCGTATCAAACAGCTCCTCTGGCCGGTAACTGCGCAACCAGCTTTCCAGTTGCTGCATGTGTTCAGGATTACCTTGCAGGCCGGACAAAGGCACCTGGTGTGCACGCCAGTAACCTTCGACTTTCTTACCATCTACCTCTTTCGGTCCGGTCCAGCCTTTGGGTGACCGTAAAATAATCATTGGCCAGCGTGCACGGGTGACTGCACCGCCATTGCGTGCCTGCGCCTGAATCTCGCGAATCTGTTGTACACAGCGCTCCATTGTGGAGGCCATCTTCTGGTGCATGGTGTTCGGATCGTCGCCTTCGACGAAGTAAGGTGTCCAACCGTATCCCCGAAACAAGTTCTCCAGCTCGTCGTGGGATATTCGAGAAAGAATGCTTGGGTTATTGATTTTGTAGCCGTTCAGATGAAGAATCGGCAGCACCGCACCGTCACGCACCGGATGTAAAAACTTGCTGGAATGCCAGGACGTGGACAGCGGACCGGTCTCGGCCTCGCCATCTCCAACTGCCACGGTAACAATAAGATCCGGATTATCAAATGCCGCGCCGAAGGCGTGTGACACACTGTAACCGAGCTCACCACCCTCATGGATAGAGCCAGGCGTTTCCGGCGTACAATGACTGCCAATGCCGCCGGGGAAGGAAAACTGCTTGAAGAATCGTCGCATGCCTTCCTCATCCTCGCTCTTGTCCGGATAAACCTCAGAATAAGCACCTTCCAGATACACCGGCGCCAGCACCCCGGGCGCACCATGACCGGGGCCGGCGAGGAAAATAGCATTCAGGTCATATTTATTGATGAGCCGGTTCATATGCACGTACATAAACGACAGCCCGGGGCTCGCACCCCAATGGCCGAGCAGGCGCTTTTTGATGTGCGCAAATTCAAGCGGCTTGCGCAGCAGTGGATTCGCCTGCAGATAAATCATGCCGACAGCAAGATAGTTACAGGCGCGCCAGTAGGCATCGGTATTCTTTAACTCATCAGCGCTCAAGGGCGCATCATTGGCAGTAGTTTTGTTTGCTCTCTGTGTCATTTTCTGCTCCTCTCATTTCGAATGCAGTGTAACGTCATTTTTGTCGGGATATCGCCTACAACATAGCATATGGCATGCTTTGCAGTTAGCAAGTTCCTCTTCGGCAGGAATTATCCAGGCGGACACGGGGCTATCCTGTCTACTTATCTGCGAATTGCCAGCAGCAGTCAGCGAACAAATTTCGCGCACCGCACGATAGACGAACAGAACAACAGCTTCCGCTGAGTGCAGATCGCTACTGGCTAAAAACTCACGCATATCGCCACTAACCGCCGACATGCCAAGCAAACCAGATTGCTTATGCAATAGACCGGAGACAACGTCTGGCGCCAAACCCTTTTCATTCATGATACGAAGCAACATGCCGAGATCAATGCCACCACAAAGTGTTGCCATGTAAATCCGCCCAGTGGCATGAATATCTAGTGGTCACCCACCCACACACCTTCGACTGATCAAAGCACACTGGCTGACACAGTGGCCAAGACGGGCGAAGATCAAGCGGTCATCGGCATCTGAATAACGGGGTAATTTGCAACACCATCGATCTGCATATTCCCAATCGGGATTAGGTGGGAAATTTTGCGAAGTGATCTATCTGTCAAATCCCAAGTGATCCAGTACTCGTTTCATCAGCCCCATACCACCCCAGGCGGTAATTTCTTTGTCGGTAAATCGAAGGTTAAATTCCATGATTTCTCCTGCACTGAAATAGCAATGGCTTAGTTTAGCCGGAAAACACCATAAACATAATTAAAATCATTTGCTTGCTCTAAATGGTTTCCATTAGAAATTGGGGCTAATAGAAAATCTCGGATCATAGCGAATCCGTCGCTTTGACGTCGGATTGATAGAAGTGCCCCTAATAAAGAAGGTAAATGGTTGCACTTTCTAATCCTTTGGATTTAATTACTGGAGTTGGTAGATAGCAGGGCTGATACGGAAGCGCCTAACAACTTCCCTGATTAGCCATAAAGTCCAGCAGACTCATCCCTTTGATTGTGGGAAAAATAAGTAATACGCTTAGCAATCAGTACGTCGGCGCGCTAATGCGAAACGAACATTCGGAATGTAGTTTGGTTGAGGGTCAATCTGTTCGAGCTGGATTAGGAACTTGTCGAAAGCTTCGAGTAACATATCGGGTTGTTCAGCATCCGAAGACTCGGGAAGCATTTTGATCAATTGCTGCCATTCTTTATAGCCCCGCACATCTGAGTTGTACAGCTCATCCAAGTTTTTTTCAGAAACCTGCTTCCAGTCAAAGCTCGCCACGACAATCTCCTGATGATGTGTAAATGGAAAATATAATCGTGTTTTGACAAGTCATAGTCATACTTCATCCCCTGAAAGTAATGATTCGATGCCGCGCCTCCGTTTCTGTGACAACAGGGTTTCAATTTTCTCTAACACCCTCACAATGATCATGCAACGAATACCTCCACCATCGAGAGCTAGGATCTTCTTGGGTCCAAAGGATTGCATGTGTGCTATCAGTTTTTCGTTCATGGTTTTTCTTTGAGATTATCAGGTGCGTCTGGTGGAATCGGCAAGCTCGGGCATTGCACGATGTAATCAATCTCCGGCGAAACCCACTGGCTCCACTCTTTGCGGCTCATATTGCGGGTAAGCTTCTTGCAAAGTTCGTCGAGCCATGCATCAGGGGCAGGCCAATGGCGCAGGGTCTTGTCATCACTACCGGAAACGAGGCTGCGGCCGTCGGGACTGAAGGCGACGCTTGTCACGAT
>NZ_CAKMLL010000083.1 GCF_927797785.1 Candidatus Nitrotoga sp. BS | reverse complement strand
CCTAAAAACCTGTCAAGTGTTTTCTTGATTATTTATAGGGGTGAGTAGTTACGTTATTTTTTATGTAGGAAGTGAGGCATTATAATCTCAGACTGTCCAGTAGCCCGAGATCAGCTATGGAAATGACGCTAATCGACAGTCAAACCAAGGAGCAGTCAGCTTGACTATTCACTATCGCCATCATGCACAGTCAGCTTTGTTACTCTTGAAATTAATTTAGGGCGCCTCTAAAAATTCAATTTTATAGACAAGACAAGGCGCGAGTAAAAAATTTGAGCGCGGCATATAGTTGATATGTAAGCGATAATTTTTTTCGAGTAACGCAGTTTTGTGACGAAAATTGGATTTTTAGAGGTGCCCTTTACAAAATCAAGCTGGCTGACCCTTGATTCCCGCTTGAGCGAAAGGTGAGGCATCCCTGACATCATGGGCTATGGGATTGAATGAATCGAAGGAACGAGACAATTTCGTCCGCGACAACGTCTGGTTTGTCTTTTTGAATGTAGTGTCCCGCTCCCTCGACCGCGCGTCTGGTAGCGCCGGGGACAATTGACAGCCAGTCTACCTCAAGTCTCTCAACCATAGTTCGGAAAGCAGGAGTCTCCGTTAGATCGTGCCGAGTTCGGACGAGAATTCGCGTTGGTACACGTGCCGTGAATAGTTTCCGAGACTCAAGGCAGATGCCTTGACCATCAAACTCAGCCTTCATCGCCGACGAAAATGCCACGGTCTTAAGGCCAGTAACTACGGCTGCTACATTGGGCGCGTTAAGCTGCATTTCCGACCAATGATCAGGGTGGGTCGGGTCCAGCAGTACCATCCCTGCGACATCCTCAGGAAAGAGCTTGGCAAAAGCGTACTGATATTGACCGCCAATCGAATGTCCGACAAGCAAATATGGCGGGGGCACGTTGGCACTTCGTAGCGTCTCCCGAAGTTCATGCGCGATGCGACAAGGATCTCGCGGTTGGTCTGACACGGAGCCGCTGGATCCATAGCCAGGACGGTCGTATGCGAAGTACGAGACGGCCTGAGGTAGTCGTTCTATGACTGCTTCCCAAGGAGCCATACCGTCACCGAGCCCCGACTGGAAAACCACGACTGGAGTTGTAGTTCCAGACTTGATCCACGCAATCTGAACCGCCCCTACTTGAGCGATTTGGTGGGGTGGCAGGGATGTACAGCTGGCGAGCAGCAAAGCCAGCATAAGTAGCGCGGCGCGGCTGAACTGGGCGACGAAACAATGAGCGGAGGGCATTGGACGCCTAACGTAAAAATACGGGACTGCGCGCTTCTACGAAGTCCTGCTTGACTGAAAGCTTAGGTGTCATGTGCGGATAGCCACCCAATTACGACTTCAACGTTTTTATCTGACGGAAACACTGGATAGATGCATTTTTTTATGATGCCGTCCTTGGTGATGAGTGTCACCCGTTTGGTGAGATGCAGATCCTTTACGTGAAGCATAGGCAAACATAGGGATTGCGAGAACTGCAGATCAGCATCGCTCAACAATGCAAATGGAAGATGTAAACGTGCAGCAGCTTCCAGTTGGTCGTCGGTTGTTTGGGCGCTCAAGCCGAATGTTTTTACATTCAGTTTTTGCAAAATAGCAAAGTGATCCCGAAAGGAACAGGCTTGAGGTGTACATCCGGCAGCACCTGGAATTTGTGCCCAACCATCAGGAACACTGCGTCCAGGTCTTCCTGTCATTGGGTAGCAGAAAATCACGAGCCAACCGCCAACTTGCGAAAGATTGATCGAGTTTCCATCCGTGCTTGGTAATGCGACCGACGGTAAAGGCAATCCTTCAATGTGTGCGCAAGCACCATCATCAATTGGAACCGGCAAATCTGGCGGAATGGCGAGAAGAACATCGGTCGGCAATTTGTTAGAATTTTGCACTTTGTGATCTCCGATTACGCTGATGATTGGCACCTAATCGGGATAGGAAGAAGCCTCACGACTCCTCCCTCTCATACCACCGTGCGTAGGAATCACGTACATGTCGGTTCGATTAATAAAATCCCTACCGTGCTGCAATATCCGGTGAAATGATAGGTTGGCCCGCGACATGCTAAACGAATGGCTACTGAGAAAGGAGTACTTCGTTGAATTGAATGACAGGCTCGATGTCTGTGTAGTTCGGCATGTCGCCCTGAAGCACAGGCGCGTTGGGCATGAAGGCAGCCAGGAAATCCTCGATGGAACTGAAAAGGAAGTGGCACATTGCGATGTAGGTCGGAGCTGACCCCGGCACAGCTCCTCCAAGTCCATGCTCAACAGATACCCCCCTGAAGCCAGGATGAGCACTTAAAAGCTTAATGGACATGGGCATGTGAGTTTCAACATAGTAGGAAAAGTCGAACCGTGAACCTTGGTTGTTCGGGTACAGGATGGTGATTCTTATCATTGATGTCTCGCAGATGGTTCTAAGAAGGATATGAGCAAGGGCGCAACTTGAGAGGCCCAACGTAAATATGAGTGACGCGCCACTTTTGGCGCATCACTCTCGACCGCCATGTTAGACCGTAACGGGTGCTCTGTATTCATTTCTTGTCTTTATTTTCCAGCAGCTTGCCTCGTTCAGCTTCATACTCTTGATATGACATGGATTTCTCAGCCGGTTTTTGTTCGACTTGGGGGTAAATAATCGCGTCCCTGCCCTTTAATCCTTCGTAGATATTGTCATAAACACGTTCGCTGCTGGCACACCCTGCGAGAACGCCGAGTTGGATGCATAAGACAATGACTAATACGGTACGCATGATGCCCTCCTATTTCCCATCAGTAATTTCATGGCGGTGTTCGGCATTACTTAAAGGCGCTCTGAATAATGAAACCGAAGTGAGGAGTTGGATTAGTTACGATAATCTGCTCCCCCGATGATTTCTTGATAACATACCCGTCAAATATTTTTTCTTGGCCACCTTGTAAATTGCCATATACAGTGATTTTATCCCCAATCGAAAGATTTAGTTTCTTGTTGTCTGGCAATTTGGCTTTTACATAAATTGAACCGGAGCTATCCGTTAAGGTAAATCCACCCTCATCAAGTTTTGCGACATTTCCTTCGATTGTACTTACCGGCGGCAATGCCAAATTCTTGATAGGTGTCGTGCTGGCACACCCGCTGACCATTAATACAACTATCGCCAATAGACACAGAAAGCTAGTTTTCATTTCGATTTCTCCTTTTGCTTATTGAATCGCGCCTTGTTGGACCCGCTTCTTTATCTGAGCTATTCTTAATCTGATCTGACAATGCACTTGTAAAGGTGAGCATTACCGGGTTTGATATGGGTGTCGAATCCGTGTTAAATTTATGTCTCCAGACAAGCATCATTAGTGTTAACCATGCCATGTCTATCGCAATAAGAAATAGTCTTTCAGTTTATGACTGATCTGGATTGAAACTTTTTCGGAAGGCGCTTAATTTTTCTTGCACAAGGTCGTAGGTAGAGTCGATATTGCTAGCAATATCGCCTTCCAATACACTTAACCCAGTCAAAATCTCTCTTGCTTCACTAAACCCAGTATCAATACCACCACTAATGAGTTCTGAGAATTTGATAACTGCCTCTTGTTCAGATAGTTCAGGATGTTGTTCATGATATGAACTGAAGAAGGCTGTGCTCAATGATACGATACGTTCGGCAGTTGCTTCAGGGCTAATATCTAAGCCAGAGTCATAGGTGGTTTGAATTGCCTTATTACCCATCGTGGCCTGAAGAGCATCGTTAATGCCTTCTAAAGCAGCCTTTAATACTAAAGCTTGCGGTGAGCCGGAAGCAGCACTCACATTGATGGTTGACTCAATGATGGCTGCATTGAGTTCTTTTCTGGCTGTGTTCCTAGCATGTGTTACGTCTGACACTTCAGGGGCAATCGGATCATTTCCTTTTTTGTTATCAGCTTGGGCTAATTCTTTTACGTTTTGATTAAATTGAATTTCCATCAGACACCTCCGAGTTTAGCACCACATAACTATCGAATCGGTTAATTTGCGAATAACTTTAGTGTCTTGGATTTACATTGGAATTGCAACATTCAATGCTGGCTTAGCCCATGTGCTCGGTTGTCCAAAGAATACTTCATGCGAAGTTTTCCAGTTTAGACATTCTCGGGGCCGATGGTTTATTTGGTTGATGGCAAATGTGACTTGTTCAGTCAAGTTGGGTGGGCACACCCTCCGGGTGCGAGAACCTCTACGAGGCAACAACGTGCCCACCCTACATAGCTTGACCTCGGAATCAAGGAAAGAAGACGCTACCACTTTATTTTTCTAAGCCCGCGATGCGTTTTGGACGTGAGCAGATTGCATTCAAACAGACACCCTATGCGCGGGTAATATAAACTGGCGTCGCAAATATATTTAAGAAGGAAGTAAAAAATGAGAAATCGCATTACGATTGATCCTACAGTTTGCCACGGCAAGGCTTGCATTCGTGGTTTGCGCTATCCGGTAGAAAATGTGCTGGAGTGGCTGGCTAGTGGCATGACTACCGAGGATATTCTGGCTGATTATGAAGACCTGGAGCGCGAGGATATCCTGGCGGCATTATCTTATGCGGCACGCTTGGCACACGTTAAACGTTTGGTACATTTGGCGGCATGAAATTTTTGATTGATGCGCAACTACCCCGGCGCTTTGTAATCTGGCTGAACGAGGCGGGGCATGATGCGCTGCACACACTGGATTTACCGCTAAAAAACCGCACGCCTGACAGCGAGGTCATCGCACGCGCTGTGCTGGATGGTCGTGTCGTGGTAAGCAAGGATAATGATTTTGTGCAAACCTTTTTGCTTACCGGCGAACCATCGCTGCTGCTTATATCTACCGGCAACATTTCCAACTCCAGCTTGGAGAAACTGGTGCGAGCTAATCTGGTCGGAATTGAAACGGCCTTTGCATCCAGTCGGTTTGTTGAGATCACCCAAAATACGCTGGTGATACATGAATGATTATGCCGTAAGAATGATGAGCGAATGAGCTCTTTTCTTCCTAAGGTTTATCAGCAGCAAGTACTGGAAAACACCGAGGACTATTTCAAAACGTGCCATGTTTCGCCCAATCCAGCGGTGGCATTTGCTCGCTGTGCCGAAGCAGCTTTAAAAGCGGATGTTGCCCTTCAGTCAGATGTTCACGTCAAATGCTCAAGCGTACATGGCGGGCAAAATCATTTTTATCACGAATTTCGTGTTCCCAGAATCGCCGTTGCCAGATAGTTGATTCGCGATGTTTGAGTTTTGATGCAGTCACCCAGTCGGCACGACGATAATCTTCTCTGCAGGCCAAAGAAACCACTCGCTTGATCATCATCCAACGGGTGGAGAAATCGGCATCACTGTCAGGTAATGTCCACACGCAATGCGTTACGAATCGCTTCGTCACATAGAATCGACTGACGCCGGTAAGTGACCACCGTAAAGAAATAGCTTGAGTCAGCAGCCATTGCGCGGCGATAACGTGACATAGCTGTCTACTCCAAAATGAAGAATCCGCGTGTGCACACCCTCCGGGTGCGAGAACCTCTACGAGGCAAAAACGTGCCCACCCTTGTATCTTTCTTCCCGTGGTGGTTAGCTACCATTACAC
>NZ_CAKMLL010000082.1 GCF_927797785.1 Candidatus Nitrotoga sp. BS | reverse complement strand
GACGAACCGTTTCCATGCTATTCACACTTCATCGGGTAGTCATGCATACAATATTCAGGGCTGAACGCTCAATTTTTCGCCCCGTCAGAATTCAATCGCGGAAATTGGGTATTAAGACAATTGGCACTCAATGATGTTGAGTGCTAAAATCCCACGATAGGAGGATATAACTGATGAATCAAACATTGGCATTGCCGACACCTTTGGCTTTAGGTTCTATAGATCAATATGTACAAGCCGTAAATCGCTTCCCATTACTTACGCCAGATGAGGAGCTTGGCTTGGCAGTCCGCTTCAGCCGCGATAATGACCTGGAGTCAGCACATAAGCTTGTCGTCTCGCACCTACGTGTAGTAGTCAGCGTGGCGCGCGGCTATGCTGGTTATGGTCTACCACAATCAGACTTAATCCAAGAAGGCAATATCGGCCTGATGAAAGCAGTCAAACGCTTCGACCCAGGCCATGGTGTGCGGCTAGTATCGTTTGCGTTGCACTGGATACGCGCTGAGATGCATGAATATATTCTGCGCAACTGGCGAATTGTCAAGATTGCGACCACGAAAGCTCAACGTAAACTGTTTTTCAATTTGCGTAGCATGAAGCGGGGGTTAGAATCACTTAAACCGCATGAAGCCAGCTTAATTGGACAGCAGCTAAAAGTCAGCACAAGCGAAGTATTAGAAATGGAAGCTCGTTTCAACGGCCACGAAATAGCGCTGGAACTAACCACAAACGCCGAAGACGAAAATAGCCACGCACCTATCGCTTATTTGGCATCTGCTACGGACAGTGAACCCTCTTGCGTCCTTGAGCAGAAACAGCTTGAAATGCAGCAAAGTACGGGCTTAACACGCGCACTGGCTAGCTTAGACGAACGCAGTCGTCGTATTATTGAAGCTCGTTGGCTTCGTGAGGACAGCACCGTAACGCTGCACGATCTCGCAAATGAGTTTAGTGTGTCAGCGGAACGCATACGCCAGATTGAGCAAAAAGCCATGGCGAAAATGCAAATGACCATGCTGTCCGCCATTTAACTAGCGTAGTGCATCATCAATAACGGCAACAATATAGGCATTGACCTCCAAACCTTACTGAGGTCAATGCTATGTGTGCTGCCTGACCTGCTCAACTGAGTTGCCGACTATGATCGGCGTCTGCGGATTCATTGCTAGCTTCGAATAACGTATGCAGATGCGTAGCAGAAGCTTGATGCTGACCGTCGAATTGCGGCGCACTGGGCACCCGCACTTTGGGGGGCTCACTTGGGTAGCAGTGCCTCTCCTTGACTCACATCTGGTGCGATCATGGGATCAAGCCGCACCGAATCGAATCATTCAAACTTTCAAAGCCATATCAGTGTTCCTCATTGCGAGCTGAGTGGTGTGGCGTACACTGGTTTAAATGTTCATGCGCGTATGCTTGGGACGATGTTTGAAGATTGGTCACGGGGGGAGTCGAGATATCCTGGTCGTATATTTATGATTGAAATTGCCACCGTAGGTTGCCAAAATTCCGGGTGCCGCATTCTGGTTAATAAAATCTTGCACCATGAATCCAACGGTAGGCAAGCCGAAATACGTGTCTCCATTAACACTCGTTAATGATTGGGTGGCATTTGGATGAACAACACCATTACCATCAGTTTGGCCATTGACGACAGATATGTAGGTTTCGTTAAAAGACATCTTCAGCCAACCATTCTCTAAGTAGCTAGCAAGCTCGGTTTTGTTGGTCGATCCCAGCAAGCTACTATTAACGGCCAATCCCGGCGTTTTGAATAAACCTACAACGGATGACGCCCAGCACAGGAGTTCTCCGCTGAGCTGTCCTGTAAAATACCCGAAGTAGATGGAATAATTTTCGCGATTGGTGAAGAGATATTGAAATCGCTCACACGCGCCACCAAGCCAAAACTTGCTGGTAAAAGGGCTATACAATTGAGTGGCGTCGTCCGGCGCTAATAAACTATTCACCGGAACATTGTATCGTTTGGTTGGCATCGTGATCACCCAGTCAGTACCAGACAGAGTTGCGCTGTCCAAAACAAACTCGTTGATAATATTGTCGTGCATCAGCAGCGCACTAACAGTAGAGTCCCCAGAAAGCCATGTGCTGGAAACGACACTACCATTGTAGTGCACCAAGCTAGTGTAGTGAACTGTAATTAACGGAACTAATAACAATGGTGCCTGTCTCATT
>NZ_CAKMLL010000081.1 GCF_927797785.1 Candidatus Nitrotoga sp. BS | reverse complement strand
TGAGACAGGCACCATTGTTATTAGTTCCATTAATTACGGTTCACTACACTAGTTACAATCCACGCTTGGCCAACAGGGCCGCGCCGCGGGCAGATTCAGTGTGTTTCGCTACCGACAGTGGCACATCTAACAAGCGTTCGCGTATTTTTCCCCACACTTTATTTTTCGTTCCGCCGCCGACGGTGGTAACGGATTTTAGTGAGCTTGAGCCAAGCTCAGTCAGCTTGGTGTAACCCGCCGCTTCGATGCGGCTTAAGCCTTGCAGCAGACCGTGCAGGAACAGTACATCGTCCGCAGGACGCGGGGTAAGAAGTGGCACCTTGGTGGGATCGTTAATTGGAAAGCGTTCGCCAGGCCGCGGCAACGGATAGTAGTCAAGACGGCTATCAGTGGCCGGATCAATGTGCTGGCTGAGCGCATCGATTTGCAGATCGCCAAAATATTGCCTTAGCACGCCGCCGCCAGCGTTGGACGCACCGCCAGCCAACCATAAATCACCAAAACGATGACTGTATATGCCATATTGCGCTGCTTCTACCCGTTGCTCCGAAAGCAGCTTGAGCACTATGGTCGTGCCAAGCGAAGTGACAGCCGAGCCGGCTTCATGCATGCCTGAAGCAATAAAAGCGGCAATACTGTCAGTCGTGCCCGCATGTACCGTGCACGCTGGGTTAATCTTGAAATGCTGTGCCACAAATGAGCTGATATTAGTGATGCCGACGCCAGGGGCGACAACTTGCGGAAGAAAATGGGCGTGCGGCAAACTCTTAATCCAATCCGGCCAGCATAGACGCTCTGCGTCATAGCCGCTCTTGAGCGCATTATGATAGTCGCTGACGCCAGCTAGCCCGGTAAGCAGCGCAGCAAGCCAATCCGCCTGATGCAGAAAGTACGCAACGTTTGAAAGTTCGGTGTGCCTTGTCAACCACAGGAATTTGGCTAATCCTGAGCTTGCACTGCAAACAATGTGGTCCGGTGGGGCAAGCTGTTTTAGTTGTTCCGATTCTGCTTGTGCTCGACTATCGAAGTAGAGCAAAGCGGGAGTAGTTGGCTCCAACTCTTCATCACACAATAATACTGTGGCAGAAGTAGCAGCAATAGCAATGCTTTGTAATTCAGCTGCAACAGTTGCGGGTAGACGTTTAAGTAGTGTATGCAGTGCTTCACGCCAATTCAGATGACTTTGTAAAGCAGCATTAGGATAGCAAATGTGATCTTCATGAATAATAGTCTCGGCTATGTCCACAACACAAACGCGTGCCCCGGATGTGCCAAAGTCCAGACCGAGATAAAAATCCATGTGGTAACTTAATAAGTAACAAAGTTAACGTAAAGTTAAAAAATGCCATCTATCAATACAAAATCTTAACAAAAGATATAGTCCAACTCTTTTTGATGACTACCTTAAACGAAACTAAATTTCGTTTACTAATTTATTTAATAGCGTTTATTTAGAACATCGGTTTGTTCTCGGCTGACTTATAGCACTTGACCCCACTCAATATCTCCGCCTTGGCTTCCTTGACCCCGACCCAGCCATCTATCTTGACCCATTTGCCTACTTCCAGGTCTTTATAGTGAGCAAAGAAATGCGAGATTTGTGAAGTTATAAGTTCCGGCAAGTCAGCATGCGACTTTATTTTGCTGTATAGACTGCATAACTTGTCAACGGGCACAGCCAGTATTTTGCCATCCTCGCCAGCTTCGTCAGTCATCTTCAACATGCCCAATGGTCTACAGCGAACCACCACACCAGTAAGGAGCGGTACGGGTGAGAGCACAAGTACATCTACTGGATCCCCGTCTTCCGACAACGTATGCGGAATATAACCGTAGTTACATGGATAATGCATTGCCGTGGACATGAAACGATCCACAAACATGGCGCCGGTTTCCTTGTCCACTTCATATTTGACGGGATCAGCATTCATGGGTATTTCTATGATGACGTTAAAATCATTGGGAAGGTCACGACCAGAAGTTACTCGATCTAGATTCATTTCTATTCCTAGCTAAAAAAATCTCATTATACCCGTGAGTCCGGCAGATCAACCAGCCTAAGCCTTATCAAGCCATTTGCGCTGTCTCAATTTTTCTTCGAGCCATCAGCCAAAAACAGTCGAGTTGCTTAAGCGTTTTAAAAAACTGTGAATTCCATACGATGTTTGTGCCGTTTGACACAGAGAGCTGCGGCGATTTTCCCTACGTAAATGCTACGGAAGCCTCAAATGTTTGATTTACTGTCTTTAACCTTGCTTTCACTAAAGCATCTAGAGTAGATTGTCAAAAAAACGGATGTACAGCGTTTTCTGCTTTAGCAAAAGTTACTAGTGTAGTGCGCCATTCTGTTTGGAACTTAATCGACTGTTGGCACGAATG
>NZ_CAKMLL010000080.1 GCF_927797785.1 Candidatus Nitrotoga sp. BS | reverse complement strand
AAATGAGACAGGCACCATTGTTATTAGTTCCGTTAATTACAGTTCACTACACTAGGTGGGGGAATTGTTTGCTAATATTATTAGCGTATATTTATGGTGGTGTGTTTCGTTCATATTTTAAAGTTGGTACATCAATACAAATTTAATTCAATTCTTTATTTTATGTCGCTCAATAACAGCTAATGAACGTAAGCTTTCCAGCACCTGATGTAAAACAATAGAATCACTATCTTGTTGAAACACCATATAAGCAGGCAACCGAAACTGCTTACTGTCAGGTACGAGATATATTGTTTGATTGTGAATTAAAGGGTTAGCTATGCGTGCAGGAATAAAACATGAGCCGCCATTGCTGATAATTAGCTGTACTCCGAGCCAGCCGATATTTACGACCTGGGGAGGGCGTTCCATACTCGGATAATAGTTATTATGCAGCTCATAGAATGCAGGTCCCCAGTCCACATAGATGTAATCTTCATTTGGCCAAGGCTTATCCAGGTCGGTGGTCACTAACACCAGTGTTTCATCAAATAAATACTCAATCTGAAGGCCAGAGCTTTGTTGCGGAGTGTACATCATACTCACATCCAGGCGGCCTTCGATGAGCCCGCGAATTAAATCATCTTCAAAGCCAATTTCGCTACGAATACAAATATCCGGCGCTAGAGTACGCAATTCGCCAATCCACCGGGGCAACAATTCGTCCCACAAGGCGATCCGAGCTCCTACACTAATGCTGGCCTGGAAGCGATTAGGTAACTTAATGTCATGCCGCGCTTGTTCCAGCGTTAATAACAAGGATTTTGCATGACGAAAAAAACGTTGCCCTGAGAGAGTTAATTGTGCTCCGGAGCGATCACGCACAAATAGGGTGACACCAAGATAGGCCTCCAATCTTTGTATGCGTGCGCTGACAGTTGATTGGGTAACATGAAGTCTATTTGCAGCTTCAACAAAGCTATTATTGGCGACTACACCCAAAAAAGTTCTAATCTGATCCATGTCCATAAAACAAGTATCGGATATGTCGATACTAAAGTCCAATTAAAATCGTTTGTCGATACCACACTCATAATATAAATTACATTGAGCTTGCGGGTACCTCTAAAAATAAAAATTAAAGAGCTCAATCTGGGGTATTCAGGTTTGTAAATAATAAATCAAACTGGAATGCCATAACGATTTTGGTAAAACATATATTGGCGGTTGACAAAAACAGTATAGGTTTTAATGAGATTGCTACAGAGCTTAATATGGATGTCGAGGAATAGGGCTTGTAATTAATCGTAACTAAATAAATATATTAATAAATTATTTTTCGCTTACAACCGAAAGGCCAAAAAAATGATCACTAAGTCATCCGTAATTCTAGGCTTAATCGCCACCCTAATATTGAGTGGATGTCATTCTCAGGCAGAAATTGAGACGCATAAAGAAATGCCAAAATATGGGGCAACTACACCGATTCGTGAAAACACTTTCGTCATGAAAGATTATGTCTGTCAGATTCATGCCATTAGGCATATTGAAGTCCGCTCTTTGGAAAAGGGCTACTTACAGGATATTTTTGTGGATGAAGGGCAATTGATAAAAAAGGGACAGCCTATGTTCAAAATCATGCCCAATATCTATCAGGCAGAACTACTAAAAGCGGAAGCCGAAGCGCAAAATATGAACATCGAATACCTTAATACCCAAGGTTTGGCTGATGAGAATATCGTATCGGGCAATGAGTTGGCTTTGGCAAAAGCAAAATTAGCTAAGGCTAAGGCGGAAGTGAAAATGGCGGAAACCCGCTTGGGTTTCACTGATATTAAAGCACCTTTCGACGGAATTATGGATCATTTGGTTGTTAGGGTCGGCAGTCTTCTCGATGAAGGTGCGTTGTTGACGACATTGTCTGACACCAGCCAATTGTGGGTCTATTTCAACGTCCCAGAAGCCCAATACCTGGATTTTAAGGCGCAGAAGAGAGACAAAATCGGTGAAACCGTGAAGCTAAAAATGGCAGATGGCGAGATTTTCAATCAAACGGGTGTCATTGAGACAATTGTAGGTGATTTTAATAACACTTCCGGTAATATCCAATTCCGCGCCTTGTTCGCCAACCCGGACAAAATTCTCAGGCACGGTGAAACAGGAACAATCCAAATGGCCAAGCCTTACCCCAACGCCATGCTCATCCCCCAAAAAGCGACCTTCGAAATTATGGATAAAACTTATGTCTACGTCGTCAACAAAGAAGAAAAAGTGGAGCAAAGACTTATCCATATAGATGCTGAATTGCCACAAATGTTTATTGTTAAAGATGGTCTGAATGATGGTGACAGGGTTTTGCTCGAGGGTATACGCAAAGTACGACCCGGAGAGAAGGTGCAGATCGATTTAAGGCCACCCCAAAAGGTTCGCTCAGATTTGATGAAGATGTTTACCGAGTAACCTTTTAGCCAGGATTAAGCAATGTTTAATATTTTTCTCAAAAGACCTGTGATGGCGATAGTGTTATCACTGTTGTTCTTATTTATGGGGATTTTGGCAATGAAAACATTGCCCATTTCCCAGTTTCCAGATATCGCGCCACCGCGGGTCACGGTTTCGATATCGTTTCCCGGCTCCAGCGCCGATGTACTGGTGAAATCGTCCCTGATTATGTTAGAACGCGCTATCAATGGCGTGCCCGGCATGAGATACATCACTTCGGATGCAACCAGCGCCGGCGAAGCGACCATTCAAGTGTATTTCAATTTAGGTGTCGATCCCAATATTGCGATGGTTAACGTGAAGACGCGCGTGGATCAGATGATGAGCAGACTGCCCGTACTCGTGCAGTTGGAAGGTGTGATCGTGAATTTCGTCCAGCCTAGCATGCTCATGTATGTAAACCTCTTCAGCAAAGATAAAAATGCCGATCAGAAGCTTTTATTTAATTATGCCTATGTCAATGTTATTCCTGAAATTCAGCGTATTACTGGAATTGCTCAAGCAACCATATTGGGTGCCCGTCAATATGCGATGCGAGTTTGGCTGAATCCGGAACGGATGCGGGCCTATAGCATCTCGTCAGAAGAGGTGATGGAGGCACTCGCGAGTCAAAGCATTATCGGACGTCCTGGTCGACTGGGCCAAAGCACAGGCATGTCCGCCCAGTCAAAAGAATATGTTCTTGTATATAAAGGACGTTTAACCAAGCCTGAAGAATATGAAGACATTATTATCCGGTCTACCCCGGCAGGCGAGATTCTGCGTATTAAAGACGTTGCCACTGTCAATCTAAACAGCGAGTTTTATAATATTTTCTCTGATAAAGACGGGTTCCCTTCGGCGTCCATCGTGCTTAAGCAAAACTACGGCACTAATGCACAAGTGGTCATAGAAAATGTGAAGATAAAACTGGAAGAATTGAAAAAATCCTTCCCGGAGGGCATGGAATACGAAATTAATTACGATGTGTCGCATTTCGTCGATGCATCCATCGAACAAGTACTGCACACCTTGGTGGAAGCCTTCATTCTAGTCTCCTTGGTGGTTTTTATTTTCCTTGGCGACTGGCGTTCTACCTTGATCCCCGTCCTCGCGGTACCGGTTTCGCTGGTCGCGGCATTCGCTGTTATGTCTGCGTTCGGGCTTTCCATCAACCTCATCACCTTGTTTGCCTTAGTCTTGGCTATCGGTATTGTGGTGGATGATGCCATTGTGGTGGTGGAGGCTGTGCATGCGAAAATGGCAGCTGAACATTGCAGCCCTTATGTAGCCTCCCGAAAAGTATTGGGGGAAATCGGTGGCGCCATTGTAGCGATTACGCTGGTCATGGTGTCGGTGTTTATCCCTATCGCATTTATGCCGGGACCGGTTGGAGTGTTTTATAGACAATTCGCTATCGCTATGGCGTCGTCGATCACTATTTCAGCAATCGTAGCTTTATCGCTCACCCCGGTACTGTGCGCCATGCTACTTAAAAACACCCATGGTCAGCCGAAAAGGAAAACCCCGATCAATTTTTTCCTCGATGGCTTTAACTCTGTTTTTGAAAAGATCACTGGGCGCTACATCAAATTGCTGAATGTCATTGTCACCCGGCGCCTTGTCACGGTTTTGGTATTGGCCGGATTTGGCTTCGGCATTTTTGCGCTCGATAAAACTTTACCCACCGGATTTATTCCTGGCGAAGACCAAGGCATGATTTATGCGATTATCCAAACTCCGCCCGGCTCAACTATCGAAGTGACCAATAGAGTGGCACGGCAATTGGAGCTGATAGCCGCAAAAATCGAAGGCGTGAAATCGATTTCTTCCTTAGCCGGCTACGAAATACTCACCGAAGGCCGCGGGTCGAATGCAGGGACCGTTATTATCAACCTGGCAGATTGGTCGAAACGTAAACATACGGTTACGGATGTTATCCACGAGTTGGAAGAAAAAGCTCATGACTTAGGCGCGATCATCGAGTTTTTTCAACCTCCGGCAGTGCCGGGATACGGTGCGGCATCGGGTTTGGCGTTTCGACTATTGGACAAGACATTAGACACTGATTACTTCGAGTTCGATAAAATTAACCAAACGTTTATGGATGCGATGCGTAAACGTAAGGAGCTGACTGGCTTGTTTACCTTTTATGCTGCCAATTATCCGCAATATGAGCTGGTTATCGACAATAAACTTGCCATGCAAAAAGGGGTTTCCATCGAAAAAGCGATGAGTCACCTGGACATTATGATTGGCAGCACCTATGAACAGGGATTTATTCGTTTCAATAATTTTTTCAAAGTCTACACCCAGGCCTTGCCGGAATTCCGGCGTTCCCCTGAGGATGTGTTGAAATACTTTGTGAAAAATGATAAAGGCGAGATGGTGCCGTACTCAGCCTTTATGACTATGGTGAAAAAGCAGGGGCCTAACGAGATCACGCGTTATAACCTCTATAACTCGGCTGCGATTCGTGCCGAGCCCGCCAGCGGTTATACCACTGGCGCGGCCATCAAGGCCATCGAAGAGGTTGCGAAAGCCACTTTGCCGCACGGTTTTGAAGTTGCCTGGGAAGGCTTGACCTTTGACGAAGCCCTCCGGGGCAATGAAGCACTGCTGATCTTCGCGGTCGTTATCATGTTTGTCTACCTGGTGCTAGCCGCACAATACGAAAGCTTTGTTTTGCCCTTGGTTGTGCTTTGCTCGCTGCCCCCCGGCATTTTCGGTGCTTTCTTATTATTAAAAGGGTTAGGGCTTGCCAATGATGTCTATTCCCAACTGGGAATGGTGATGTTAATTGGCTTGCTCGGCAAAAACGCGGTATTGATTGTCGAGTTTGCAACTCAGAAGCAAACCCAGGGCATGTCGGTTCTAGAAGCGACGATTGCGGGTGCGAAAGAGCGTTTTCGGCCGATTTTGATGACCTCATTCGCCTTTATAGCCGGGTTGATACCCCTAGCGATGGCAACGGGGGCGGGAGCAGTCGGCAACAGGACGATTGGTACCTCAGCCCTAGGTGGGATGCTATTCGGTACCGTATTTGGTGTCCTCATTATTCCAGGGCTTTATTATATTTTTGCCAAAATGATAGAAGGTAAAAAATTAATTCAACATGAAGACCTTGATCCTTTAACCGAAACTTATCATTACGGCCCAAATGACAATGAAAAATAAAAGATTTCAGCTTATTGCTTTAGGCGTGCTGGGACTGATGTTGCAAGCCTGTGGCACTCCTGAGTTAATAATCAAAAAAGAAGATACGCGTCTTCCTACTGCTTTTAAACTGGGCGATTCGGAAAAGACCAATACGGCGAGTATCAAATGGAAAGATTTTTTCGATGACCCTAATTTATTAAGTTTGCTAGACGTAGCTGTTGTTAATAATAAAGAAATTAATATCATGATGCAGCGCATCAGCGTTGCACAGAATGAAATTCAAGCGCGTAGAGGCGAATATTTGCCATTTGTAAATATTGGCGCTGATGCAGGCGGGGACAGAGTCGGCGAGTTTACGCGCAAAGGCGCTGTTGAAGCCGGTCTGCCATTAGCCAATGGAAAGCCCTTCCCTACGTATTTTGGCGATTTTCGATTTGGGCTGTTTTCAACCTGGGAGATAGATGTATGGAAAAAACTGCGGAATGCGAAACAGGTGGCTGTGCTGGAGTATATGGCATCAAAAGAAGGTAAAAATTTTTTAGTGACCAATCTGGTTGCTGAAGTTGCCCATTCTTACTATGAATTACTTAGTTTAGATAACCAACTTAGCAATTTAGAGCAAAATATTAGTATCCAGAAAAATGGTTTGGAGATGGTCAAGCAACTAATGTTTTATGGAAGAACAACTGCACTTGCGGTGAGACGTTATGAAGCAGAAGTAGCAAAAAATAAAAGTAAATTATACGAAATAAATCAAAATATTACTGTTGTTGAAAATCGAATAAACTTCCTGTTAGGGAGAACGTCACAGCCTATTCAGCGTGCCTCTAGTGGTTTTATGGATCTTAAATCCAAAGTGCTTAAGGCAGGCATTCCCTCACAATTGCTACAAAACAGGCCTGATATCAGGCAAGCGGAGCTTGAACTAGCGGCAGCGGCACTAAACATAAATGTGGCTAGGGCAAATTTCTATCCATCCTTTAGCATAAACGCCGGAATAGGGTATGAGGCTTTCGCACTTAAATACTTGGTCAATACGCCAGCGTCATTGGCGGCCAACCTCGCCGGAGGGTTAGTGGCTCCGCTGGTCAATAAGAACGCTATCCAAGCGCAATACAAAAATGCCAATGCCAGGCAAATTCAGGCAGCTTATGAGTATGAGCAAAGCATTATCAAAGCTTATACTGAAGTAGCGAATCAAATTTCAAACATCGATAACCTTGACAAAAACTATCAGCTTAAGACAAGCCAAGTGGAAGCGCTTACTCGATCAATTGAGGTCGCTAACCAGCTGTTCAAATCTGCCCGTGTCGACTACCTTGATGTGTTATTAGCACAAAGGGATACCTTGGATGCCAAAAAAGATTTAATTGAAACGAAAAAAAAGCAAATTGACGCAATGGTGGATCTTTATAAATCACTTGGTGGAGGTTGGCAGTAGTTGGATGAGCGGAAGGAGTAGTTCAAAAATAGAGTACATAGTTCTGAACTATAACTGAATTAGAGCGACAATCATGCCGCCGTGGCACTTAACAACGCAAAGAAAAATTGTTTCAAGGAGCCGTAAACTAGGGTAGCGCCGTTCCGCTGCATGAAGTAAGGCTAACCTCTTAACTCGATGCATATTGTCCTGTCGGATGGAGCCGCTGTAGGCTGTATGCGTCCCTCAATGCGAGGGTTCCTACATAATGCTGGCGTGGAAGCGACTAGGCAACCTAATTGTCATGTCGAGCTTGTTTCAGTGTTAATCAAAAGGATTTAGCATGACGATAAAACCGTTGCCTTGGGAGTGTTAATTGCGCACCGAAGCGATCACGCACAAATAGGGTACACCAAGATAGACCTCCAATCGTTGTATGCGTGCGCTGCCAGTTGATTGGATAACATGCAGTCTATTTTGTAGCTTCAACTAAGCTATTATTAGCGACTACACCCAAAAAAATCTAATCTGATCTATGTCCATAGAGTTAGTATCGGATATGTCGATACTAACGTCCATTAAAAATCGTTTGTCTAATACCACGCTACTAATTTACAGTCACAGTCGTGAATATAAATTGTTGTTAGGTAAGTAGCAGATGAATTCAAATAATTCTATTTTTAATGAACAAGAAGTACTTCATGAATTGAAGCACTTCTTGCCTAGTCAGGCTCCGCTAAAAGATTTTATTCATCACAATACATTACATGCATTTCAGAATTATAAATTCTATGATGGTATTCGCCATGCATCCAAGATGTTTGGTTATTTTGTCTCACTTCAGTTAGAAGATTATAGATCGCTCTACATATCTAAGCGTATCCGGGAAGATATTCTAAAAAGAATTATTGCTGAGCAAAAAGGGTTAGAGCATGCAAATGAGTGGATGCACAATGTGCTCAGTAAGAAATATGTCACATCCATCTCATCAAGAATCGGTTTACTAAGATTAAATTGGAAAAAACAATACCATGTAGATCTTGATTTATCTGTCCATCCACTTCTTTTCAGGATTCTTTGCAGTTATCTCGATCAGGGAATTTCAATATGGGGCTTCCCTGTTGGAAATAAAGGCTTTCTTTCTTCTATAAGAGAAATTGAAGCGAACAGTTTTACAAGTTTTTTTAAAGGAAATAGAGCAAAAAAACTTCTCCTTACGGGCAATTGTAAAATTGAAGATTTGTTAAAAATTCTTGTAGGTGACGAATCACTGTACAAGCAATATTTATATGATCAGCAATTTTCTCATCCAGGTTGGTCAGGTATGGTATCTACCATTGAGGATCAACCGCAGACTCTGTTAAACCCAAAAAAAATATCAATTCATGATTTAGTTGTTTTTGAGCTCTTATTAGAGATCGATACACTTGATGCCCAATTTGAAGAAGGTTGGTTGCCAATTAGTAGCGATTTAAAAAACAGGCCTGTAGAACTTTTTGATGAAATTCCAAAAACGGAATTGGATGAGGTTCTTTCAATTTGGCAAGATGCTTTTGAATGGTCATATTATGATCCAGTGCTTGCCGCTATTCAATTGCAAAAAAAGAAAATGGAAACAGCTCCATTCCACAAAAGTTTTCAGGTGTTTACATGTATCGACGATAGGGAGCTTTCGTTCCGTCGTTACCTTGAAAGAACTGACTCCGAATGCGAAACTTTTGCAACACCTGGATTCTTTGGTGTTGAATTTTTTTTTCAACCTGAGCATGGACAATCCTATACAAAATGTTGCCCTGCTCCAATTACACCAAAGTATTTAATTAAGGAAACAGATACTAAAAAAAAGCGGAAGAAAGAGGCACACCTTTCCAAATTATCACATTCTCTTTTTTCAGGTTCGCTGATTTCTCAAACACTGGGATTACTGTCAGGATTTAAACTTGCTCTGAATATTTTTTGGCCTTCCGCGATGCCTGCTATGGCCTCACCGATTGCACATATGGATAAGCTTTCGAAGCTTACTATTGAAAACAAAAATGTGAACCATAGGGAAAACGATTTACAAGTAGGATTTACAATCGAGGAAATGGTTCAAAGAGTAGAAACAATTTTAACAAGTATTGGACTTGTAAAAAATTTCGCATCAATTGTATATATTGTTGGACATGGTGCAACCAGTATAAATAATCCTCATTATTGTGCTTATGACTGTGGAGCCTGTGGAGGTAGGCCTGGTTCAGTAAATGCGAGAGTATTTTGTTTTATGGCTAATCACCCTGAAGTTAGAGAGGTGTTGAGTTCAAGAGGGCTAGTAATTCCAATAGAAACACAATTCCTGGGCGCTCTTCATGACACTACTCGTGATGAAATCACTTATTTCGATGAGGACTTACTTTCTCCTGTAAATTTGACAAATCACCAAAAAAATATCCCCGTTTTTGTCAAAGCCTTAGATTTAAACTCAAAAGAAAGATCGAGAAGGTTAGTGTCAATTGATACTCATTTGAGCGCTGAAAAAATTCATAAGGAAATTCTTAAGAGGTCAGTTTCATTATTCGAGCCTCGACAAGAACTAAATCATTCAACTAACGCAACTTGCTTTGTCGGTAGACGAGATCTAACAAAGGACATCTATCTAGACAGGCGCTCATCAATGAGTTCTTACGACTACAGAATAGATCCTGAAGGAAAATATTTATTTAATGTTATGAAACCTATTGCACCGGTGATGGGGGGAATCAGTCTCGAATACTTTTTCTCGCGTGTTGACAATTGTAAATTGGGTGCGGGAACCAAACTTCCACATAATGTTATGGGACTTATTGGCGTTGCTAACGGCAGTGATGGCGACCTAAGACCAGGTCTCCCAAGTCAAATGATTGAAGTTCATGATCCTATTCGTCTCCTTGTGATTGTTGAACACTTTCCTGAAGTCGTATTGGGAGCCATTAATCAGCAACCAGCGACTTATGAGTTTTATATAAATGAGTGGGTTCGGCTAGTTGCAGTAAATCCAGAGACGCGCGAGATTTTTTTATTTAAAGATGGTGGCTTCTCTGTTTACCGCCCATTAACACGAGCTCTTGGTTCTATATCAGATGTTATTACTTTAATCGAAACAGTTAAAGCAGCAGAATCTCTTCATATAGTTGAAGCCACAAAAGAGAATTTGCCAGTCTACTTAATGGATTAAGGTTCTAAAATGACTCTGCTACTCACATCAATGCTTCAATTTTTTATACTCTTACCATTTTTGGGATTTGTTTTTAGTCTGTTTATCCCAGCTAAAATGGAAAATGCAGTATCGCGGACTGTCCTTTTTACTGTGGGTTTGCATTTAATTCTTTCTTGGGTATTCCTGATTATATGGATACTTAATAATCACCCAACACTTGAGAAAAGCGAAATTGTTCTTTTTAAAACAAAGGATTATCAATTTTTAATTTCTTTCTATTTTGATAAGATTAGTGCCGTTTACTTATTTGTTGGTTCTGCTCTCACATTCCTGGTGACACAATACTGCCGTTGGTATCTTCATCGAGAAGATGGTTACAAGCGTTTTTTCAACGTCATTCTTTTCTTTTATATTGGTTATAACTTAATAATATTTTCAGGAAATTTCGAAACTCTTTTCGTTGGCTGGGAGATACTCGGTTTTTCTTCATTTTTATTGATTGGTTTTTACAGACATAGATACTTGCCTGTAAAAAATGCGCTCAAGGTCTTTACAGTGTTTCGTATTGCCGATATGAGTTTACTCATTGCCATGTGGATGAGTCATGCTTTTTGGCATAAAAATGTTAATTTTTCAGAATTTGCTGATAATCAATTTATTATTGAAAATCTTGAAAACCATCCTGTTCTTGGTGTTTTAATATCCCTAATGATATTACTTGCCGCCGCAGTAAAATCAGGTCAGCTTCCTTTTTCTTCCTGGGTTCCAAGAGCAATGGAAGGTCCTACCCCATCCAGTGCAATTTTTTACGGATCGCTTTCAGTTCATTTAGGTGCATTTCTTTTATTACGAACTTTTCCTTTTTGGGAACACCTTAATTTCATAGTAATAACTGTAGTAACTTTAGGTTTATTTACCAGCATTATTGCTACTGGAATTGCACGAGTCCAATCATCCGTTAAAACGCAAATTGCCTATTCCTCGATTGCTCAAATTGGACTCATTTTTATTGAAATTGCTTTAGGTTTTCACATCCTTGCTTTAATACATTTTGCCGGCAACGCCTTTTTAAGAACCTATCAACTATTAGTTTCGCCTTCGGTAGTAAGCTATATGATTCGCGAGCAATTTTATAATTTTATTCCACGTCATTATATTGATAAGAAGTCAGCTTTCAAAAAACTTGACTATTCAATATATTTGTTATGTCTCAAAGAGTTCAATCTGGATGGCTTCGTATATCGTTTTTTTTGGAATCCTTTGAAGTGGGTTGGCAGAAAATTAAATTATTTCTCAGGAATTGAAATTGTTATTTTCTTTGTTGCAACATATCTTATTGGTCTAATCTGCTTATTCAATCAAGAGCTAATACCAGAAGAAGTATACAAATACTTACCTGAACTTTTTGCATTGTTTGGTTTGCTAATGGTGCTCAAGGCATTTGCAGAAAGAAAAAGTGCTCTGCTAAGTTTGGGCTTGGTAATTACCATGCATCTATATCGGACACTCGCCATATCATTAAATGGCCATATAAACACCAATGAAATTATTTTGTATTTAAGTGGCGTAATTATTTCAGGGGTCGTAGGCTACGTTTGTCTGAATGAGCTCAAATCTCTCGAACACAACATCACTTTAGATCAGTTTTTAGGTCACTCTGCCGAGTATCCTACATTGTCTTTTATTTTTTTATTAGCTTGTTTAGGCCTAATGGCATTCCCAATGACTCCAACTTTTATTGGAGTAGAGATAATATTTTCTCATATTCATGAAGATCAGGCTGGCCTGGTATTTTTAGCTGCCTTGAGTTACGTAGTAACGGGGCTTTCATTGATCCGGATATACGCTCGTATTTTTCTAGGGCCTCATGTAAAAACTTATCATGCTCATCCGAATAGATCTTCTTAATTAGAAATTGAATGGGAATTCAAACACATTAGCCAACAATTGATTGACTATTAAATTATAAAAAGCAATGCACGCAGTCTTGTTCCATCCAAACCATGGTGGGCATGATAAATATAGGGGCACAAATCGATATTGCTAATAAAAAAACGAGAAATTTGTTGCATTGGTTGAACAGTTCGATGTTCTCTCGAACCAAATATAAAAATATAAGGCAGCATTTACAGGAGAAAGTCCCTGTCATATTTGGCAAAGCAAATATTTTCAAGCGTAAGGATGTGTTACTGGATGCAGCCACGGTACTTCAAATTTATAAACTTAAAGAGGCCAGCACATTATGCTTGACGATAAACCGACGGATATATTCGACAAGCTGTTTGTACCGCCAGTAGCAACTAATATAATCATAAAACCACTATAAAGCCGGAAATTTCTGCCCAACAATAGGAGCAACAAACCATGAGTCGCATTCAATCATCTCTTCCCAAAGAGGGTATAGCCGGTTTAAAAGAAAATTTTCGATTTGATTTTATTTCAGGATTTCTTGTATTCATGTTAGCGTTACCTCTCAGCTTAGGTATCGCAAAAGCCAGTGGGTTTCCGTCTGCAATGGGTGTTCTCACAGCCATGATTGGAGGCTTGTTCGTCAGTTTTTTTGCCGGCTCACGCTTGACCATCAAAGGTCCTGCTGCTGGTTTAATAACAATCTGTGCGGGATGTGTAGCCGAATTAGGAGGTGGCCCGGAAGGGTGGCATCTAGCTCTTGGCGCCATTGTAGTAGCTTCCTGGATTCAAATCGTTTTAGGTTTCTTGAAAGCCGGTTCGCTCAGTGATTTTTTTCCACACTCGGCAGTTCATGGGATGTTGGCTGCCATCGGAATAATCATCTTTGCTAAACAAATCCCTATCCTGCTGGGTATTGACCCTTCCACATTAAAAGGAATAAGTCCAATTGGACTTTTGGAACGCATTCCTGATTTTGTAATGAATGCCAATCAACCGGTTGCATTAATTGGCATTATCAGTTTGATCGTTTTATTTGGTATGCCAAAAATAAAAATCAATTTCTTGCAAAAAATTCCAGCACCGATGATTGTTCTGTTAATAGCTATTCCAGCGGCTTTTATCTTGAACTTCAATACAACTCAACCGGCTTATGCCCTTGTTCATATCGGCGACTTTTGGGGTTCAATTGGATACAACGCCGACTTCTCTGCAATAACTAGTTTTGTATTCTGGAAATATGTATTCATGTTCCTTGTCGTGGGTAGCCTGGAGTCTCTACTCACAGTAAAAGCTGTTGACGGATTGGACCCCTGGAAGCGTCAGTCTGATTACAACAAAGACTTGGTTGCCGTCGGAGCAGGTAATGCAGTTTCGGGACTATTGGGTGGACTTCCGATGATATCTGAAGTTGCACGTAGTTCGGCTAACGTACGCTTTGGTGGCCGAACAATTTGGGCTAATTTCTTTCATGGCTTCTTTTTGTTGATGGCCATGCTACTGATGATTCCAGTGATTGAAATGATTCCCAATGCCGCGCTGGCAGCGATGTTGATATTTGTTGGCTACGTACTTGCTTCACCTACGTTATTCTACAAAACTTACAAAATCGGTAGTGAACAATTAGTGATCTTTCTAGTAACCATTGTCGCGACTGTCACTACTGATTTACTTATAGGGATAGCTTCAGGCATCATCGCTAAATTTTTCTTCCATATTGTAAATGGGGCTCCGCTCCGAAGCATATTCAAAGCTCGTTACATATTGAAAGAAAATGAAAATGAGTATAATTTAACTGTTCAAGATTCTGCGATATTCTCTAATTTGATGGACTTTAAGAAAATGTTCAATCAATTTAATGCTGGAAAAAAAGTGAGGCTAGATTTTTCCAATGTCAAACTAGTTGACCATACGTTCATGGAATTCCTTAAACACTTTGAAGACCAATATACTCACTCCGGTGGCACGGTAATAGTTAGAGGCTTTGAACGATTCCAGGCTTTTTCTAATCACCCGCTTGCAGGCAGAAAAGTAAGCAAAGAATATGAACCCCTTGAAGAAGAATTGACTCCAGTCAGAGGACCGCTAATTGTCAATGGTTTCGGGCGGGTACAGCTGGCATTGTTGTTTGGGATGCTATGCGCTCTGCCACTATTGATTGTCGGAATGAGCAAGACAGAACAGGATCAAAAAGTTGTTCAGCAGGATCGCACTATTCCGCTCGAACAAGTGGCGCATATAGAATTGCTATTACTGGAAAACCGGCTTGCAATCGCGACTACTCTGGTAACACCGACGCCCGAGGTAATTAGCCTCAATACCGCACAGATAGAAGATAATATTGAGGAAATACGTAAAACATGGGAGGCCTACATGACTAACCATCTCTCACCCGCTGAAAGAACACTGGCTGAGAGGTTTGCCGCAAACCGCAATAGGTTTATCAACGAAGGCCTGCGGCCAGTATTAATCGCGTTACGTGAACATAATGTTAAAGAAGCGAGCAAGATCGTTGTACGAAAAGTTCGTCCGCTCTATATGCCTGTTGGGGAAGATATACACGCACTCGTTAAACTACAACAGGCAGACTTTTTGGCTCATCAAAAAAAAAAATAGACTTGACCTTACTGTGTGATAAAAAAATGTTACCCGCCAGTTTTGCGGCTAGCTGTTGGAAGCAAATGCTATTGTAAATGGCGGTGTAATAGTGATTCAGATAGCGGCATAGTGGCTACCAAGTAAGCGGTAAGAACCGTACTCGAAGGGCGAACCACCTATTGTGCAGCTATAGTAACCAATATCGCGGCACCCCCCTGTGGCAATCTAGCTGCCGAAGATTCATTGCCCAGTGTTGGAGCCCTGTTCTAGGTGATATAGCTGTTGTACCTACTCGTTGATTGAGGGCAGGCGAGAGCCAGACTTCTGCTCTACCCGAAATCTCTTGACCCCAAAATCCCTCCGGTAGCGCAACAGTTGGGCTAAGTTTAGCCATCGTTCGGTGCAAGGCGAATTTTGCCTGACACAGAGGGCTGATAACACGGGGCTTGCAGAAATTTTCATGTTGGATTTTCCCTCTCGATTACGCGAAGACCATTTTATTAAGACTTTAACAACCAAGGAACTAAACATGAAAATTTCTAAATATTTATGGACGGTTACTGCCGTTTTAGGTACGGGTGTACCATCTGGCGCCCTTGCCTTGGATCTTTATATGGATACCAAAACCGCGCAGATTTATGCGGAACCTGGTCCCAATCGGATATTCATGGGCGCTTTCGATAAATCTCAGGAGGCTCCTGCAAAATCAGCTGATAACTCAAATAAATCATTCAAAGCGGAAATTGCGGCCATTCATGAAGATATGGCATTAAAAACTCAAGAAATAAAAGCTTTAAAAGAAAGCTCGGCAGAGGCAGCACTCATTAAAACAAAACTTGGGGACAATGGTCTGGAAATTGAGACCAAGGATGGTGATTTTAAAATGGCCATCGGAGGAGATTTGCAAATTGATGGGCAAATAAATAAAAACGGGCATAACATCCCGCAAAGTGCACAACTGGATGACGGAGCGGGTCTGCGTCGAGGTCGTATTCATATGCAGGGAACGTTATATAAAGATTTCAATTTCAAGTATGAATATGATTTTGTGCGCGGTACCGGCACCACCGCTGCCGGTATAACTGATGCCTACGTTGAGTATACAGGCTTCAATCCAGTCAGCTTTACGGTTGGCCAATTCAGAGAACCGTTCAGTTTAGAGTCTGTAACCAGTTACAAATATCTAACCTTTCTCGAACGTTCTGCTCCCAATAACGCTTTCGTGGAATTTGCCAATGCATTTCTTATGGGTATCAGCGCTCAAACCTTTGGAGAAAGATACACTGTGCGTGGCGCCTTCCAGGCAGAACCCATCGGTAATGGTAGCTTTGCTAGCAATACCTCTTTAAATAGCAATGGAAATGCCAACCGTAACAGCCAGAGTGGTAACCCCAGTCATGGGGTTACTGGTCGTGCCACTTTCCTGCCGATTTATAACAGCGAGACTCAACTGCTGCATTTAGGTGCCTCGGGCTCCTATCGTAAAGTTAATAATACTAGTAACGGCGTTGCAGCAATGTCATTCGCTAGTAATATCGGCAGCATAGACCGTAGTAACTGGGCAAATACTGGAAACTTGACAGATCCTGCCTCAGTACTAACAAACAGAAGAGTACTAAAAGATTACTCTCGTGTGAGTGCTGAGATAGCGGGTGTATACGGCCCTGCTTCGTTCCAGGGTGAATACATGCGCACTCAACTTTACGGGCAAAATTATAATTCAAACGATCATCTGGACGGCTATTATGCTTTTGCCAGTTACTTTCTGACGGGTGAGTCACGAAAATATGACTCCAAGAAGGGGGCATTTGGTCTTACGAAACCTAAAAGTAATTTTGACTTCAAAAATGGTGCGCGGATTCAACAACGAAGTGCAACTTTTTCTAACAGAATGATGGGGCGAGAT
>NZ_CAKMLL010000079.1 GCF_927797785.1 Candidatus Nitrotoga sp. BS | reverse complement strand
CATCTCGCCCCATCATTCTGTTAGAAAAAGTTGCACTTCGTTGTTGAATCCGCGCTTGCTTAGGAGTAATAAATGAAATCAATGCAAATTATTTTAGTAAGCACTATGACCGCTACGATGTTATTGGGAGGCTGTGCTAATAGTAGCAATCCTGCCGCACCGACCAATACATCTCCAGGGCCATCCACCTCATCACCATCTTCCAATTTAATTGGCTATGGCGTGGTTGAAGATATAGAAACCATTAAAATTTCCGATGATAGCAATAATATTACTGGAACCGTAGTTGGCGGAGTGGTGGGTGGTCTGTTGGGACACCAAGTTGGTAGCGGAAGAGGCCAAACCGCAGCTACAGTTGCTGGAGCGGTCGGAGGTGCGATGGCCGGTCGTGAAATTCAAAAGCGTTCACAAGCCGCAAGTCGAGAGGAATACCGTGTCCGTGTTCGGTTGAGTAACGATATTATTCACACAGTTACTCAAAGCAGTGTTAGCGATATAAAAATTGGTGATCGAGTGCGCGTGGATAATAATCGCGTGTCACGCGCTGATTAATAATGCTATGTGTGCGAGCTCCAATAAATAGCTAATGGGTGCCTCTAAAAATTCAATTTTCTAGACAAGACAAGGCGCGAGTAAAAAATTTTAGCGCGGCATATAGTTGATATGTAAGCGATAATTTATTTCGAATACCGCAGTATTGTGACGAAAATTTGATTTTTAGAGGTGCCCTAATAATATTCATAACTATGCCATTTACATTTTCATATTTAATTACATAGCAAAAGAAGGAAAGCATGCCATTTGTGTAGCGAGACTGTGGCACTACCCAGCAACACACCGCTCAGAAAACTGCCTAGCGCAAGGTATTTCTGATTCTAGATAACTTGCGAGTCCACCATACCAAACTGGCTAAGGCATGCCTCGCGAGGCATCAGGATGAGATTGAAGTGTTTAATCTGCCAAGTTTCAGCCCTGAGTTGAATCCAGATAAAATGCTGGGTGCCGATCTCCAACAGGCAGTGACGACCAAGACACCTGCGCGAAAAAAGGGGCAACACCGAACTCTTGTCCGAGACGATTGAACGGCTGAAATAACTGCGCCATCTCCTCTGGAGGCAGTCCAATACCTCTGTCTTTGATGCTGATGCGTATGCGTTCCAGAGTGCAGGTACATTTCACCTCGACCGTTCCATGTTCGCGGTTGTACTTGATTGCATTGGAAAGCAGGTTGATCAAAGCCTGCTTTACTCGAATTCGCTCTGTACTAACAATCCAGGTCTTGTCGAATGTGGCCAGATCATCGATGCTACAAGGTGATCCGCAAGATCGAGACCGGCACAGCAAGCACCCATGACAGCCAGCACTTTGCCGCCGTACTGGACCCGGCCAACGCCTGCCGGGAAGTCTAAGCCGATAAGGGCTATCCGAGTGCTGCGCGGGAAGCACAATTGAAAGTAGCGGGATACCGCAACCACATCCAGCGTAAGGGTGCGCGCAACCATCCCCTTTCGGTACGGCAGGAAAAGCGGAACAAGCGCATTGCCAAAACCCGTGCCCGAGTCGAGCACATCTTTGCCGGCATTGAACAGATGGGCGGCAAACTGATTCGCACTATCGGTCAGGCACGGGCGAATCTTGCCATGACCATGATGGCGGCCAGCTACAACCTCAAGCATCTGGTTTATCTTAAGCGGGCTGAAATTGAGGCTTTCTGACGTTCTCAATAATCCGAATTGCTTAAAAAATGAACGATTCTAGGTAAAAAATAGGGTGGAACTGCGCAACAATATGCAGTCCATCAGGAGATATCTGAACCGGGTTTGCTCGCGTTCATAAAGTTCAGGCCGGAAAATTTGAAAGCTATGGTTTTAAGAGGTGCCCTTACGTAAATTAGCTTCATGATTCCAGAGTTACTGGCAACCCCCCATTCTTACCTTGGCAACCATTTTTCTCCGGCACATTTTTCTGAGCTATATCAATAGGTAGAAATTTTTTAATTTCTCGTTCTGGTGCCGATGGTAAAATTTCATCCGTAATCGTCATTTCGCCACCATGCCCCAACCCTCTTTCATTCATCTGCGCCTGCACAGCGAATACTCCATTGCCGATGGCATTGTGCGCATTCCCGAAGCGATTGCCGCCGCCAAGCAGGACGTCATGCCCGCGTTGGCGCTTACTGATCTCAATAATGTGTTCGGTCTGATCAAGTTCTATCGGGCAGCGCGCACTGCCGGCATCAAGCCCATCATTGGCTGTGATGTTTTTATCAGCAACCCGGTCGAATGTGACAAGCCTTCCCGTTTACTATTGTTATGTCAGTGTAATGTGGGCTACCTGCGCTTGTGTGGTTTGGTGACACGCGCCTATCTGGAAAGGCAAAGCAGTGGTCGCATCGAGATACATAAACAATGGTTGCGCGAAGGAACAGAGGGGCTGCTCGCATTATCCGGCGCGCATCTCGGTGAGGTCGGCACGGCGCTGCTAAATGGCAATCAGGCAACGGCACGCCAGCTTGCGCTTGGTTGGGCGGAGATGTTCCCTGGTCGATACTATCTGGAGGTGCAGCGCACCGGCATGGCGCGTGAAGAGCACCATGTGCGTGAAACGATCAAACTGGCTGCCGAGCTGGCTTTACCGGTGGTAGCCACACATCCGATTCAGTTTCTAAGCCAGGACGATTATAAAGCGCACGAGGCGCGCGTGTGCATCGCCGAAGGGTATGTGCTGAACGATAAACGGCGCGCACGTCAGTTTACCCCGCAGCAGTATTTCAAAACACAAGCCGAGATGGTGACACTTTTCGCCGATTTTCCTGAAGCCTTGCAAAACAGCATTGAGATCGCCAAGCGTTGTAATCTGACCTTGCAGCTGGGTAAGGCCTATTTGCCGGATTTTCCCACCCCAAACGGCGAAAGTCTGGATGATTTTATACGGTCGGAATCCGAACACGGTTTGCATCAGCGCATGCTGCAGTTGTATCCGGATGAAACTGCGCGTGCCGCGAATATGCAGGAATACACTGCGCGCCTGGTGTTCGAGATTGAAACCATTATTAAAATGGGTTTCTCCGGTTATTTTTTGATCGTGGCCGATTTCATTCGCTGGGCCAAACTCAATGGCGTGCCGGTCGGCCCCGGCCGCGGCTCTGGTGCAGGTTCGCTGGTGGCTTACAGTCTCGGCATCACTGACCTGGACCCGTTGCGCTACGCCCTGTTGTTTGAACGCTTCCTGAATCCTGAGCGCGTATCCATGCCCGATTTCGATATCGATTTCTGCCAGGATGGGCGCGAGCGCGTCATTGACTATGTGAAGCAAAAATACGGTGCGGCGAGTGTGTCGCAGATTGCCACCTTCGGCACCATGGCGTCCAAAGCGGTGATCCGCGATGTCGGCCGTGTGCTGGATTTTCCTTACGGCCTGTGTGATCGCTTGTCCAAGCTTGTTCCACTGGAAGGCGTTAAACCGGTGTCGCTTAAAAAAGCACGTGAGCTGGAGCCGGAATTCAACGCAATCATCAGCAGCGAAGAAGGCGTGGAAGAGCTGCTTGAACTGGGCGCACGGCTGGAGGATTTAACGCGCAATGTCGGCATGCATGCGGGCGGGGTGCTGATCGCACCGGGCAAGCTGACCGACTTTTGTCCGCTTTATTATGCCGAGGGCAGCGACAAGGGTATCAGTCAGTTTGATAAAGATGATGTGGAACATATCGGCTTGGTTAAATTCGACTTTTTGGGACTGCGCACGCTCACCATCATTGATTGGGCTGTTAAATATATAAACCAGATGCCGACAGGACTAGGCTTCTCCATAGAAAATCTTCCTTTGGAGGACAAGCCAACTTTCGCACTGCTCAAGGCTGCCAACACCACTGCGATCTTTCAGCTTGAATCGCCTGGTATGAAAAAGCTGATTGTAAAGCTGCAACCGGACACCTTTGAAGACATCGTGGCACTGGTTGCGTTATATCGCCCAGGTCCTCTCGAATCAGGCATGGTAGAGGACTTCATCAACCGCAAGCATGGCCGTTCCAAGGCTGACTATTTTCATCCCGAACTTGAAGTTTCGCTCAAGCCAACTTACGGTGTGATCGTGTACCAAGAGCAAGTGATGCAGATCGCGCAGATCATCGGTGGTTATTCGCTGGGCGCGGCAGACTTGTTGCGCCGCGCCATGGGGAAAAAAAATGCCGAAGAGATGGCATTGCAACGCAGCATCTTCGTGGACGGCGCCGAGGCGCGCGCTATCAACAAGCGGCTAGCGGAGCAACTGTTCGACCTGATGGAGAAGTTCGCTGGGTACGGCTTTAACAAATCGCATTCTGCAGCCTATGCGCTGGTGTCTTATCAGACCGCCTATCTCAAGGCGCATTACCCGGCGGCATTTATGGCTGCCACGCTATCCTCGGATATGGATAACACAGACAAAGTGCATATTTTCTATCTCGATACCGTGGCACAGGGGATATGCGTTTTGCCGCCGGATATTAACTCGTCTGTAAACCGCTTTATGCCGGTGGACGAAAAGACGATTGCGTATGGATTAGAAGCCATTAAGGGTACGGGCAAAGCTGCGATAGATGGCATTGAAGATGCCCGTAAACTCGGCGGCCCATTCCGCGATCTGTTTGATTTTTGCCATCGCGTGGATAAGCGCGTAGTGAACCGTCGTGCCACTGAAGCGCTGATCCGCAGTGGCGCATTCGATACGATTTTGGATCATCGCCATCAATTGCTGGCATCACTTGAGGTCGCGTTGAGTAGTGCGGAGCAGCAAGCACGGTCAGTCAATCAAAATAGCCTATTCGAGGACGATGCAAGTGCGGCGATGCCGGTGCAAATGAAAGATGTCCCGCGCTGGACGCTGCGCGAGCAATTGCAACACGAAAAAACCAGCTTGGGCTTTTATCTCAGCGGTCATCCCTATCAAGAATATGCCAGCGAACTGGAAAATTTCGTCAAGACGCGCTTGGCCGATATCACACCGCAAGCACTGCCACAAAATGGCAACAACAAGCGCGGGGGAATGCCGGTGGTATTGGCCGGCATAGTATCGGCTTTGCGAATACAGCAGACGCGACGCGGGCGCATGGCGATTGTCACACTGGACGACGGTAGTGCACAGTTGGAAATGATGGTATTCAACGAAGTATTCGAAGCCAATCGCCCGTGGATCCGTGAAGATGAATTGCTGGTGGTGCGCGGGAAAGCCAGTCTAGACGAGTATTCCGGCAATATGCGCGTCAATGGAGAAGAGTTATTTGATTTCGCCTCAGCGCGCTCCACGTTCGCTAAGCGCCTGGAACTTAGTATTTCGTCTGACGCACGCATTAGCGTGACGCAGTTAAAAAAAGTGCTCGAGCCATATCGAGAGGGCAAATGCATGGCTGTAATCTGCTACCGCAATACCAGCGGGAGCGCACACTTAAAGCTGGGCGAGTCTTGGTGCGTCACGCTACACAATGATCTAATGAACGGATTAAAGAAACTGCTGGGCGAACAGAATATTAATATTGCTTATAAATAAGCAATATTACACCTCTAAAATCCTGCTTGATGCATCATAAATACGGCTGTACATGGACACCGCACAGGATGGATTTGGGGGCGAAAAGATTCAGCCAACTTCTTAGAGCGTACTACTTAACTCTCATGCCAGGTTGTGCGCCATCGTCCGGACTGAGGATGAATAAACCGGGCGCATCGCCGGAAGCCGCCAGCACCATGCCTTCCGACAAACCGAATTTCATCTTGCGTGGCGCCAGGTTGGCGACCATCACCGTCATACGCCCTTTGAGTTTTTCCGGATCGTAGGCGGATTTGATGCCTGCAAACACGGTACGCGATTTTTCCTCGCCGATATCCAGTGTTAGTTTCAACAGTTTATCCGCCCCTTCCACATGCTCGGCGTTGACGATTTTAGCCACGCGAAGGTCGACCTTGCTGAAGTCGTCGATGCTGATGGTTTCGGCAATGGGCGCAATGGCGTGCTGCTGCGATTCGGCATGACGAACTTGTGAATGAGAATCTGCGGTAGGAGCGAGTGTTTCTTTGTTGGCTTCGATCATGGTATCTATTTGTTTTTGGTCAACACGGATCATCAGATGTTGATATGGATTAATAGTATGCCCACCAGGCAAGGTTTGAAGCGCATCACTCCATTGTAATGGGGGGACATTCAAGAAACTCTCTACTTGAACAGCAAGCTTGGGCAATACGGGTTTCAGGTAAATGGTAAGGATGCGGACTAGGTTGATACTCAAAGAGCAAGCGAAATGAAGCTTTTCGGCTTGAATGCCTAACTTTGATAACTCCCAAGGCTTTTCCTCGCTGACGTATTTATTGGCGACGTCAGCCAATCGCATAATGAGTCGTGAAGCTTTGGCAAAGTCTCTGTTTTCGTAAATAATTTTAAGATCATGTGATGCAAGTTGAAACTCGTGAAGTAATTCACGGGAATTATTGATTAGGTGATCTTCGTAACTGGCATCTAATTTATTTACGCTCTGTGGATTTATATCTGCTCTATCTGTTTCTTCATTGGACAGCGCTATTACGGATTGACCGAAAATGGGATGGACGGATTCAGGCATTTCCATCAATTCCCCATCAAATTGCTTGGTAATAAATCCTGCTGTACGGCTCGCAATATTGACGTACTTGCCAATCAGGTCACTGTTCACCTTCGCCACAAAATCTTCAAAATTCAAGTCGAGGTCTTCCATCGTGCCATTGAGTTTCGCTGCAAAATAGTAGCGCAGGTATTCCGGATTGAGCCCCTGCTTGATGTAGCTATCTGCGGTGATGAAGGTGCCGCGCGACTTGGACATCTTCTCACCGTTCACGGTAAGGAAGCCGTGCGCGAACAATCTAGTCGGTGTGCGGAACCCAGCATTTTCAAGCATGGCGGGCCAGAACAGCGCATGAAAATATAAAATATCTTTGCCTATAAAATGGTAAAGCTCGGCATCGGAGCCTGGCTTCCAGTAATCATCAAAGTTAATGCCATCTTTCTCGCATAGTTGTTTGAAGCTGCCCATATAGCCGACAGGTGCATCCAGCCACACGTAAAAATATTTGCCCGGCGCGTCGGGTATCTCAAAGCCAAAGTAAGGCGCATCGCGGGAAATATCCCAGTCCGACAGTTTGTTTTCATCCCCGCTGCCTAGCCACTCCTGCATTTTGTTGGCGGCTTCGGGTTGCAGCGTACCTTTGGTCGTCCAGTCGCGCAGGAATTCCTGACAGCGCAGGTCGGACAGTTTGAAGAAATAATGATCCGAGTCGCGCAACTCTGGCTTGGCGCCGGATACGGCAGAATAGGGATTTTTCACTTCTGTCGGCGCATAGGCCGCGCCGCAGACTTCGCAGTTATCGCCGTATTGATCCTTCGCGCCGCACTTGGGACATTCGCCCTTGATGAAACGGTCCGGCAGGAACATCTGCTTGATCGGGTCATAAAACTGTTCGATAGAGCGTTTTTCGATCAGCCCAGCGTTTCGGAGATTTTTGTAGATAGTTTCGGAGAAATGTTTTGTCTCGACAGAATGGGTCGAGCCATAATTGTCGAACTCGACATGAAATCCGTCGAAGTCTGCCTTGTGTTCATGCCACACACGATCTATCAATTTTTCCGGGGTGATACCTTCCTTTTCGGCGCGCAGCATTACAGGCGTGCCGTGAGTATCGTCGGCACAGACGTAATAACAGATGTTGCCCAGCATCTTCTGAAAGCGCACCCATATATCGGACTGAATGTATTCAACCAGATGGCCGAGATGGATGCTGCCGTTGGCGTAAGGCAGTGCGGAGGTAACCAGAATCTTGCGCGACATAAATGGAAAATCCCTTTTAAAGAGCCGTAATTGTAGCAAAATCGGACTATAGGCGTGATGGGGAATCTTGGGTAGAATGCTTGCTCCCTATCGTTTTAATTGCAGGAGCAGTAAATGAGTTTTACCGATGCAGACATACAGGCCGCACTGACCAAGTTGATTGACCCCAATACAAAAAAAGATTTTGTAGCGGGCAAGTCGGTAAAAAATATAAAGATCAGCGGTGATAATTTATCGCTCGACATTCAGCTTGGCTACCCGGCGAAAAGCGTGTGGGACGAGATACGCACGATGGTAGAAAATCACCTGCGCAGCGCGTTACCCGATATCAATACCCTATCCGTGAATGTGAGCAGCAAGGTAGTACCCCATGCGGTGCAGCGCGGTGTAAAGCTGGTTGATGGCGTAAAGAATATTATTGCGGTGGCCAGCGGCAAAGGCGGTGTGGGCAAATCCACTACGGCGGTGAATCTGGCGCTGGCACTGGCGGCGGAAGGCGCGCGCGTTGGAATTCTGGATGCAGATATCTATGGCCCTTCCCTACCCACCATGATGGGCATTAAAGGCGAACCCGTATCACGTGATGGCAAGTCGGTCGAACCCATGCTGGGACATGGATTGCAGGTTATGTCCATCGGTTTCATGATTCAAGGCGAGGATGTGCCGATGGTCTGGCGCGGGCCGATGGTCACTCAAGCACTGGATCAGTTATTGAATCAGACACGCTGGGATGGGCTGGACTATCTAATAGTGGACATGCCGCCCGGTACGGGCGATATCCAATTAACTCTGTCGCAAAAAGTACCGGTGACCGGGTCGATTATTGTGACCACTCCACAGGACATCGCACTGATGGATGCGCGCAAGGGTCTCAAAATGTTCGAGAAGGTGAGCATAAAAATATTGGGTATAGTGGAAAACATGAGTACGCACATCTGCTCGAAATGTGGACATGAGGAACATATCTTCGGGAGCGGCGGAGCTGAAAAGATGTGTAACGACTACAATGTAGAGTTTCTCGGTTCATTGCCTTTGGATATACGCATCCGCGAGCAGACTGACTCCGGCAAACCCACCGTAGTGACCGACCCCGATGGTGCAATTGCCAAGGAGTACAAACTGATTGCGCGGCGTCTGGCGGTAAAAATTGCTGAAATGGCGCAAGACTATAGTGCGGCATTTCCTAAAATTGTGATGCAAAAAACTTAAGGGATGGGGAAAGTACAAAGTGTCATGAAACATTTATATGTTCATTCGGCCCCACGAACATAACTTCTATATCGAACTAAATATGAGCATTAAATCAGACAAGTGGATACGTCACATGGCCAAAGAGCACGGCATGATCGAGCCGTTCGAACTCGGGCAGGTGAAAGAAATGAATGGTCAGCGCATCGTGTCATATGGCACGTCGAGCTACGGGTATGACATCCGTTGCTCAGACGAATTCAAACTGTTCACCAACATCAATAGCACTATCGTCGATCCAAAGAATTTTGATGCCAACTCTTTCGTCGAGCTTAAGAGCGACTATTGCATCATCCCGCCTAACTCTTTCGCGCTGGCACGCACCGTGGAACACTTCCGCATCCCCCGCAATGTACTGACCATTTGCCTGGGTAAGTCTACCTACGCACGATGCGGCATAATCGTTAATGTCACACCGCTGGAGCCGGAATGGGAGGGTTATGTGACCTTGGAGTTTTCCAATACCACACCACTACCGGCGAAGATTTATGCCAATGAGGGCGTGGCACAGGTAATCTTCTTCGAATCCGATGAAGTATGCGAAGTCTCATATAAGGATAGGGGCGGCAAGTATCAGGGGCAGGCTGGGGTTACACTGCCCAAAATATAAATTATGATAAGGTGGAGCGTAAACAGCCCAACACTCGCCTTGGCAGCGTATATAAAAATGGTCAATTAGGTGCGTGGTTCCATTCCATCCATTCATTGAATTCTACAGAATCATACTTATAGGCATAAATTTAATGGCACCCAGTCCGCAAACTATCTGGCGCAGCCCCACAGGCGAAGTGGTCGCCTGCGTGGAAAAGAACAAGGTGCTGAGCGAGAACATGGAAGAAATCCGCCAAATCTGCCAGGATGCGCTGGAAGATGCAGTACTAATGGGTTGTGACGAACAGCAGTTTCGCGCGGTACTGACTGATCTGGTCAACGCACTGAAAAACCCCTACCCCCCGCGCGATTAGCTACACCAGAATAGCATTAAATTTTTTGATAAATTCCAGTTTAATCATCTCCTTCAATGCTGCGGCCATTTTTCCTGTTCACGTTGCCGGGCAGCATAATTTCTAATCTTATTTAACACTAACTACATTATCTAAATCTGCGACAATCGGCACCAACTCGCTGTCCGGCAGATATTCCCCACCAAGGAGCACTGAATGAAATTTGATTTTCCCATCATCATCATCGACGAGGATTTCCGCTCGGAAAACTCCAGTGGCTTGAGCGTGCGCGCTTTGGCCGAAGCCATCCAGAAAGAAGGCATGGCGGTGCTGGGTATAACAAGTTACGGGGATTTAACTTCATTCGCGCAGCAGCAAAGTCGAGCTTCAGCCTTTTTGCTATCGATTGACGATGAAGAATTCGGCGGCGGCAGTAAAGAGGAGACTGCAATCGCGCTAAAAAGCATACGCGCTTTCGTGGAAGAAATCCGCTTTAAGAATGCCGATATCCCCATTTATCTATACGGCGAAACGCGTACTTCACGCCATATTCCAAATGACATCCTGCGCGAATTGCATGGGTTCATTCATATGCATGAAGACACACCGGAGTTCGTGGCACGGCACATCATCCGCGAAGCTCGATTATATCTGGACTCACTCGCGCCACCGTTTTTCCGCGCACTGGTTAATTACGCACAAGATGGTTCCTATTCCTGGCATTGCCCCGGCCATTCGGGCGGAGTGGCTTTCCTGAAATCGCCGGTAGGTCGGATGTTTCACCAGTTCTTTGGCGAAAACATGTTGCGTGCAGATGTGTGCAACTCAGTCGACGAGCTGGGTCAGCTGCTTGACCATACCGGACCGGTCGCAGCCAGCGAGCGAAATGCAGCGCGTATTTTCAGTTGCGATCATCTATTCTTTGTGACTAACGGCACCTCCACATCAAATAAAATCGTATGGCACTCCACCGTCGCACCAGATGACATCGTAGTGGTGGATCGCAACTGTCACAAATCCATCTTGCATTCCATCGTCATGACTGGCGCAATACCAGTGTTCTTGATGCCGACACGAAACCATTTCGGCATCATCGGCCCGATTTCACTGGACGAATTTAAAATGGAGACTATCCAGCGCAAGATCAATGCACATCCTTTCATCAAAGATAAAAAGCAAAAGCCGCGCATTCTGACGATCACTCAGAGCACATACGATGGCGTGTTATATAACGTGGAAACCCTCAAACAGATGCTGGATGGACAAATTGACACCCTGCTTTTTGACGAGGCATGGTTACCGCATGCTGCCTTTCATGATTTCTACAAGGACATGCACGCCATAGGCCAGAGCCGTAAGCCGTGCAAGGAATCCATGGTATTTTCCACTCAATCGACACATAAAATGTTGGCCGGATTGAGTCAAGCCTCACAGATTTTGGTGCAGGACAGTGAAATGCGTAAACTGGACAGCGATTGCTTCAATGAAGCCTATATGATGCATACCTCTACCAGCCCACAGTACGCGATTATTGCGTCATGCGATGTGGCTGCCGCCATGATGGAACCTCCCGGTGGCACCGCTTTAGTAGAAGAATCCATTGCCGAAGCACTTGATTTTCGTCGTGCCATGCGCAAAATAGATGAGGAGTGGGGGGCAGATTGGTGGTTCAAAGTTTGGGGGCCGGACTATCTCTCCGATGAAGGTATGGCCGCACGCGAGGACTGGATGCTGGGTGCGGATGATCGCTGGCATGGCTTCGGTAACCTGGCGCCGGGCTTTAATATGCTCGACCCGATCAAGGCAACCATTATCACCCCGGGGCTGGATGTCGGGGGTGACTTCTCCGAATCTGGTATTCCGGCGGCTATCGTCACCAAATACTTGGCAGAAAATGGGGTTGTGGTTGAAAAAACCGGCCTCTACTCATTTTTCATTATGTTCACCATTGGCATCACCAAGGGACGCTGGAATACCATGGTTACCGAGTTGCAGCAATTCAAGGATGACTATGACAAAAATCAGCCACTTTGGCGCGTGCTGCCCGAGTTTGTCACCAAATACGCACGCTATGAGAAGATCGGCCTCCGTGACTTGTGCGACAATATTCACGGCATTTACAAGATCAATGATGTAGCGCGGTTAACCACTGAAATGTACCTTTCCAACATGGAGCCCGCCATGAAGCCGTCCGAGGCCTTCGCTAAAATGGCTCACGGCAAGATTGACCGCGTGTCAATTGACGAACTGGAAGGACGCGTTACCAGCGTGCTGTTGACACCTTATCCACCTGGCATTCCACTACTCATCCCGGGTGAGCGCTTCAACAAAACCATCGTGGACTACCTCAAATTTGCGCGAGCCTTTAATCAGAAGTTTCCAGGGTTTGAGAGTGACATTCATGGCTTGGTGGCCAACGAGGATAGTGACGGGCCGCGCTATTATGTGGATTGCGTAAGACAAGAGTAGGTACGTTTCGAATCTGAATCCGCTTAAACAATGCAGGAATAAAGCTAGATTACTGTTTCGCAAACGCATTTTATGGCTGGCTACTAGGCCGTACATTCAAGGCAGTATTTTTTGACTTGCCCATTGCGCATTAAGCATACGATCGCACCTGTTTTCCGGCAAGTGCAGCATGAATGAACAATCCTGTCGATGAATAGTTATCCCCCGGTCACGCGTGACATATCCAACAATCAAATCAAGCGGCACGGGCTTACAACATTTCGCTATTCTGGTCTGCAAATTACCTACGCCCTCAACCATGATGCCTGTTGGGAATGAGCCTGTAGTATTAACCTTAGTGGCAATTGGTTTACTTATTGCTTTTGTTCTGGCTGGAATTTCGTTTTGAATTGTAAGAACGAGATTCCGTTGTGTGACATCGCCTCGCCCGATTGCGGCCAACATGTTTTCCAACTTGTTAAAATGCAACTTTTGCGCGATTTTTTCCTGATTTAAAGAGGTGACACCCAGCCGATTTAGTTCGCGATCCAACTGCGTCCTGCCTTGAGAAACATGCTCATCAAAACTCTGGTACTTGAACCAGTGCCGCACCCTGGCTCGGGCTCGCCGACTTTGCAAATATCCATGAGCAGGATTTAGCCAGTCACGGCTCGGTGAGCACTGTTTGGCAGCCAAGACCTCCACTCGTTGCCCGTGTTGCAACTTATAATTGAGGGGCACTATACTGCCATCCACCTTGGCACCGCGCGTACAATGTCCCAAATCTGTATGTAAAGCATAGGCAAAATCCACTGGGGTCGCACCCCTGGGCAAATTGATTACCCTCCCCTGAGGCGTGAGCACATAAACCTGGTCATGAAATAATTCATTTCTGAATTGCGCCAGCATGTCCCCACTGTCAGTTACGTCTTCTTTCCATGCCAATATCTGGCGCAGCAAAATAATCTGCTCATCGAATCTGGCATCCGATTTTACGCCCTCTTTATATCGCCAGTGCGCAGCGAATCCTAATTCCGAATGCTGATGCATCTCAAAAGTACGTATCTGCACCTCCAGTGCCAAGTTGCGCGGACCGACCACAGCCGTATGCAATGAGCGATAGTCGTTGCTTTTGGGATGCGCAATGTAGTCATCAAATTCGCCGGAAATAGGCTGCCACAAGTTATGCACCAGTCCAAGTGCCGCATAACAATCCTTAACATTATTCGCCAGAATGCGTACTGCGCGCACATCGTAGAGATCGCTGAAATCTACTTGCTTGCGTTTCATCTTGTTGACTATGCTAAAGATATGCTTTGCTCGCCCTGCTACCTCTGCCTTAATGTTTGCCTGACTCAACTCCTGTCTCAATTTAGTCAGTACATCCGCGATATATTGTTCGCGATCTACCCGGCGCTCATCCAGCAGCATAGCCACTTTTTTGTATATATCCGGCTCCAGATAGCGTAGAGCAAGATCTTCCAGCTCCCATTTTATTTGCCATACGCCGAGACGGTTTGCCAGCGGTGCAAAAATACCCTGTGTTTCCAGCGCAACCCGTTTTTGCTGATCTTCACTAGCACCTGACAAGCAACGCATAGTCTGGGTTCGCTCAGCAAGCTTGATAAGTACCACACGGATGTCCTCTACCATGGACAAAACCATTTTTCTCAAACTTTCAATCTGCTGACTTCCATCTCCCTTATTCTTTTCTTTTATATGCAGGTCTTGCATTTCGCTGAATTCTCGGATTTTCTCAATGCGCGAAATCCCGTCAACCAAATGACGTACATTAACGCTAAAACGTGTTTCCAACGCTTCAGCCCAGCGGTCCAGATACTTGGGCACCGCATGCATTATGGCTGCAGCTACAGTTTCAAAATCCATATTCAAACCAACCAGAATAGATGCTGCACCAAGCGCGTGTTGAAACAGTGGTGCACCCGTCAGTTCGACTTGTCCGGCATAAAGTGGCGCAGCTAATTCGCAGGCGTGGCGGATAACTTCAACTTCTGCAGAAACAAATTTTGTTGATAAAGAATGAAGCCAGGAATCGACATCTCTGGACGAGGAAAAAAGTTTTTGTTGAACGGAAACCATAGAATATTATCGCATCGATGTAGTCATTCAGGATTTTTTAGACATTGCAGCTCTAATCAACCTGCTTATGCCATAGCGGGCACACAAGCACCATTGACTACCGTCACTGTGAACTTAACGGTAAGTGTCTCAACATCAAAAAACCGGGACATGAGGGCACATGCATTAAAAGAATGAAGTTGATGAATCGTACTATTCCAAAGCTCTGGCCGTCAGTCTTGCCTCAGGCAGCGAATGGTGAAGATTTTCTGAGATGCCCTATAGTTATCTTGAATATCAATCGAATAGACATACTTCGATTTTTATTTTTAGGATAGATTTCGAATAGCGGTAGACCGCCTAGAATAGCCATGGTGGTCTAAATTTGCGAAACCCACAACTAAAGGCCGGTTTAAGATATAGACACATCTACGGTGCAGAGGATAAGATGTAACTGCTTCTTCAACACGCTATCGGGCGTTTTTCGTGGGATTCAAAGCTATACCCAATATGCAGTCTGTGTCATTACCTTTGCACTCACTTGCATTGCCAGCCTTATCGGCAGTGGCAATTCTACACCACCCAATTGCACAGCAAGATCCCCATGCCGAGTTTCATCTGTAAGCATTTGCTGGACAACCGTACGACTTTTTATATCCTGTTCTGGCAGTTTATCCAAGTGACTTTGTAAGTGTGTAGCCACCTGACGTTCAGTTTCTGCCATAAATCCAAGATTCCATTTGTCACCCAACAACCCAGCAAACGCGCCGATGGCCAACGAATTCCCATACCAAATTGGATTGAGCAAGCTTAGATGGCCGCCTAACTCATGCACACGTCGCGACGTCCATGCCAAATGTTCAGTCTCTTCATTGGCTGTTTGCTGCAACTCTTCTTGCATCACAGGATCACGTGCCGTCAATGCTTGCCCTTGATATAACGCTTGAGCGCAAATTTCACCGCAATGATTGACGCGCATCAGTGCTGCTGCAAGCTTTTTTTCGTTCTCGTCTAATGCGGCATCCGGCAAACCAGCATCAGGGAAAGGGCGGATACTGTGCGCCTCATTAAATAGAGTACGCAAGCTTTTGTCGAAACTGATAATCAAGCTGTCTAAATTTAACAACGAGCGCTCCCCTTGAACATTAGTATACCCATACCGACCCGAGAATAATGGCACCACTAAAAATTAAGGAATGATATTAACACCAAAGCTACCTTTCAAATTTCTGCTTGTAAAGCAGACCTCTTTAAAATTAAAGAAACGGTTTGTTTATATTTTGTTGCAATAATACAACAAGCATCTTGCTTATCTCTTAAGCTCTCTGTCAAAATATGGGCTGACTTCTCATAAGTGCTTTAAATTTGAGAGGTTTTCCCGGAAAACCAATTTAGTAAATCAAGGAGAACATTTTATGAACATGAATAAGAGTTTGATTGCTCTAGCAGTCGCGGGTGTATGTGCGACCTCTGCAGCAATGGCCGAAGTTAGCCTGTACGGTCAAGCTAACGTATCCTATGACGTCGTAAACAATGACGGGAACAGGAATAGCCAGGGGGTGGGCAGCAATGGTTCCCGCTTAGGCTTTAAAGGTTCAGAAGATTTGGGTAGTGGTTTGTCTGCAATCTGGCAAATTGAAAACCAAATTGCAATTGGCGCAGGTCTAGGCGGCACAGAAAGCCCAGGTTCGGATTCACGCCTTGCCTTCCGTGACACCTTCGCTGGTTTGAAAAGCGACATGGCAGGTACGGTAAAGCTGGGGCGTTTCGATACCCCCTATAAGTTAGCTACTCGCGGCATGGACATGTTCCATAATACCATTGCTGATAACCGTAGTCTGATGGGTCTCGGTCACGACGTTCGTACTAACAACACTGTAGGTTTCAATAGCTTGAATTATTCTGGTTTCAGTGCGGCAGGTTCTTATTTTGGTGACCAAGGCGGTACAGCACCAGGGTTCAATTCGCCAAATACGCCAAATCCAGGTAACAGCTTATTCCATACAAATGAAGGTGTATCGCTTGCAGCAATGTACGACGCTGGTCCGATTTATGCAACTGTAGCCTACCAAAGCATAAGCAATGGTCTGGGCACTACATTTAAAACATCAGCATGGAAAGGTGGCGTTGGCTACTCTACACCGCTATTCGGGTTAAATGGTGTTTTTGAAAAAATCAGCAATGATCTTGGCTCTGGCACCTCCACAGCTTGGTATCTATCCGGCAAATATAACATGACCTCAAATGATGCGCTTAAACTGGCGTATACCGATGTCAATCATAATGCTGGTAATAATCCTAAGTCTGGCGGCAAGCAGTATTCATTGGGTTACGACCACAAAATGACCAACCATACTACGCTGTATGCTTTGTACACCGATCTGAGAAATGATAACAACACAAATTACCAGCTTGGCTGGAACAGTGGCGGCACTTCCATTAGCAATACAGTTGTAGGTGGAGACGCGAGCGCCTTCTCAGTGGGTATGAAACATTCGTTCTAAATTATTGTCTTCGTAAGAGGATAAGTAGTTAGATCTTAATCGGGCACCTTCAGGTGCCCGATTTATATTTTAAGATAATGCTGGTGATACTACTCAATATCAACACCTGCAAAATTATCTGCGGTGACTTATTACCCAAACAAGATGACTTGTTTGTAATATTCCTAGACTGCTAATCATCATTGGCTCGTCAACCCCGAAATAATCTGTTCACCTGATTTTCTAACAGAACAGCAACCGTACAATTATGCCACCGCTGGCGTACTCACCTGTATCACAACCCAAACAGCCGTGCTAATGCAATGCCTGGCTCGGCGGCACGCATGAATGCTTCACCTACCAAAAAAACATTGACGTGATTGCTGCGCATCAATTGCACATCTTTTGTCCGAAGAATTCCGCTTTCAGTTACCACCATACGTTCTTGTGGAATGTGCGGTAATAAATTCAGCGTAGTTTGCAGCGTTACCTCAAAAGTACGCAGGTTGCGGTTATTGATGCCGATGAGTGGAGTGTTGAGTTGCAATGCCTGATCCAATTCCGCTTTATTATGAATTTCTACTAACACGCTTAGCCCCAGGCTGTGCGCCAAAGCCTCAAACTCTTGCATCTGCGTCAGACTCAATGCTGCCGCAATCAGCAGGATACAGTCCGCCCCTAACGCTCGAGCCTGATAAATTTGGTAGGTATCCACCATAAAATCTTTGCGCAGTACTGGAATAGAACAAGCGGCCCGCGCTTCTTGCAAATATTCGGCACTGCCCTGAAAGAATTGCACATCAGTTAACACGGACAGGCAGGCCGCGCCGTGACTTGCATAGCTAGCAGCAATTTCAGCCGGGCGAAAATCTGCGCGCAACACGCCTTTACTTGGGCTAGCTTTTTTTATTTCGGCTATCACTGCGGGCTGACCTGCTGTAATTTTGCTGCGAATGGCTCCGACAAAATCACGAGTGAGTAAGGCTTGTTCCGCGTTCGTGCGCATAGTTTCCCATGAGCAAATGGCTTTGTCGGCAGCAATTTCTTGCGCCTTGACAGTAAGAATTTTTTGCAGAATGTCAGACATGGCAGACCCTTGATATACAAGATGCGCATTTTAACTTAAGTGCAATGGTAAAATGCGCACATATAGCAAGGATGAAGCGCAGCAATATTCATCGTAAATGTGATGGGCGTGTTGTGACAATGATGATGGATATCGCAGCGCTCTGCCCATGTGCTGGTTCCGCTTGAATGATGAGGTAGAAATGGACGACATCAAAATATACATGCAACAAATCGGGCAGAAAGCACGTGCCGCTTCTCGCGTCATGGCGCAAACCGGTACTGCGGCAAAAAATTGTGCCCTGGAAAAAATTGCTGCTGCAATCCTGAGCAGCACCGCACAACTGATTTCGGCGAACTCCAAGGATACCGCTGCTGCGCGTCTTAACGGATTGGATGCCGCCTCCATCGATCGTCTCACCCTAACTGAAAAAACCTTGCGTAGCATGGCAGAAGGGCTGTTACAGATAGCTGCCCTGCCGGATCTCATCGGTGAGATTAGCGACTTGAAATATCGTCCTTCCGGCATCCAGGTCGGTAAAATGCGTGTGCCGCTTGGCGTTATCGGCATCATTTATGAATCGCGCCCAAATGTGACGGCTGATGCCGCAGGGTTGTGCCTTAAATCCGGCAATGCTGCCATTTTACGCGGCGGTTCCGAAGCGATTCATTCCAACCAGGCAATTGCGGCATGCGTTCAACATGGGCTACGCGAAGCTGGCTTGCCGGAGAGCGCTGTGCAGGTGATAAGCACCACCGACCGTGCAGCAGTAGGCGAACTCATTACCATGCAAGAATATGTGGACGTGATCGTGCCGCGTGGCGGAAAAAGTCTAATCGCACGCATCTCGGAAGAAGCTCGTGTGCCGGTTATAAAACACCTGGACGGAATCTGCCATGTATATATCGACGACGAGGCTGATTTGGAAAAAGCCCTCCGTATCGCCGACAACTCCAAAACTCAACGTTATGGTGTATGTAATGCCATGGAAACCCTGTTGGTGGCTGCCAGTGTGGCGGCACAAGTGCTGCCTCAATTATGTAAAACATATCAAGACAAGGGCGTTGAACTGCGTGGCGACGAGGCCGCGTGTAAATTGATTGCTCAAATGGCAATTGCGACAGAAGAAGATTGGCGCACCGAATATCTGGCGCCGATTTTGAGCGTGCGTGTGGTGACTGGACTGGATGATGCAATTGTGCATATCAATACCTACGGATCACAGCACACCGACAGCATCGTGACTGAGAATTACACCAAGGCGATGCGTTTTTTACGCGAGGTCGATTCCAGCTCGGTGATGGTGAATGCTTCAACACGATTTGCCGATGGCTTTGAATATGGATTAGGTGCAGAAATCGGCATCTCCACTGACAAAATTCACGCGCGCGGCCCGGTAGGGTTGGAAGGGCTAACTTCACAGAAATTTATTGTGCTGGGCAGCGGACAGATAAGAAGTTAGCAGAAACATTTCTCACCAAGAGATTATATGTAAATGCACTTGCCTGAAATGAACACGAAAGAAAATTATGACACAAACCCTCGCAGTTAACGTGCCGGACATTGGTGACTTTAAGGATGTAACTATTATCGAGGTGATGGTAAATATTGGCTCGGCCGTGACAATAGAGCAATCGTTGATCACAATGGAGACCGACAAGGCGACTGTGGATATACCTTCCCCCGCTGCGGGGGTGGTGAAGGAATTAAAGATCAAGATTGGTGACAAGGTCAACCAAGGCGATTTGATTTTAATGCTGGAAACCGAGACGGCAGCAGAAGAGCCTACCTCTTCCCCTGCTCAACCCACTCCAGTCACTTCACCCCCCCCTGTTTCAGAGGAAATACCAACTCCCTCCCCTGATAAAGAAAGAACGGAGGCAGAAGGAGCTGCATCCATGTCACAAGTCTCTACTGCTTCATCATCGGCTCCTGAAGTTGCTAGCTCAACCTCTCCCGCTTTTGCAAAAGGTGATCTTCATGCTGAAATCGTTGTCCTGGGTGCCGGTCCCGGTGGCTATACCGCAGCTTTCCGTGCTGCGGATCTGGGCAAACAGGTAATACTAATTGAACGCGATTCCAAACTGGGTGGAGTGTGCCTTAATGTAGGCTGCATCCCGTCGAAGGCACTGCTGCACGTCGCCAAGGTTATCACCGAGGCAGATGAAATTTCACCTCATGGTGTAACTTTTAGCAAACCGACAATCGACATTAATAAAATCCGCAGCTGGAAGGAAAGTATTGTCGCCAAGCTAACCGGCGGCTTAGTCGCACTATCCAAGCAGCGCAAAGTAAAAGTAGTTTACGGTGTGGCGAAATTCAGCTCGCCTAACAGCGTTACGGTAGAAACCAGCGACGGCAGCAAAACCATCACGTTTGATAATGCCATCATTGCAGCAGGCTCCAGCGTGACGCGCATTCCCGGCTTTCCGTACGATGATCCACGCTTGATTGATTCCACCGGCGCATTGCTGTTGCAGGATATTCCGGAGCGTATGTTGATTATTGGCGGAGGCATCATCGGCTTGGAGATGGGCACGGTATATGACGCACTAGGCTCTAAAATTTCTGTGGTCGAATTGGCCGATGGCCTGATTCCTGGTGCTGACCGCGATCTCGTGCGTCCGTTGCACAAGCGCATCGAAAAACGTTATGAAGCAATTTACTTGAAGACCAAGGTCACCAAAATTGAGGCAAAGACGGAAGGGCTGAATATAATCTTTGAGGGTGAAAATGCACCTCAGCCACAGGTATACGATCGTGTGCTGCTCGCCGTCGGACGTCGTCCAAACGGTCACGAAATTAACGCAGAAGCGGCAGGTGTCGAAGTCAATGAGCGTGGCTTCATCCCAGTGGATAAGCAACAACGCAGCAATGTGCCGCATATCTATGCTATTGGCGACATTGTTGGCGATCCCATGCTGGCACACAAAGCAACGCATGAAGGCAAAGTGGCAGCAGAAGTTATTGCCGAGCATAAAGCCAGCTTCGATGCGCTCACTATTCCATCTGTGGCTTATACCGATCCGGAAATTTCCTGGATGGGTCTAACCGAAACGCAAGCTAAAACACAGGGCATCACCTATGAGAAGGCAGCTTTCCCGTGGGCGGCGAGCGGCCGTGCATTGTCTATGGGACGTGGAGAAGGGCTTACCAAGCTGCTGTATGACCCACAAACAAAACGTATTCTCGGTGCGGGCATCGTTGGCAGCAATGCAGGTGAACTGATTGCCGAAACAGTGCTTGCACTGGAAATGGGTGCGGACATGGAAGACATCGGTCTGACTATTCACCCGCACCCCACGCTGTCGGAAACTATCGGCTTCGCAGCGGAAATTGCCGAAGGCAGTATTACTGACCTATATATGCCGCGAAAAAAATAAGGCACCACTAACGGCCATTGCAGTTGCAGCCCTCCTGATTTGGGAGATATTTACATAGCATTTGTGAGCCAGTCGGACTTTTACAACAAACGGCTTAGATCGTGGCTCGCTTCGCGATCTAAGCTTAATCGTTTGGCATTTGCGCACTCATAGTGAGTCCACATACGTGGGATACGAACCACTTTCCCTTTGGTAAAGACTTCGTACACGATACGTGTGCTGAATATTAATGTGGCGAAAGTATGCGCCGGCAAGATCACCTACAGAATTCTCGCAGTGGAGGCCACTTGCTGTAAATGCAAGTGCGCCTAAACAATGACGGTGTATGGGTGGCGGCTGGAGGTTAAAGAGTCGTCGTCAGTCGAAGCCAACAAGCCCACTGCAGACTGGTGACAAAGATCGTCATTCTCTTTTTCGAACTCGAACGGCTAGTCTGACCAAGAGTACGAGCGCGGAAACCCAGCAAATGACAGCAAAAGACCACCGCAAAAGCGGAAGCTGCCAGCGAAAGAGCCCGAGTGCGCTTCCTACTCCCGCGAACACCAATAAACCTCCAACAAGTACCGCACGATAGGGACGCTGCAGCGACCACGCAAGTGCGTTCCGCCAATCTGATCGCCGCACGGTGTTGTGTTCTTCGACGCTCATGATCTGAAGGTGTCGCCGTGTGACCTAATGAGGCTGTATAAAAACCCTGTTTTCAACGAGAACAGGTATCGTAATTTGTTGATTTTTCATAAGGCGATTTTCACAATTTTGAGTTTTTCTACAGCCTCAACGTTTTAGCTAAGCGGGAGCCGGCAGCTGGGCTATCCCTTGCGACGGAATTGTCAGGCCGGAATATCCAACAAAGCAAACGTTGCAAACAATTGTGGAAGTATATTTATTGGACACGGATTCGCTCCCAGCCTCGAGCGTACATACATTGCTTGGCTGATTCATTTCTGTTTCTTTTGTTTACATCAGTGGTTTTTGTAACTCCCTGGACTCGTTTACCAGGCTTTGTTGTGCAGTTAACTTGACTCTTGCCGTAGGTTTTTCCAGCGCTTTCGTAAGTCGACTCATTGCCGTCGCAGTTTGTGGTTGATGGAGTGGTGTAGCCAGAAGATCGTTGCTCTTGAACAATTTGTGTCGGATAAATAATTGCCGCCTCAGATTGGCACTCGTAGTTATCTTTGTTGAACTCAAGCTGAGTACTGCCCTGTTTTTGCCACTGGTACTGAGCACACCCAGAAATAACTTGGCATAACGCAATACCAAAAATTAAATACATAATTTTCATTTAACTATAATCCTCCAGATGAATATGGTGCGTTGGCCTAACGACTTCAATTATGCAGCAATGTGAGCCACACTTCGCGTAGTATCATATTTTAACATATTGTGAATACAGCACTTTACTCTCTGGTTTTGCAGTGAGCTTTAAAATTTTATGCGGTTTTATTCTTCGCTATTGCCACTAAGCGTGATGCACGGCTATCTGAGCATAATCGGGATAGAAAGAAGCCTCTCGGCCCCTCCCTCCCACACCACCGTGCGTACGGATCACGTACACGGCGGTTCGATAAATATGACTCCTACCACGCAACAAGAGCGGGTAGACCCAAACTGCTGAAATACCGCACCGGCAAAGCCAGTGCGAGCGCCGGAGTCTTCGACAGCCGCCAAGGCCCATGCGCTGATTTGCTGGTGTTCCATGCTTCACGCACAGTCACACCGCGTTTGCGCAGTTCCCGGTAGCCGGCTCGTCCCCCATTGCTTCCAGATGTAGCAGCGTAACTTGCGTCGTATCCATTTGTCTATGTCGCGCAAAGGGCTCATCACTTCGGCCATGCCGAAATACGCTTTCCAACCAAGCAGGGGGTTTCTCAGCTCTGCGACGATGACGGCCAAATGGTGGCCTCGTGTACGACGGGTCAGTTCGCAGACGCGCTGTTTCAGCTTGTCGATGGCTTTATCCGCCACCTTGAGCTGCGCGCCGGTGCGGCTAACCGTAATGCCCGGAAACTTGCGTTTCGACGGGCGATCTACCGCGCTCTTCAGCGGATTAACTGTGAGCCGCAGTGAATCACTGACGAAGTGCTTTACGCTCGCCATTACCCTCTGTTCCGCGCGCAGGCTTCCGACCTTGATGTTGCAGTCGTCGGCGTAACGCGCGAAGCGGTGGCCGCGCCGTTCCAGTTCCCAGTCCAGTTCATCCAGTACGACGTTGGCCAACACCGGGGAGCGCGAATGTACGGGTAGAGTAGAGAACCTGTTCTGTTCTCTACTCTACCCGTGTTTTGTCCTTTGTCATTTATTGCATGATCTGGAGCAACTTGATCTGCCTCTCCTGTTCGCCTTGCGTGGCGGTTAAAAAAAAAGCGCCCCTAAAGGCGCAATTTGTTCGGGCTAATTTACCCTTATCGGTATATAAGCGCGGTTATTACTGCCACTTACTTCGCTAATGGAATTGTTGTCGTCCACAATAATGCCTAACCAATAATTTTGCCCCGCATTCAGCGTACTAGGTATGGTTACTCCTAGCGTTGTGGTGTACACATCTGCCGGATGCACCGACCCAAACGTACCCCCTCCAACACGCAAATCTCCCGAACTAATATAATCGTTTGTGGAGATATAAATACCGTAGGTAACATCGTTGTGCGTTTGTTTACCGTTGTTCTCAATGGTGAACTCCGCTCTTACTGCTGCCCCGCGGTTGACTCTGTAACCTGGTTCTCCCTCAATTGTAATACCGGGCAGGTTTGCCGTATTGGCGCTATTACGCATTCTCACGCGGTCATGGCTTGAATACTCACCGTCGGCACCAGTGCGACGCCAATGCGATGCTGACACGTCTCTGAAAGCAGATGATTGGGAACCGTAAAGTACTCTTGCCCCGTGCGAGGCATCTTCACCAAAATAACTTTTGGCTGTGGAGCCGTTCGCATGATGGTGCCGCCAGGAGTCTCCCATTATGTTGTACTCCGAGTTAACGTGCATAAGCCCCAAATAGTGGCCGGCCTCATGCACAATTACTGCTTCAATGGGCAGCCTGGTGCCGGTATAGACAGAATTAGATGACTTTGCCTGTGAGCTAGTCCACGATCGGCCTGATGAATCGAGCGCGATGTCTACCTCGTCAAGCCCGTAATTCCAGCCAAAAAGCCAGTAGCAGTGATAGCGCATACGTGCCACACCAGGTGGAGAAATGCTCTCCGCATAAATTTCGTTCTGGCCGTTACCACTGCCAACGCCACCTGATTCTGTGGTATCGTTAATGCTAAACGGTGACGGGTTAACGTTGGTGATATCAATGCCGCGCTGTACTGCAGTTAAATTGCTGCCAGTGAAGCTGTTAGTATTAATACGCGCAGATGTTGAATTGCCACCCCAGCGTAGTTTCTTGTTACTGTCGCCGTCACACTCCAACCACGAAGCAGACCACGCGGGTGTACTTAAGCCCAAAATGCCAGTGGCTAACGCCACGAAAAATATTCCCTTTTTCATTGCTGTTCTCCCTCTGTTGTGGTGCCAGATGCTGGGTTGATACTAGTGCCAGAGCGAATACCGGGCTTAACCGGACGCGGTATGACAGTGCCGGGTTGCGGGGTAATGGTACCCGGTGTCGGGCGCAGATCGTTTCCGTCCTCTTTTTCGTCTTCTATAACCGATTTGTCATCCCGTTCTTCGTCACTGATTTTAATCCGTGGCACCCTTTCGGCCTTTAATAATTCCATTTTTGGGTCTGGCACTTTAAACTTCAGCTTGGGGTTTGCCATTTCCACCTTCTGCCGGGGTTTGCCGATTGACTTTTCAAGCTCCTGAATAATTTTCAGAAATTCTTCAGCTGCTATTGGTTGGTCAAATTTCTCTGACGGTTCCGCCGGTTTTTCCTCAAATTTGTCTGTCGCACTGTCTTCACTGGGCTGTTGGGCCATGTTGACCGTATAGAATTTGGGGGCTTCTTCTTCATAGCGCTTGCGCAATGCGCGAATGTCACCGCCCTCTTTTTCGATTCTGGCTTTGGCCTCGGGTCGTTTCATCAATTGCTCAAAGTCTGGTCGCGGAACCTCAATTACATTAAGGTCAAAACGCGGCTTACCACCAAATCGCAATTGCTTACGCGCTTCTACCAATGGCACACCCCAAGTATTGTAGACGCGACCATCAATTACCCTGAAGCGGCCATCGGCACAATTCACCAATTGGCAGCTTTCAATTTTTCCGCCAAGAACAAACAGAATATCCTGCTGGCCACGGGCAAAAGTAGGCGCTGAAGTTTCCGTGTAGAAACCACCGCTGCCATCTGCTCCGCCGGGCACTTTCAACACCAGCCGCTTGGATGCCAACGAACCTATTGCCACCTGCTCAACTGCATAAGTAACAAAAGTATGGGGCAGACCATTTGGCTGTTCACGGGTAGGCTCAGAATTACGATAATCTATATCAACAACCTTGCCCTGCACTACGGCTGCAGACTGTTGCACCAGAGAGCGAAGAGCGTTTGGGTCAATGTCGTTGGGGCTGTGGGCTGCAGCGGGCAAAGCTACCATAAGCGCCGCCAGTGCGAAAATTGCCGTTAGGCAAAAATTGGGTTTCATGATCTTTCTCCTTGTTCAAGTTAATACTCAAATTGTGCAAACCCACGAACAGAACTCAGCAAACTTACGGTTAACAACAGGCCACCCTTATAACGGAGCAATGGGAGATAGGGAGCAAGATAGTGGAACTTGGCTAACCTATCTGGTTCAAACCCCCTCGGCACTTCTCCCCCTGGCATTGGGTCAACTCGCTAATCACCAAATAACCAGAATCATTTCAACTGGCCTTTTTTAACATACTGTCAATTTGTAAGACATGTCAACAAACTTGTTGGACGAAGCCACCACGCGGAGGAAACCCAAACTGCGATGCCACGATTTATGCTGTATCTTCGTCTCCTCGTTTTCTGAGGGGTTGGTTTTGCACACAATCGTGAGGACACGCCAGCATGAACACAACATTTTCATCGCAATCGCACTTCGACCAGCCGTACCAGACACCTCTCAAGCACCTCAAGCTCAAAGGTTTGCAGCCCAAGACCATCGAGGCGTACTCGCGCACCCTACGCCGCATCGGCGCGCGCTTCGATCATTAAATCGACAACCTGACCGAGGCACAACTGAGAAACTATTTCTCCGAACTGGTGGCGTCGCACGCGTGGAGTACGGTCAAACTCGACCTGTAGAGGGTTAAAGTTTTACTACCCGTCCATCTTGCGCAAGCCTTGGTCGCGCCCGGACTGATCAACCCCCCGAGGTGCCAACGCCTGCCGGATGTCGTCACGGTCGACGAGAGTCCGGTGGATATTAATCGCCACGCGCGTAGTCAGTTACCGGGTGTGCTTCTTCACGCTGTATAGCCTGCGCTGCGCCTGGGCAAAGGGCTACGGCTGCAATTGCCATTGCCCGCATTGCCCGCACCACGAAAGCCAGCCTTGGTTGGAACGGCAGTTACAAAAACAGGTACCAGCCGAATACGTTCTGCTGACTTTTACCCTGCCTGCGGAATTCAAGGGGCTGGCTCTTGCGCACCAGCGCATCATCTACGACTCGCTTATACGTTGTAGCTGGGTGACTGTGCGCGCGTTCGCCCAGAACGACAAGCAGCTGCGGGGCACGCCCGGTGCCATCGCGGTGTTGGATACCAACACGCGCCAGATGGAGTATCACCCGCATGTCCATCTGGTCATGCCTGCGGCGGTGGTCGCTGAACCGTACCCGGCGCGCAGTTTCTGTGGCGGGTGTTGCAGCATGTGCTGCCGAAAGGTTTTAGGCGGGCGAGCAACTTCGGTTTCTTGCATGCCAATTGCAAACGCTTAATCGCTTTGCTGCATGGGGTATCGAAGTTCAATCCGGGCCTGGCATCGGACTGGGTCAAGGCGCGTGTACCTATCCTGTGTACCTGCTGCGGGGCGGTGATGCAGATCGTGCGAACGCGGATTCGATTTTTGTTCTCGGGGGCATGCCCGCCCCGCTTGCCGCACGGGAAACATGCTGACCATATAAGCGATACGCACTTTTGACAAGTGCCGGGATGTCAGTGCCTACAAGCTGGGAGATTCATTCGTCTGAAATCTGGCGAAATAGGCGAATAAACGTCCGCATCGGGCATCACCTGTGGATACAGCCTCTATGAAACGGGCGTTCAACCGCCCGTTATCCCGCTAGAACTTCAAACCGGAGCCATTCACAACAAGATATTTTCTATGAGGCCACTCGAGCACTCTGGGCCGGGCTCGTCCAACAAACGGTTTAGATTGTGGCTCGCTTCGCGATCACAATGTCGGGTAGCCAGGCGCGGTCACCCGCGCCCAGCCCCCTAA
>NZ_CAKMLL010000078.1 GCF_927797785.1 Candidatus Nitrotoga sp. BS | reverse complement strand
TTTCTTCGGCGCGATTTTCGGCAACCGCCGATTACTGCGCTAACATTCAAACAAATCACTGGGTAGAGTAGAGAACAGGTTCTCTACTCTACCCGTTCGTTCCTTCGTTCTCCATTCGTTTCCTCTTTGCATTTACGATCCGACGGATATAGAACGCGCGCTGCTTCAGCAAAGGCAAATAGCATAGCGACAGGAAATCGCAGAATACCCACAGAGGTGTACCACACTCAAATCTTTGGTGATGACCATCGGCGGTGACCTCGACGATGGGGCTGAATACAGTGCCTTGCATCGAAACCTGCAGGGTAGCTCCGGTGTCAAGAAGCGAAAGGGAAAGCGCTTGATCGGCCTTGACGGATTCGACTATCTGACCATCGACGACAACGTCGAGCGGCACAGAGCGGCTCAAAAAACCAGCGTGTCGATAGAGTTCAATGTTCAGGACGCTCAACGCTCAAGTTAAGGGGCGCGACGTTTTTGGCGCGCCCCGCCTGGACGAGGGGTAAGGCTGGGCGATGGCTCGACAAGGCGTCCAGTGACGTATTTGTGAAGAACGCTGGCCATTAACGTCTGGTAAGGGATTGCCTCTTCTGCTGCCTTTGCCTGAAGGTCGTTGAGATCGCGGGAAGAAATACGAATGTTGACACGCTTGTCTTTAGCCAGAGATGCGGAAGCCATTGCCGCATAACGTGCAATTTCACTTTTGTTTTTGGGAACGGGCTGCCATTCGCCTCTTTCAAAAGAAGCAAGAATTTCTTCTTCAAGTTTACGTTCATTATCCATTTCAATTTTCCTCATCAAGATAAATACGAGTGGCTTTGCGGTTGGGGATGATCGTTTTCAGGAAGACTTCCTGTTTCGTTTCCACAAACGGCACCAAGTAGGCATAGCCACGAATTCGAACCACAAAAATACGCTGGTTCGGGTAAAGGACTGTGTTCGGATGATCCAGCACGACAAGAAGGCCGCCATTCGACATGGCCGATACTACCTCTTCAAAAGATATACCACGCTCAGCTTTGAGGCTGATATTCTTCTCAGTGCTCCAGTTCACAGGCTTCATGCTGCCAATATTACACCTGTGTGCCTTATGGCATCAAGAGGCCTAACGTTTGAGCTAAGCGAAAGCATGAAATTTGTTCCAGGAACGATATAAAGCGATTTTGGTTGATGCGGACACTTATCTGATGGAATTGATACGTTATGTTGTCCTCAATCCGGTAAGAGCGGGGATGGTGGATCATCCCGGGAAGTGGCCATGGAGCAGCTACAATGCAATGTTGGGTGAAGTTTCAGCGCCGTCATGGTTGGCGACTAACAAATTGTTGGCACAATTTGGAAGCAAACGAAATGAGGCGGTGCACAGGTATCGTCAATTTGTTGCGCAAGGCATTGGACAAGAATCAATATGGCGACATTTAAACCGGCAAGTGTTTCTGGGTGATGATCATTGTGTGCAACAAATGCAGCAAAAAACCAAGGCATTGCCTGAAGATATCAATATACCCAACGCCCAGCGCTAACCACCTGCACCGCCGCTGGAAAAAATAGCGCAGGCTCATGCCAACCGTAATGAAGCCATTGTGGCAATGTATGCGACTGGCGAATATAGTTACTCACAGATTGCAGCGTTCTTTAAATATGCATTTCACAACTATTGGTAAAATTGTTCGAAAAGTATAAGCAAATAGCGGTAAAAAAGAGCGGGTAGTTTGGCAGTAAAGGTATGAAAGCTTAGAATATATACCTGACTCTAACGTGTGCTTGCACTCCATGGATTGATGACGGGGACGTCGGCCGCTTCGAAGGGGGCTGTATCGCGTGACGCCACGATGAAGCCCCGCGAGGCCGCGATCGCGGCGATGTAACCATCAGGCGTTGGGAAGCCTCGCCCACTAGTCTTGGCCATCACGGCCAGCTCGGCATAGCGCTGTGCTGCATCGGTGTCGAATGGCAGCACCCGATCCCTGAACAGTCCCATCAGACCGTCAAGAGCCTGTGCCAGCATGTTCTTGCGTTTGCCGGCCGGGAGCGCCGCGATGCCAAACAGCAGCTCGGCCAGCGTCACGCTGGACAAATAAAGCGTTTCGGCGGCTTGATCGTTCAGCCAAGCTCGCACGGCTTGGTGTGGCTCAGGCTTCATCGCCTCGGAAACGACGTTGGTATCGAGGACGATCATTCAAACCTCAGCGGCTCGGCTGGTGCCTTGTCTTCCACCTGGTCGAAGACCTCGAAATCCTCGTTCGTCAGGCCAATTTTCCGGCCCAATGCTGCCAGAGCTTCACCCAAGCGAACGCGTGACTCAGGTTTGACCGCGGCTGCCAGAATCTCGCGGACCTCGGCCTCGGTGCTGTGCCCATGTTGGGCAGCTCGCACACGTAACGCGCGGTGCACGTCGTCGGGCAGATTGCGTACTGTCAGCATTGCCATCGCATCACCTCATATAAATACATTCAATGCTTTCATTTTATATTTTTGAATGTGAATTTGCAAAGGGCAGTCATATCGTAAAACAGTTGTTTCCCGATACGGGTGATGACAGACCATCACTAAGGTCTACATTGAAATGTGGATCATGACCGTCGATGAAAAGCGTAGCATAACTCACTGACGGGGTGTGGCTTGTGGGGTTCGTATCCGGGAAACCAGACTTGCAGGATTAGTTTACGGGCGAAAAAAATACCATCAATCGGCTGGGCATCCAGTTGATGTTGCCGGGAAACGGACCTGTCGGAAATGCTGCGTGGCCGCCGGTGTTGGGTTGTTCCAGTGTGACGGCGGTTGAAGCTTCAGCGGAGCTTGGCAATGTTGAGGCAGGCAGGAATGGGTCATTTTTTGCGTTGATGACGAGTGTGGGGACTGCGATGAATTTCAGTAATGGTTTGCTGGAGACTTTGAGCCAGTAATCGTCGGCGTCGATGAATCCATGCAACTGTGCAGTAACGAGTGTATCAAATTCACGAAAAGTGGTGGCAGCAGTGATGGCGTTAACGTTTAGCAAGCCGGGGAATTTTTCGGCTTTTATCAGTGCTTTAGTTTTAAGCGTGGAAAGAAAACGCGCGGTGTAGATGTGGCGATTAAAACCCTGATCGAGCGCGTTACCGGCGGCAGTTAAATCCAGCGGAGCGGAAATAGCGGCGGCGCGCGCTACCAGACTGTGTGCTGATTCGCCGGATTCACCCAGCCATTTCAGCATGGCGTTGGCACCGAGCGAGACGCCAACTGCGTATAGCGGCGCGTCGGGATGACGTGATTTGACGTGGCGCAGAATGCGTTCGATTTCTGCGCTGTCTCCGGCGAAATAGGCGCGCGGCAGACGGTTATCTTCGCCCGAGCAGCCGCGAAAATGCGCGACAACGCCGTTCCAGCCGCGCGCTTTTACGCTGTGCATCAAGCTCTGCGCATAGTAGCTGGCCGAGCTACCTTCGAGGCCGTGGAATAGCACGACGACAGGTGCGATAGCGTTGCCGTCTATCCAGTCAAAATCCAGAAAATCTCCGTCGTCGAGTTCAAGCCGTTCGCGCCGGTAGTCGGCGTGGGGTGAGGTGATGAAGAGATTAGTGTAGATGGTTTGCAAGTGGCCGCCTGGTAGCCAGGCGGGGGCGATATAAAGTTCCATTGTGGCGGGTTCGGTCGGGGCAGTAAAAATGGGTAGGGTCGCCATGATGAATGCCCCGGCGAAGTCAATGCAAGTGAGGCGTCTTGATCCAAATAATCATAACCAAACTATAAAAATTCCCACTGCCAGAATTAACCCGCCTTTAATTACATAATATAAAGGTCGACTCCATGCTTTTAGTTTTCGACGGTACTGGCCTGCCAACCAAACAAAACGGAATAGTTTGTTGATGCCGCCGGTTTGATCCCCTGTTTCATTGGGTGAGCTTGCTGCGGTCATGATTATTCTGCCTAACCATTTATTAATCACTTGTGCCCAGTGGTAGCGCATTGGACGTTCAATGTCGCAAAACAGGATAATCCGATTGGTGTCGCATCCATTTTTAGCCCAATGAATATAGGTTTCATCAAATACAACGGCTTGCCCATCCCGCCAGCTATAGCGCTGGCCATCAACTTCTATAAAGCAGCGATCATCATTGGGTGTCACCAATCCAAGGTGATAGCGCAGTGATCCCGCGAAGGGGTCGCGATGTTCATTGAGTTTTCCGTCCGGGCCCAATTCTGCAAACATGGCGGCTTTCACGCACGGAATAGCACGCAATAGTTCAACCGTTTTGGGGCAATAGAGTTCAGCTGACGGATGGCTGGCGTCATACCATTTTAAGTAAAAGCGTTTCCATCCGTTTTTAAAAAACGAATTAAAACCTGCATCATCGTTTTTTTGCGCAGCTTGAATTTTTTTCAACGCTTGCAGATTAAGCGCTTCAGCTCTGATTAATTCCCAGTTCTCTTCCAGCAATTCCAGACCGCTGAATTGTTTGACAGGAAAATAGGCCGTGTAAGGAACCCCTGAAAATAGGTACATAAACAGGTTCATCGGAGCTACGATGGAAGAGTGATCGAATAACTGCCGAAACAGAGGAAGACGAACTTTACCCCGAAGATGTACGAAAGAAATTGATATCACATAAATCGAAATCACTACCCATTTCATAACAACTCCTACATATACAGCTTCTCAAAAATTTTTTTGACACCAAATGAAATCTTGGCATCATGTTTAAAATTATGTAGTTACGATGTTTGATCTTTATCCGCTTTTTTCGACTACAGTGAAGAGATCCCATGCCGCAATAAATATTGCTGCAATCACCGGACCAATGATGAATCCGTTCAAGCCAAAAAGAGCCATGCCGCCAAGCGTGGAAATAAGTACCACATAATCTGGCATTTGTGTGTCTTTGCCGACAAGTATAGGCCGAAAAATGTTATCTATCATCCCGATCACAAGCACGCCAAATGCGATCAGGATTACGCCGTTCCATGTTTCACCTGTGACGAGAAAATAAATTGCAACCGGTGCCCATATCAAAGCGGCGCCAATTGCAGGCAAAAGCGAAAGAAATGCCATCAGGACGCCCCACAATATGGGCCCCTGAATACCAAGAATCCAGAAGATTAGACCACCTAAAGCGCCTTGCATCGCGGCCACTGCGATATTGCCTTTTACCGTCGCACGAAGAGCCGTGATGAACTTGCTGAACAAATACTGTTGATGCTCCATGCTTAATGGAATTGCTAACTTGATCCGCCTGGACAAACTGGAACCGTCACGTACTAGAAAAAACAGCAAATACAGCATGATGCCAAAACTGATAACGAACTCAAAAGTATTTTGACCGATAGTAAAAGCTTGAGTTGCAATGAATTTACTGCCCGCCATCACGCCAACAGATAATTGTTCCTGTAACGCGGCAATGTTACCGAATCCGAAACGATCCAGCAGATCGACCATCCATTGAGGCAAGGCATTAATGATCTGATGAAAATATGTGCCGAAATGCAGCTCACCCGACTGAAGCTTGTGGTAAAAACTGACACCTTCCTTTACTAGAGAAGCGGTAATAAACGCCAGTGGGAGAATCACGACAATCAAACACAGAGCAAGAGTAGCGAGCGCCGCCAGATTTTTCCTGCCGCGCGTTACAACGAGCAAGCGACGATAGAGAGGCGCAAACATTATGGCAAGGACGGTACCCCAAAAAACCGCACCAAAAAAAGGCCATACGATCCAGCCGAATGCAATGGAGACTATAGTTAACAGGAGTAGAAATGTTTTTTTCTGAAATTCTGAGGAATTCATATGTAATTCTTGAGGCCAAGTCAATGGCATTCACTGTTTTGTTGCCTAATGTTACCTGAACTTAGTATTTAAGGTTCATCAAGAATATATCGTGAAATTATGCTCGAGTTATTCTTGGCAACTTTGGAACGTAAGATACCTTCCTTAACCAATTATCCGGCTCTTATTCATAAACATAATAATCCTTTGTGTGAAGTGACGCCTGTGCTTGAGCGACTCTCTTGCAAGTGCCTTTGGACATTGTCCATTTTGCAATTGAGTAAGCCCAGAATTACGTTTGTGACAGAGCTAAGGCTAAAAAGTGGGGTGATGCAAAAAAAGTGCGTCAGGAGGAGCTGACGCACAAGAAGGGGCTTTTATGAAAAAACAGAAATTAACTCAGACTATTTCGTTTGCGGACTTTCTTTAGTGAACTCATCATGGCTCAATTTGCCATCATGGTTGGTATCCAACGCTTTGAATACTGGGGCAGGCATTTGCTTGCTTGTGGCTTCTTGCAAACTAACAGCGTTATCATTGTTCGTGTCGTAAGCTGTCAAAGACGGTGCGCCTTCTTTTGACATGGAATCAGCCTGGACAATGCTTGTCGCGCCAATTAACAGCATAGAAACTAGAGCTATTGATTGGGCCGCCTTATTTTGTAAAGTTGAAGAATAATTCATCTTGTTTCCTTATATCAGCTCAGCAATATTGCTGTATTGATAACTAAAGCATAGATCATGCCAGAATTGTTTTATGTTTAAAAACAATTAACTAATATTATTTTTTTTTAAAATTTTAATTATTTGAATATTTGTGTCGTGACACGGCAACATAAAGTTTGCGTGATAATTCTAACTACTTGAAATAGAGTAAATACTATTGTCGTCTAGAGCCGACGAATTAGAAATATCCATCTGGCTTTGTTGCGCGCTATGAGCTTGCAAAACAAAAGCTATAAATTTATACATGCCGTGCGGCATAAATCGTCGAACGGCATAATGCTATATGACAGCTATCATTGCAGCCGCTACAATACCCAGACCAAACGCGTGAATGAAGCGATGTTTCATGCCATTTTCAGCGCAATAACTTTATATTCGCATAGTCTCGATCCATATTGCCTTGACCCAAACAATAGAGTTTGATCTTAAATTATTTATCGCCAGTCTGCCGCTTCTGCCTGGTGTGTACCGTATGCTGGATAGTCAAGGGCAAGTACTTTATGTCGGCAAAGCTGGGCAACTAAAAAAACGCGTCGCATCCTACTTCCAGAGATCAAATATCTCGCCGCGCATCAGCTTGATGGTGTCACATATTGAGCGTATTGAGGTGACAGTCACTCGTTCCGAGGCTGAGGCTCTGCTGCTGGAAAATAACTTAATAAAAGCATTAAAACCGCGATATAACATTCTTTTTAGAGATGATAAATCTTATCCATATATCGTTTTGACCGGTCATGCTTTTCCTCGACTGGCTTATTATCGTGGTGCGACCAGCAAGCAACATCAATATTTCGGACCCTACCCCAACTCACATGCAGCCAAGGAAAGCATACAGTTGCTGCAAAAAATTTTTCGCATCCGTACTTGCGAGGACAGTACATTTTCTAATCGTGCCCGTCCTTGTTTACTACACCAGATTCATCGTTGCACTGCCCCTTGTGTTGGACTGATTAGCCAGCAGGATTACGCAACCGATGTGCGCAATGCGAATTTGCTATTACAGGGCAAGCCGGGCGAAGTGGACGTATTGCTGCGCCAAGCCATGGAGCAAGCGGCAGAAGCGCAGCAATATGAGCAGGCTGCTGCGCTACGCGACCAGTTGCATGCGCTGCATACGGTGCAGCAAAAGCAGTTCATGGAAAGTGGTCGTGCAACGGATGCGGACATCGTTGCTGTCGCCGAGCTGGATGGCGCACACTGCGTGAATCTGGCCATGGTGCGTGGTGGCCGGCATCTGGGTGATAAGAGCATTTTTCCGCAAAATGCCGAAGGGCAGGCGGCTGACGAAGTGCTGCATGCCTTTCTTGCACAGCATTACTTAAACCATAGCGTGCCGCCTCTTATACTTACTAGCACGCCTCTTGCGGCAGAAGCCTTGGAAGAATTGCTTGGCGTGCAGGAAGGGCATAAGGTGCAGATACGTCACAGTGTAAGTGGTGAGCGACGCCAATGGCTGGATATGGCGCTGAAAAATGCTCTACTGGCATTACACCAGCAAGCAGGCCAGCAGGTCGGGCAGCTTGCTAGACTGGAAAAATTGCGCGAAGCGCTCGCGCTCCCTCAATTGTCACGTATCGAATGTTTTGATATCAGTCACACCATGGGCGAAGCGACTGTGGCTTCTTGTGTCGTATACGACAGTTTGGCTATGCGCACTGCCGAGTATCGACGATACAACATTAGCGGTATTACTGGGGGAGACGACTGCGCAGCAATGCGCCAAGCTTTGTTTCGTCGTTATCAAAAATTACAGGCTGGAGAAGGCAAGCGCCCCGATTTGATTTTGATCGATGGTGGCGCGGGTCAGCTAAGTGTGGCTTGCCAGGTGCTGGAGCAACTGGACCTGATGGAAATCCCGTTAATGGGTGTAGCCAAAGGCGTGGAACGTAAGCCCGGGTTAGAGCAATTATTGCTGCCACAGTATGAAAAACCGCTACAATTGTCGCCGGACGATCCAGCATTGCACTTGATTCAGCAGGTGCGCGATGAAGCGCACCGATTCGCTATTAGCGGACACCGTGCCAAGCGTGGTAAAGCGCGCACAACATCCATGCTGGAGGAAATTAGCGGGGTAGGGGAGAGACGCAGACGTAATTTGCTGGCTCGGTTCGGAGGTCTGCAAGGCGTGTACCAAGCCAGCTTGGAAGAATTGGCGCAGGTAGATGGCATTAGTCTGGCGCTGGCGGAAAAAATTTATCAACAATTGCACTAGTCATGCCACTCAATATCCCAAATCTGCTAACTTGGTTTCGCATTCTTCTCATACCGGTGTTTCTCGGGGTGTTCTACCTGCCCGACGCAACACTTTCAATGCATCACAAGCATTTAGTCAGCGCAGTGATATTTGCGTTAGCGGCTCTCACAGATTGGCTGGATGGTTATCTGGCGCGTGCGCTTAATCAGACTTCCGCCTTTGGCGCATTTCTCGACCCAGTCGCTGATAAGCTGATGGTGGCTGCTGCATTGATTGTGTTGGTAAAGCTTGGTTATGTGGATATGTTCATCGCGTTCATCATTATCGGTCGTGAAATTGCCATCTCTGCCTTACGCGAATGGATGGCTCAGCTTGGTGAAAGCAAGAGCACTGCGGTTTCCATGCTGGGTAAGGTGAAAACTGTATTTCAGATGATTGCCATTTTGCTGCTGCTTTGGCATGACTCGCTGGTTGGTTTGCCTACTAATACATTGGGTACATTGTTGATTTATTTTGCTGCTGTTTTGACTTTGTGGTCAATGATCTATTACTTGAAACTTGCGCTGCCGCAAATTGTTCGTAAATAGTGGGGTAATTTTGTTGCATAAAAATGTTCACGTTCCTAAATATCAAGGCGGCACGAAATATAGTTTATCAATAACAACGGACGATGAACATTCTTTTGACCATCAAATAACCTAGACATGATTGATCTTTTATCTCATGCAAGTTATACTGCTCCGCTTTCGGGGTGTAGCGTAGCCTGGTAGCGCGCCTGCTTTGGGAGCAGGATGTCGGGAGTTCGAATCTCTCCACCCCGACCAGTTATTTAGTGGTACAGAGTCGAAATAGCTCACAGGAATTTGTGCCCGTAGCTCAACCGGATAGAGCACCAGCCTTCTAAGCTGGGGGTTACAGGTTCGATTCCTGTCGGGCACACCAACGACATGTTTTGTTGGATTTTACCCCATGGTGGCTGTAGCTCAGTTGGTAGAGTCCCGGATTGTGATTCCGGTTGTCGTGGGTTCGAGCCCCATCAGTCACCCCATAAAAAGTAATGACTTAGAGATTGCTCTAGGTCATTTTTTTTGTGGCACATTGGCGGCACAGTAGCAAAAAAACACTCCATAACAGCGGGCTGGTTGCGATGGTTTGGCGACTGAATCGTACCACCATGCCGGCCTGTTTCTTTCGTTACTTCATGTGATTAAGCCTTAAGTAAGTGCCATTCGCCTGACCCCATATTTCAATACAACCTACGGAGCTCAACTTACCGCGTTCCACGGCTCCAGTCGTGACCATCGCTCAATGCACATGATGGAACTCGTAGATCCAGAGGCTGCAATCCACGTCTTCGGGTACGACTCCGTAGCAGTGCACACATGCCCCGTCGCCGATTGCCTCCACATTCAAGACGCTAATCTCGTCCGTGTCCATACTGGGGGGGCAAGCATCGTGACCGAAACTGGCACGGCAGCGGGAAGAATCCTGCCTGTGTGGAAGAAGTACAAGCCGCGCGTTGTTCTCTCGAGCACTCGTTGGTATGTGCTGACAGGCACGCGAAAAGCAATCTTCGTCGTGCGTGTGCCATCGCTTTCTACAACAGTTACCTCACCAGCAGTTGCAACGAAGGCCTCACGAAGCTTTGTTTTACGAAGGATCGACTTGTGCGCACCAGCTTCCCGCATCTGCTTCGAAGCCGAATTTTGCTTTCCGATCTGTGCGCTGATGAAATGCGCACGTCTTCATCGTCTGAGGAAGCACCGTTGTTGCATACCGAACAAGCAGGCACCGTCCGTAATTGGGCGTTTACTACACCTTGGAAGAAGCCTTTGGGCGGCACATGATCGACCGTTTCGACGGGTCGAACCCCGCAGATTACGCGATATCGCTTGTCGGAGGCTGCATATCTTTAGCCTTCTTAATCGGGATAGGAAGGAAGCCTCTCGGCTCCTCCCTCCCACACCACCGTGCGTACGGATCACGTACACGGCGGTTCGATAAATATGACTCCTACCACGCAACAAGAGCGGGTAGACCCAAACTGCTGAAATACCGCACCGGCAAAGCCAGTGCGAGCGCCGGAGTCTTCGACAGCCGCCAAGGCCCATGCGCTGATTTGCTGGTGTTCCATGCTTCACGCACAGTCACACCGCGTTTGCGCAGTTCCCGGTAGCCGGCTCGTCCCCCATTGCTTCCAGATGTAGCAGCGTAACTTGCGTCGTATCCATTTGTCTATGTCGCGCAAAGGGCTCATCACTTCGGCTATGCCGAAATACGCTTTTCAACCAAACACTGAATGTTGCACTTCGAATGTAAATCCAGGACAGGTAATTGCGACATAGCCTTGTGAAATGGGGCTAGACTCGGTTTAATCTGTTATCTAGCATTTGAATTTTTAGTGGTGCCCTGAAGTGAAGTTAATTGTATGAACTTAACAATATCTTGCAACGGGATTTGTTGAGGTTCTTTATCGCACCGCCCCTTGTACTCAACCATAGGTACTTCTTGGCTGAGACCGCGCTCCCCGATTACGATACGATGCGGAATACCAATGAGTTCTAAATCAGCAAACATTACGCCGGGACGTTCGTTTCGGTCATCAAGCAATACTTCAATTCCGGCCGCGCCAATGTCAGTATAAAGCTGTTCTGACGCTATGCGCACGGCTTCGCTCTTATTCATTCCGATAGGTGCAAGCGCTACTTGGAACGGAGCTATGGCAGCAGGCAGGGTAATGCCACGCTCGTCATAATTCTGCTCTATTGCGGCGGCGACGATGCGTGAAACACCGATACCATAACAACCCATTTCCATAAATTGAGATTTGCCGTTTTCATCAAGGTAATTAGCATTGAGCGCTTCGGAATAAGTGGTGCGTAACTGGAAAATATGGCCAACTTCGATTCCGCGACAGAGTTCCAGTGTGCCTTTCCCATCGGGGCTGGGATCACCGGCGACCACATTGCGGAGGTCATATACTTTGGTTTCGTCCAAGTTGATATCGCGTCCAAAGTTTGCGTGAATGTAGTGAAAACCGTCGTCGTTGGCTCCGCAGACAAAATTACTCATGGCAGCGGCAGCATGATCAGCCAAGATTTTTACAGCTACATTGACTGGACCAATATAACCGATACGACAGCCCATGTTCTGATGAATTTCGTCGTCGCTGGCAAAACGGAATTCGCCTAATATTTTGGTGGCCTTGATTTCGTTCAGCATGTGGTCTCCGCGGAGCAGAAGCAGGGTAAAGTTGCCACTGACATCCATTACGGCGATTGTTTTTAGTACTTGTTGCGGCGTTACTTTCAGAAACGCGGCAACGTTTTCAATGGATTTTTGTCCGGGCGTAATGGTTTTTTGCATAGTTTCGGTGGCAGCTGCGCGCAAGATGCTTGGTGCGATGGCCTCAGCCAGTTCCACATTAGCGGCATAATCAGATGTGGGGCAGAATGCTAAACCGTCTTCACCGGAGTCGGCTAGCACATGGAATTCATGTGAGCCACTGCCGCCAATGGCGCCTGTATCTGCCGCTACGGCTCGGAATTGGAGGCCAAGACGGGTGAAAATACGGCTGTAGGTTTCATACATTACTTGGTAGGTTTGTTCTAGGCTGTCGAAGCTGGCATGGAACGAATAAGCGTCTTTCATTACAAATTCGCGTGCACGCATCACGCCAAAACGTGGACGCACCTCGTCCCGGAACTTGGTCTGGATTTGGTAGAAATTCACTGGTAATTGACGATAGCTATTTATCTCACGGCGTGCGATGTCAGTAATAACTTCTTCGTGAGTGGGGCCAAAACAAAATAGTTTGTCATGACGATCTTTAATTTTGAGCATTTGCGGCCCAAATATTTCCCAGCGCCCGGTTTCTTGCCAAAGTTCGGCTGGCTGTATGGCAGGCATTAGCATCTCAATACCACCACCATTATTCATTTCCTCGCGTACCACGGCTTCCACTTTGCGTAACACACGTAGGCCTAACGGCATCCATGTGTACAGGCCGCTGGCCAGTTTCTTGATGTAGCCGGCGCGTAACATCAAACGATGACTGACGAGTTCGGCTTCGGAAGGGGCTTCTTTCTGGGTGGAGATGAAAAATTGTGAAACGCGCATGATGGTAAGTTTGCCAAATCGAATTATCAAGGTGTTAATTTTACAGCGAACGAAGTGTGCATGCTGTACCGATTGTGATGAGACGGCTTTCAATGTGGTGTGAAATGTGAAAAAATCCGCTTTATATCTAAATTAATTAAACAGGTGGCGAAGATGATAGATCGGGATGGTTATCGCCCCAACGTCGGCATTATTCTATCTAACGCTAAGAATCAGGTGTTCTGGGGTAAGCGCATCAGGCAGCATGCGTGGCAATTCCCGCAGGGTGGCATTCAGTTCGGTGAAACACCGGAGCAGGCGATGTATCGCGAATTGCAGGAAGAGGTAGGTTTGAAGTCTTGCCATGTCCAGATACTTGGTCGAACGCGTGAGTGGATACGTTATGAGGTGCCGCAACATTGGGTTAAGCGTGAGTGGCGTGGCAGTTACAAGGGGCAGAAGCAGATATGGTTTTTGCTGAGGCTGGTTGGTCGTGATTGTGATGTCTGTCTGCGTGCTTCCGTGCACCCCGAGTTTGACGCCTGGCGTTGGAACGATTACTGGGTTGAGATGGAAAGTGTGATTGAATTTAAACGGGATGTTTACCGTTTGGCATTGAATGAGTTAGTACGCTATTTGCCGCCAGCAAACAATTTTTCTGGCTGGGATGCATCCAGAAGAGTTGCTAGTAATTTTTGAGCTCCCACCATTAAGGGCGCCTCTAAAAATTGGATTTTTTGGAGGTATCTTGAAGATTGGTTTATAGCTCAGCACGAGGTAACGCTGCTAGCAAGAATGTCACCTATTGGAAGACGAAAAGCCGAGGGAAGTTCAATGTTTACCGGTACTGCCAAAACCGTCACTTCCGCGCTGGCTGATGGGGAAATCCTGAACGATATTAAGCTGCATTTGCAGTACCGGCACGATAACTAGTTGCGCCATGCGTTCCAGAGGCATTAGAGTGAATGGGTGCTGTCCACGGTTCCAGATAGAAATGAATATTTGTCCTTGGTAGTCGGAATCGATTAAGCCGACCAAATTGCCCAGTACAATACCGTGTTTGTGCCCTAGTCCAGAGCGAGGCAAGATCATCGCGGCGCACTGCGGGTCGGCTAGGTGAATCGCAATGCCGCTTGGGATGAGTTCGCATTGGCCAGGCTGAATAATCATGCTCTGGTCAATGCAGGCGCGCAAATCTATCCCCGCCGATCCAGGTGTGGCGTAGGCGGGAGGGTGCTCATGCAGGCGCGGATCAAGAATTTTTACATCCACAGTTTTTTTCATAATTAATTTCCTCGCCGGTAAAGTTTGACTATGTGCTGCAACAAAGCTCGCGCCAGCTTGAGCTTATTCGCGCGCGGTAATACATGCTCGCCCGCATCGTCAAATAAGACCAGCTCGTTGTCATCTGCCCCAATTGCTTGTTGCACAAGATTGGCTGCGAGTAGTGGAATTTTTTTGGTTTTTCGCTTCGTTGCAGCGTACTCGTAAAGGTTGTGGCTTTCAGCCGCGAAACCCACGCAGAACGGTGGCTTTGGAAGCCCAGAGACATACCCCAGGATATCTGGATTGGGTAATAGTTCCAGTGTTAGTCCGCCTGTACTCTTCTTGATTTTCTGTTCGCTCGGTTGAGCTACGCGATAATCAGCTACGGCTGCTACACTAATAAAAATGTCAGTATCTGTGACATGTTTTTGGACTAACTCAAACATTTCCGCCGCGCTGGTGATATTCATCAGCGCGGCACCATGAGGGCAGGGTAAGGCGGTAGGACCGGAAATTAATGTAACTTCCGCACCTAGTTCCAGCGCGGCTTGTGCGATGGCATAGCCCATCTTGCCGGAGCTGCGATTGGTAATGCCGCGTACTGCGTCTATTGCTTCGTAGGTTGGCCCGGCAGTCAGCAGAACTTTCACGCCGGATAGTAATTTTGGCTGAAAAAAGGTGAGCACAGCGCGTGCTAACTCTGAGGGTTCCAGCATGCGCCCCATTCCCTCTTCGCCGCATGCTTGCGTACCGTTGGCAGGGCCTAAAATAGTCACACCATCAGCAACGAGTTGCTGGATATTGCGTTGTGTGGCTGGATTTTCCCACATTTGACGATTCATTGCAGGAGCTACCAGCATAGGACAATTGCGAGCCAAGCACAGCGTGGAAAGCAGGTCATCGGCCAAGCCGTGCACCAGCTTGGCGATGAAATCAGCTGTGGCCGGGGCTATTATAATGGCATCGGTGGCGCGGCTTAGATTGATGTGCGCCATGTGATTAGCTGTGTGTTCGCCCCACTGATTGATGAATACTTGCTTGCCGGATAGGGCCTGCATGGTGGTCGGCGTAATGAAGTGGCACGCAGCTTCAGTCATCGCAACCTGTATTTGTATGCCCTGATTTACCAATAGCCGGGTTAATTCGGCACTTTTATAGGCGGCAATACCTCCGGTGATGCCAAGCACAATACGTTTTGTTTGAATTTGTTCCATAATGCTGCGCATCTTAGCAAGAACTGCTGTTCTTTATCAAAAAACCACTATGCTTAGGCAAAGGAGGGCAATGGGAATTAATAATTGGCCTGAGGGAGAAAGGCCGCGCGAGAAGTTAATCCAGCGTGGTGCTGCCTCACTCTCGGATGCCGAGTTGCTGGCAATATTTCTGCGCACCGGTGTGGTGGGTAAAAGTGCGGTAGATTTGGCGCGTGACTTGCTTATCCAGTTTGGCACACTTACTCGTTTATTCGCGGCTAGCCAAGAAGAGTTTTGCGCCATATACGGTATGGGGCAGGCCAAATATGTTCAGTTGCAGGCCGTGTTGGAAATGTCACGGCGTGCCTTGCAAGAGGAAATGCGCATGGGTGACGCGCTAAACTCGCCGGGCGCGGTACGAGATTATCTGCGATTGCTGCTGCGTGGCCGTGAACAGGAAGTGTTCTTGGTTGCCTTCCTTACTGCACAAAACCGTGTAATTGCATCAGAAGAAATGTTCCACGGCACGCTCACCCAAACCAGCGTGTATCCGCGCGAAGTGGTTAAACGTGCGTTGTATCATAACGCTGCTGGAGTCATCTTGGCACATAATCATCCATCAGGCGCGGCTGAGCCCAGTCAGTCCGATCGCTTGCTCACCGACACGCTTAAGAAGGCACTTGCGCTGGTGGATGTGCGCGTTCTTGATCATTTTATCGTGGCAGGAACGGGGTGTTTGTCTTTTGCAGAGAGAGGAATGCTGTAATGGCTTATCAGCTGACTAATGAAACCCCACAGTTAATTTCGTACAGCTCATGTGGATTAATTTCTCAGCTAATTTTACTTTTAATCTTTACAAAATGCCTTTGTGTCGGTGCATTTCCATTTTTTGCGAATGTACGCGTGTTACGCTAAATGATCGTCTCGCTTTAATTGGGTTGTAAGTGGCTGCTATGAATTAAAGTAGCAGGCTTGCCAACTTTTTGCCACGATGCTGAAATTTACGCATTAGGCCAATGTCTTTCATCCAGTAAAAATATTATTTGCGCTACTTGCGCTTTCATTGCAGACCCTACATACATGTGTTGGGATAACAGTGTGGCTATTTTTTTGGAGGCTGTCATTGTTTTATTTGTTGGCCTGAAGCATCAAATGAACTTCTTACCAAAATGGTGCCTAAAAGAAATATTCTCTTGATCAGCTAAAGCGAAACAAAAGTAATGGTGAGGGTTGTTAAGTAAAAATGTCAATGTGCCCAATAAATATGCTCGTAGTAGAGAAAAATATTATCGGCAAAGTAGATATAAACCTTGCAGTTTTCTCAGACGAATATAACAATGCGTCCCTAATTTTTAGAATGGAGGTTCCATGAAACCAGTTTATATTTTGTTCCTGCTAAGTTTATCTCTCGCGGTATCAGCTAATGCATACGCGGGTAGAGCCATGTTGAGCGTCAATTCGTTCGCGGGGGGATCCTTGTTAGTCGTCAATTGTAAAGGCGAGGATGTGGGGGCAGAAGTGTTGGTTAACGGCGAATTTAAAGGGGAATGCCCATTAGAGGTCAAGGTGCCTGCTGGCACATTGGAGTTGAAGGTGCAAAAGAAAGTTGATCCCTTTAATGATCGAATATTTGAACAAGAAATTCGTTTGGGTGATGATGTTACAAAAAAAATCGATGTAATATTGGGCGCGGCGCAGCTTAACCTCAAAGGCAAACAGCAGAAATCTAGGGAGTTAGCAGTAGGGATTAAAGAAAATAAATTACCGGATGAACACAAAAAATGTCTCGAATGTCCCGAGATGGTGCCGATTCCAGGCACTAACTTTGCGATGGCAAAATACACTGTGACGTTCCAAGACTGGGATGCTTGCGTGATAGATGGTGGCTGTAACGGTTATCATCCTTCGGATAAGGAATGGGGGCATGGTACTCGTCCTGTGATTAATGTGAGCTGGAATGATGCTCAAGCTTACATTCAATGGCTATCGAACAAGAGCGGTAATACTTACCGTCTACCGACTGAAGAGGAATGGGAAATCGCTGCACGAGCTGGCACTACAACCGAATATTATTGGGGTATTTTTCCTTTTGGAGATTCGGCTTCTAGTATCAATGCAAATTGCAATGGTTGCGGAAGCAAGTGGGACAATAAATCAACCTCGCCAGTTGGTAGCTTCAAGCCAAACGGTTTTGGATTGTATGACATGTCTGGCAATGTTTGGCAATGGACGGATAGTTGCTGGGAGGGTGACTGTAATACACGAGTGCTTCGTGGTGGCTCTTGGAATGACACCACGTCAAACATTCGTATAGCTACTCGTTTCAAGGACGATGTGAATGGGTATTATCATATCAGCGGATTTAGACTTGCTATGACGCTGAAATAAAATATTGTGGATTAGTGTTTTGTTCTTGTCTTACTTTTATAATTTGCATAACTGCTGAATAAGTATATAAAAGGCGATTGTTGAGTGGGGATAGTATGGGAAACTAGAATAAATTTAAGTCTGCCTCTCATTACAAATCTTGTACATTAATGAAAAAACCTCATTTGAGGAGGTTAAGAGTGCTTAAAAATTCGGCTTTTTTATTTTTTAACGGAGATTTCATGAAATTAATTTATTTTTTGTTCTTGTTTGTTGTGGCCGCATCATCTTCTAACGCTTACGCGGCGGACTCCATACTGAGAGTCGTTTGCGCTGTTGATGACGTGGGTGCTGATGTTTCGGTTAATGGGAAATTTAAGGGCGAATGCCCGTTGGATATAAAGGTGCCTATGGGCACAGTGAAGTTGAAGGTGCAAAAGAAAGTTGATGCCTTTAGTGATCGCATATTTGAGCAAAAAATCCGAGTAGATTATGCCGTGGTAAAGAGGGTTGATGTGATATTGGGTGCGCCCACACTTAATGCCGAAGGCAAGCGGGTCAAACCTGAGCAATCGAAAGTTTCCAAGACCCAGGAAAAATCAGCTGAAAAAAAGCTTAAGGCATGTACCTTCTGCCCTGAAATGGTGCCGATTCCAGGTACGGATTTTGAGATAGGGAAATATACTGTCACGTTTGATGAATGGGATGCATGTGTGGCAGACGGTGGATGTAATGGTTATATGCCAGTTCAGGAAGAGATAGGACGCGGTTTGCAGCCTGTAATTAATGTGAGCTGGAATGATGCTCAGAGCTATATCGAATGGTTATCGAAAAAAACTGGTAAAAATTACCGCCTGCCGAGTGAATCTGAATGGCAAATTGCCGCGCGGGCTGGTACTACTACTCAGTATTATTGGGGAAATGAACTTGGTTTTAAGAATGCCAATTGTCGTGGGTGTGATAACAATTATGACAAGAAAAAATATACCACAACCGAAGTGGGGAGTTATAAGCCGAATCCTTACGGTCTGTATGACATGTTGGGCAACGTCTGGCAATGGACGGACGGTTGCCGGGAAGGTGATTGTGCGAAACTGGTTCTTCGAGGCGGGTCTTTTGAATACGAGCCTGAGTATCTAACCGCAAGATATCGCGAAGGAATTGAAGCTACGGAACGAATCAATAATCTTGGGTTTCGCCTTGCTAGGACATTGCCGTAACTTAGCGTTTTAAAATATTGGCTCGGCCATCGAATAGATAAGCGGCAAAGTGTGGAAGGGTGTTTGATGTTAGCGCTAACACTTGCAGAGCATTGTGGTTGACATCAACTCTATCACTCGCTAAATTCTATCTCATGGTAATAATTAATTCAGCAAAAGGAAAAAATAATGGCTGTTCTCGTCGGCAAGCTTGCCCCCGATTTTACTGCTGCTGCAGTGATGGGTAACAATGAAATAAACGAAGCTTTTAGCTTGATTAACCACTTGGATGGCAAGTATGGTGTGGTGTTCTTTTACCCACTGGATTTTACTTTCGTATGTCCTTCCGAATTGATTGCTTTTGATCATCGCCTAGACGAATTTAAGAAGCGTAAAACTGAAGTAATCGGCATTTCTATTGATTCGCAGTTTACTCATTTGGCTTGGAAAAATACGCCTGTTAATATGGGCGGCATCGGTCAGGTGCGCTACCCGCTGGTGGCCGACATTAAGCATGAAATTTGCCGCGCTTATGACGTTGAACACAAGGACGGAGTGGCTTTCCGTGGCTCGTTTCTGATAGACCGTGGCGGTGTGGTGCGCCATCAAGTGGTGAACGATCTACCGCTTGGTCGCGACATTGATGAGATGCTACGTATGGTAGATGCATTGCAATTTCACGAGGAGCATGGTGAGGTTTGCCCCGCTGGCTGGCGCAATGGTGAGGCTGGGATGAATGCCTCTTCAGAGGGCGTGGCGAAGTACTTGGCCGAGCACGCTGAAAAATTGTAAGCGCCAATTTCATGTTACGAAAAGGCTCCCAAGGGAGCCTTTTTATTGATCTCAATAGCATCCAAGGGCTGCTACAATTCGACCACGCTGTAACGATTTTGCAATGCACTCATGTTGATCTGGCTCGTCATTCTTTATCTTATGATTTCTATCGGAATCGGTATGTATGCCGCCACGCGCGTACATAATGTCAAAGACTATGTGATGGCCGGACGGCACTTGCCGCTGTATATCGTGACTGCCACAGTGTTTGCTACCTGGTTCGGTGCGGAAACAGTGCTGGGAGTATCCGCGACGTTCGTTCAGGAGGGCTTGAGGGGAATCGTTGAAGATCCCTTTGGCGCCAGCATGTGCTTGATTCTGGTGGGTGCATTTTTCGCCGCCAAGCTTTATAAAATGAACCTGATTACCATTGGCGACTATTACCGGCAGCGTTTTGGTCGCACGGTGGAGGTGCTTACCAGCCTGGCTATTATCGTTTCATATTTGGGCTGGGTCTCAGCGCAGATTACAGCGTTGGGCTTGGTGTTCTCATTTATTACCCAAGGTGCGATTTCACCCGGTGAGGGAATGGTGGTTGGCGCTGGCATCGTGCTAATCTACACCCTCTTCGGCGGAATGTGGTCGGTGGCTTTGACAGACGCTTTCCAAATGACGATTATTGTTGTCGGCATGTTGTACCTGACTTGGCTGCTGTCCGGTATAGCCGGTGGCGCAGAAAGGGTCATAGACCATGCTACACAAGCCAATAAGCTTGTCTTATGGCCGCAGCTGGAAATCAGAGATGTGCTCGCATTCATCGGCGCAGCAGTAACCATGATGCTGGGTTCCATCCCTCAGCAAGACGTATTTCAGCGTGTGATGTCAGCAAAAAATGAAAAAACTGCCGTACGCGGCGCGTTACTTGGTGGCACCCTGTATTTTTTGTTCGCCTTTATACCTCTTTTCCTGGCATATTCCGCCACGTTGATCGACCCAGGGATGGTGGCCACGTTGATCGATGGTAACGCGCAGTTGATTTTGCCCACGCTGATCATGAACCACACGCCGGTATTTGCTCAGGTGATGTTCTTTGGCGCACTGCTTGCCGCCATTATGAGCACTGCCAGCGGCACTTTACTGGCACCATCAGTGACTTTTACCGAAAATATCCTGAAAGGCATTATCGGCTACCAGAGTGACCGACATTTTTTGCTGACCATGCGTGCAGTCGTTGTATGCTTTGCCGTGGCCGTTACTTTGTTTGCGTTAAACTCCACATCGAGTATTTATATGATGGTGGGGAACGCCTACAAGGTGACTTTAGTGGCGGCATTCATCCCGCTGGTGTGCGGGCTGTACTGGAAGCGAGCGAATACGCAAGGTGCGTTGTTTGCAATTGTCGCTGGCCTATCGTCATGGTTACTACTTGAAATTTTTAATCCTGAAGGATTGTGTCCACCACAACTGGCGGGCTTGCTGATGAGCGCATCAGGCATGTTGCTTGGCTCGCTGCTGCCTGACTTGAAGCGCCGCCGCCATGCTGCTCATTTGATTGAATAGGGAGCATGACCGTCATACTGCTGTCACAATTCTGTCATACCATCGCAAGTTGTTTGTCATATAAACAACGGAGAAAACAATGACCGCGAATATTCTGGTAGTGGAAGATGAACCTGCGATACAGGAATTGCTGGCATTCAATATAACGCAATGTGGCTACCGCGCAACCGAGGCATTTGATGCCGATGGCGCTTGGACGCACATCAACCATGCGCTACCCGACTTAATCCTGCTTGATTGGATGTTGCCGGGTAGTAGTGGCGTGGAACTGGCGCGTCGTCTGCGCGCCGATCAACGTACACGTAACATCCCCATTATAATGCTGACTGCGCGCACCGACGAACGCGACAAGATTCAAGGGCTGGAATCAGGTGCAGACGATTACATAACCAAGCCATTTTCACCGCGTGAACTGATGGCTCGCATCCGTGCCGTGCTGCGCCGTCGCGCGCCACAAATGAGTGATGAAACAGTAGCTGCAGGTGGTCTGGAATTATCGCCAGCGATGCATCGTATCAACGCTAATGGAGTGCTGATTGATCTGGGGCCGACCGAATTTCGTTTGTTACATTTTTTTATGACCCATCCCGAGAGAGTCTATAGCCGTTCGCAGCTGCTCGACCAAGTTTGGGGCGATCATGTATTTGTAGAAGAGCGTACCGTGGATGTTCACATTCGCCGTTTGCGACAGGCGCTTGAGCCCACCAACTTCGATAGTCTTATTCAGACTGTGCGCGGCAGCGGCTACCGTTTTTCATGCAACTAAACCGGACGAGTAAAACATAGCCGCAATCCATCCCGTCAATTGCATTTTTTTGCACCCTGCCGATATGTGGTTTCCCACCTCTTTGCTCACCATCTCCTTTGCGCAGCGTAATTTTTAAAGGCTACACCATGTGTTATTTTTGGCGGCGTGCACTCTTCGTTCCATTTACCATTCTGGTTCTGTCCCTGCTAGCGTGGGCAGCAGTAGGCGCGTTACTTGCTTCCTTATTCTTCAGTATGTTTATGCTGATAAATCTAGCTCTCCACTTGCGCCAACTCGAAGCACTTGATTACTGGCTGGCCGACTCTGATCAACGTATAGTGCCTAATGGTTCGGGGCTGTGGGAAGAGGTATTCACTCGGCTGAACAGAATGGTACGCCAACACCGCAAAGAACATGAACAACGTGTCGCGGCGCTACAGCACATGGAGCAGGCCACTTCGGCGCTGCCAGAAGGAGTGGCCATACTTGATGAAGCCTACCATATTGAATGGTGCAACCCGCTGGCTGAGCGACATTTTGGCTTGGACTGTAAGCGCGACATCGGCCAGCAGATCACGTATCTGGCGCGTCAACCAGAATTCGTGCAATACCTCGCCCTGCACGAATTCAGCGAACCGTTGGTTTTGTGTGGTGCGCGGCAGAACGGGCTGACGCTGTCCATTAAACTGATTCACTACGGTGACAACAAGCTGCTACTGATCAGCCGAGACATTACCCATTTGGAACGCATTGAAACCATGCGCCGCGATTTTGTAGCAAATGTGTCGCATGAATTGCGCACACCGCTAACGGTAGTCAATGGTTTTGTAGAGACCTTGCACGACATGCCCAACCTTGAAAATAGCATGGCGCGCCGCGCGCTGCACCTGATGGGAGAACAAATGTACCGCATGGAGCAGCTAGTAGACGATTTGCTTACCCTATCTAAGCTGGAAGACACACTCAATGCCTTGCAGGAAGAAGCCGTGGACGTAGCCAGACTTTTATGCACGCTGCATCAAGAAGGGCAATCTTTAAGTGCGGGGAAACATACTTTGCGACTAGAGCTAGAGAGTAGCTGTGCTCTGCTGGGCAACGCCGATGAGTTGCGTAGCGCCTTTGGCAATTTGATATCCAATGCAATCCGTTACACCCCGCATGGCGGCGAGATTCTGGTGAGCTGGCACGAGCAGGGCGAGCAGCCGGTTTTTAGTGTGCAGGACAGTGGCATTGGAATCTCGCCGCAACATATTCCGCGCCTGACAGAACGTTTTTATCGGGTGGACCGCAGTCGCTCACGAGAAACCGGGGGCACAGGTTTGGGGCTGGCAATTGTCAAGCACATCGTCAGTCGACATAAAGCGCGCTTGGAAATTGTCAGTGAGGAAGGCAAGGGCAGTACCTTCAGTATTGTATTTTCTTCCAGTCGGCACCTCCCAGTGCAAGCGGAAAAGGTTATTGCCACTTAGTGACAGCAGCACTTGCAAATGGCCTGACGTTCAATAACGCTCCCTACCTTATGCCATGTTTTTAACATACCATGCCATCGATTCTTCCAGACCTTGAGCAATGGAGTGACTAGGCGCATAACCCAGAAAAGACTGGGCTTTTGAAATATCCGCTTGAGAGTGGCGCACATCACCTGCACGAAAATCACGGTAAACTGGTTTGAATTCTCTCAAATGTGGGAAGTGCGGCATGAGTAATATTCGACTTTGATCAAAGAGGTTGTTGAGCGTAGTTCTATCCCCGACAGCGACATTGTAAACTTGATTGGTGGAAGCGCTCTCTTCTACAGTTGCGGCAAGGAGATTAGCTTGCACAGCGTTATCGATGTAACAAAAGTCGCGGCTGGTTTCTCCATCGCCATTGATAAAAACAGGCTCATTGTTGATCATGCTGGCTACCCACTTCGGGATTACCGCTGCATAAGCACCATTTGGATCCTGGCGACGTCCAAAGATGTTGAAATAGCGCAAACCGATGGTGTGGAATCCGTAACATCGACTGAACACATCGGCATAAAGCTCATTCACATATTTAGTCACTGCATAAGGCGACAAAGGCTTGCCGATTAAATTCTCAACCTTGGGCAACCCCGGGTGATCACCATAAGTTGAACTGGATGCTGCATAAACAAAGCGCTTTACCGCTGCATCTCGCGCCGCCACCAGCATGTTGAGAAAGCCCGAGATATTATTTTCGTTAGTAAGAATGGGGTCCTCAAGCGAGCGTGGCACCGAACCAAGCGCCGCCTGATGTAGCACATAATCCACACCTGACACGGCCTCTCGACAAGCACTTAAATCGCGAATATCCCCCTCGATGAGACGAAACCCAGCCCATTGCTGCGGGGTAACGCAAGTTTGCACCTCCTCTAGGTTCTTTCTGTAACCTGTAGCAAAATTATCCAAGCCTATAACATGCTGATCGAGCCTGAGGAGTGCTTCCACCAAGTTGCTTCCAATAAATCCGGCTGCGCCAGTAACCAGCCAAATACGAGGGTCCTGCGGAAGGTGCTGCTTAATAACTTGAAAAGCGGTCATAATTGTTTTCTCACCAATACCTTAAAGAGACATACCGTATATCTTCAGCTGTACCCGGATTAAACGCGAGCTTGTCGCCAGCCTATGCAAACTGTTTGTGATTCAACTTGAAGGGCTTTGATGCTTTCTAAAACTGATAGCGAAGATGACTTGAATCACAGGCAGAAACTACCCATGACGAATTCTACCGTACTCAGCTTCGTTGCACGCATTCCATCTGGGTTTAGCGCCCGTGCTGAATGGTTATAAGTGATGGCCCAAGATTGAAGGTGTCGCAGAGCCGTTTGCAGCTGGCAGTATGAATTTAGAACGTTTACTGTCAGTTGTGCCACCGTTCGGAAGATGTGGGGTTGGATGTCTAAAAGTCGAGAGAAATGAGAAGTGGTCGTTCAAACTGTGATGCAACCCAGCTATTGCTATGGGTAGGGCATGCGGCATTGATAACCAACGTACCTTGCGAATCAAGACATGTATCAATCCGAATCAGGTTAGGGTATTGATATAAAGGGAGGCAAAAGATGGGAATGCAAATATTTTTGACCGAGTGACCTCAAAGTTCTTGACATATTCCGAAGCTGACCCGTAGTATGCAAGCCTGGGTCTGCCGAATTTTAAGTATTGGGTAGGCTCCGTAAATGTCTGTGGCGTAGAAGCTTGATGTGCCTTGACTCTATATCAACTAATCTTGCAAGATTTATATTAAGGAGCTTCTCATGAAAAAAAATGTTATTAGCCTCGCAATCGCTTCCTGTTTTGTATTTGGCGCTTCGTTAGCGCAGGCGCAAGCAATTTCGGCACCTCCGCCGGTAATGGCAGAAGATGCACATCAGCCCTTTACAGGGACTGGTCTGAACACCTCATGGAATTGCTGCAAACAGTATACCGGTCAGTCTGGCATACGTGATCAGCCTTCACATATGAATCCGCCCGGAAAAGTAGTAAATCATCAACAATCTCAAGCCTTTGATATCGATCCCGGTTATAAAAATGATGATGGCAATCGTTTGTCTGATTTCAGACGGGCAACTGCAGTAGTGGCTAATAACGAGCCTACTGACAGTAAAGCATATGGTGCTGGAAAAGATGCTGCAACTACGGGCAACGCTGCTGGATCTGGAGATACATTAGGCGGTAACCATTTCTCTGCAAAATCAGGCCACAATCAGTGGGTTAATAAATAATATTTCATTATTATTAATACTCGTTAAGGCCAGCTTGAAGCTGGCCTTAACGTTTATTACACAGTCCTTAACGTTTATTACACAGTATGGTTGCTAAAGGCAGTGCTAACAAGTATCTTGGTGTCCATTCTGGCAGATATCTGTACCATTACGTTTGCCAGCAAGCAGATAGCTATTCACTAGTATTAAGGCCGTAAACTCCAGGCTGTTTTTTCCAAATCCGCTATAGCGCGCTTTCGTTTTATCCTCCAATAGTTTGATTGCCGTAAAAATGAGCCTGGCTCTGGCTCTGATCTATATTAGCCCGGTTTTTTCTGCGTTTTAACTCATCGAGCTCACCATCGGGTTTACGGGTGCGATAGTAGAAGAAAGAAGGCATGAGTTTCAGGCCTTTTTCTGAGGATCAAATTCTTTTAGTCGGCATATGCTGTCCCCTTATTTCCACAATATCCCTATGCGCGATCATGCTTAAGACCTTCGGTTTTATTGAACAATTCGAGCAGACCAAGGTTTGCAGATTCACGTAAGTTAAATGATCTATTTTGGAAGATTAAATACTTGCTATTTGGGTAGTCGCCCCCTTCATTGCCACGGCGAAATCTATGCTAAATGGGCGGTAACGTTATACCGCAGGCTGCGGTGAGATGCGAGTTGGAGTTTTTGTGAGTTTTCAAATGCGCCCTAAAGTTTACAATCGTGACGCCGTTATAAGTGGCTGTAAGAAGAATATTTTTACGCGGTACAACGCAAAATGATACTTCATGTGGCAACCTGAAATATGTGGAGTGAAGGTGGTAAAAATGGTGGGGTGGTATTTTTTAAAACTAAAAATTTAGATTCCAAGTTCTACTTGTGGAACTAATGAATTTAATCATAGCGCAGCATAGACAATTAAACAATTCAGGGCGAAGTAAAAAATAATTCGAATTAAATTGTTGCTGTGTAATAAACAGTTTCATTTATATAAGGCATGTGGCAAATCATGAAAAATATTTCTATATCAAAAAAATTGATACTGTTACTGGCTCTGCCGCTTATCGGGCTGATTATTTTCGCGGCCATTAATGCTCAACAAAGCTATGTGCAGTGGAGAAGTCTGACGCAAACCGATGTATTGATGAACGTTGCTGTTGCTATAGGTGACGCTACACATAATCTGCAAATTGAACGCGGTGCCACGGCTGGTTTTGTACAGTCCAAGGGCGAGAAATTTTCCAACGAGCTGCCAGGATATCGCGCTGATACGGATCAAAAAATAGGGGTGCTCAAGAGCAGTTATTCACATATGAGTGCGGCCGATATACCCATGTCCCTCCGAACTGCAATGGATGCCGCAATAGGTAAGCTGGATGGTCTTAAAGATAACCGTGACGCAGCTTCGCAGTTCAGAATCCCTGCGGCAGAAGCTGCCGGTTATTACACCAAGACCATTGCAGCTATGCTTGAAATAATGCCAGTGATCTCGGAACAGACTACTGACATGCAAGTTGCCAAACAAATGACGGCGTACCTTGCTTTTCTTTACGCTAAGGAACGTTCCGGGCAAGAGCGCGCGTTAATGGTGCCGGTATTTACTGCCAACAAAATTGAACCAGCGCAGTATCAGTCTTTTATTAGTCAAATCTCTGCTGAGAAGACATATCTGGAAACTTTTGTTAATTACGCGTCAGATGAGGCTCGCGCACTTTACAAAAATAAAATGGCTGGTGCAGCTGTGAATGAAGTGGACGCCATGCGTAAGGTAGTGATAGAAAAAGTAGCTGTGGGTGATTTTGGTGTTGGGCCGGTGAAGTGGTTCGGCAGTATTACCGCCATGATTAATGACATGAAAGATGTTGAGAATCTGCTTGCCGAGCGTATAAGAAAGTCTTCTGATGCCGCTGCAGCGAGAGCCCGCACGTCTTTCATGGGCAGTGCAATTTTCGGATTGCTGTCTATCCTGGTGACCGTGGGGGCGGGAATGTTTATCGTCAAAAGTATTGTGGGTGAATTGTCTTCCTTGCAAAAAACCATTGCCCTTATCCAGAGCGACAATAATCTCACGCACCGCATCGTGGTGGAAGGCAACAATGAAATTGCTGCGACTGGTCATTCCTTCAATCTGCTAATTGGCAGTATGCAGGGAATTATTAATAACGTTATAGAAAGCTCGAAGCAGGTTCGTCTGAGTACGACTCAGCTTGCTACAGCCTCTCAGCAAGTTACAAGAAGCTCGCAGTCGCAGAATGAAGCAGCGGCTTCCACCGCTGCTGCGGTGGAACAGATGACGGTGAGTATTTCAGAAGTGGCGGCGACTGCTACAGATGTGTATAAGCTTTCCGAACAAAGTTTGCAGCAAACCAAGCAAGGTAATCAAAGTACTGAAGTGATGATTCACGAAATTGCCAGCATTGAAAAGGCGGTGAATCAGATTGCGGCATCGGTGGGTGATTTCGTGCAAAGCGCTCGCACAATCGCCAGTATGACTCAGCAGGTTAAGGATATTGCTGATCAAACCAATTTGTTGGCGCTGAATGCTGCGATTGAAGCGGCGCGTGCCGGTGAACAAGGGCGGGGTTTCGCAGTGGTGGCAGACGAAGTTCGCAAATTGGCTGAAAAATCTGCGCAATCGGCCCGTGAAATCGACAAGGTAACCAGCACGCTGGACGTGCAATCCGGCAATGTGGAAAAAGCCATTGAGCATGGTTTGCAGTCGTTGAAATCTACTCAACAACAGATCGGTACTGTATCCACCATGCTGACCGAGGCGGGAACTTCGGTAACCAACGTCAGCAGTGGAGTGAATAGTATTGCAGCGTCGGTCGATGAGCAAAGCAAGGGCAGCCATGAAATTGCTCGTCATGTCGAAAGCATTGCGCAAATGGCTGAAGAGAACTACTCGGCGATCGAACTTGTTGGGCGGGACATAGGACGGTTGGAGAAGCTGGCTGGAGAAATGGAGGCCGCTGTGGCCCACTTTAAGGTGTAATTACTGAAACAATAATGCCGCGCGCTCCTGCGCTACATCTTACAGTTTGTTCACCTCCTTCGTTTTGAAAGAGAGCGAAACTGGGGTGACAAATGTCAGGGAGAGAGGCTTAAAGTAACGAGGTTAGTCATGTCTGAATTGCTTAGAAATATAGATGGGCGCACCAAGCTGGCAGGTACCAACAAGTTGGAGATTCTGATGTTTACGCTTGGCTTGGATAATCGTACCGGCCGCTGCGAAACCTTCGGTATCAATGTATTCAAGGTGCGTGAGGTGATGCGTGTGCCGGCCATTACTCATGCGCCTGAAATGCCTAGTTCAGTAGAAGGTATGGTAAGTCTACGAGGAGTGCTGGTGCCAGTGATTGATCTGGCGAAATACACCGGAGTGCAGACTGACAATAAGCCAGGAATTATGGTGGTCACTGAATACAATGGCCACACTCAGGGTTTCTTGGTCGAGGCAGTGGATACCATTCTGCGTCTTGATTGGGCCTCTATGAGGGTGCCTCCAGAAATGCTTAATGCCCAAATGGGCGGTTTGGTGACTGCCGTCACAGAGCTGGCCGATGGGCGATTGGTGATGATGATGGATGTGGAAAAAGTGTTGGCTGAAACTGGACATTTTAATGATGACCTTGCATTGAAGGCTGTCAAGCCCTTAGGGATGTCTGGTCGCACGGTATTTTTTGCCGATGATTCCGCAGTGGCGCGTAAGCAGATTATTGGTGCACTAGATGCAATGGAGGTGAATCATATTTCTGCTATCAATGGCCGCAAGGCATGGGAAGAATTGCAAAAGATTGCGGGTTACGCCGAAGCGGAGGGAATACCCGTGAGCGATATGGTGCAAGTCATCCTCACCGACGTAGAAATGCCGGAAATGGACGGCTACATGCTGACGCGCATGATCAAGGAAGACAGGCGCTTTTCCAATATCCCGGTGTTGATGCATTCGTCGCTCTCTAGCGATTCCAATCAGCAACTCGGCAAAGCGGTCGGGGTAGATGAGTACGTGCCAAAATTTGAACCACAGAAGCTTTCGCAGACGCTCGCTCGCCTGCTGACCAGAAACGGAAAGGACTGATTATGTCGATTGCCGATTATCAATCACAAGTAGCAGACAGCACGTCTTCGCCCCAGAGTACTGGTGGCCTGTTCGATACGGTGGATGCTAGAACTAATTTGGCTGGTTCTAATAAGATGGAGATACTGTTGTTCTCCCTGGGAACACCAGAAACCTTTGGCATCAATGTATTCAAGGTCAAGGAAGTGTGCCGAGCGATGGAGATTACCAAGACGCCCAACATGCCGGTTGGTGTGGACGGTATTGTGTCACTACGTGGGCATATTCTTCCCGTGCTGACCTTGGCTAAATTTATGGGGCTTGATAGAGCAATGTCTAACGCGCAAGGCACCATGATGGTGGCCGAATATAGTCGACATATTCTCGGTTTTCTAGTGCATGACGTGGATCGTATTATTCGAGTTGACTGGGATAAGGTACGCCCTGCAGACGACCTGTTTTCAGGTAACAAGGATATGATTACCGCGATCACTGAGCTGCCGGATGGCAAGCTCGTTTCTATACTGGATGTCGAACAGGTTCTTGCCACTGCATTTGGTGAGGATGTGGTGGGCGGCGTGGATAAGGTCGAAAATGGCCATGAATTATGTATCTTTTTCGTGGATGACTCGGCAGTAGCGCGTAAGAAAATATCCGAAGTGCTGGATAAGATGGGCGTCAAAAATTTGCAGGCTAACAACGGGCTGGAAGGATGGGAGCGCTTGAAGGGACTGGCCGATACTGCTCAGAACAGTGGTCTCAATCTGCATGATCAGATTCAAGTGGTGCTCGTAGATGCGGAAATGCCGGTAATGGATGGCTACGTGCTGACTCAGCATATCAAGGCGGATAAGCGTTTTGATGGAATTCCGGTGGTTATGCATTCGTCGTTGTCGTCCGAAGCTAACCGCGCTATGGGGAAGCGGGTTGGAGTGGATTATTACGTGCCCAAATTTGATGCGCCGATATTGAGCAATACATTGCGGCCTTTGCTGGCTTAATGCATCTGAATGCATCTGAAAATGGCTATCGGGGTAAGACATAAATGAAAATAATAGAACGTCGTAACACAGTGAACAGTTTTACATTTCCCCCCTGTCCACAGTTTCCCTTAGAACTAAAAGAAACGGGAGGTATATCGTGGTAGATGCAAACATGAAATTTTTGGTGGTAGACGATTTTTCCACAATGCGGCGTATTGTCCGTAACTTGCTCAAGGAGCTTGGTTTCGTCAATGTGCAGGAAGCGGAAGATGGTGTTGATGCGTTAAAAAAACTACGCGGTGATCGTTTTGATTTTGTGGTGTCGGATTGGAATATGCCTAATATGACCGGCATTGATTTGCTTAGAGCCATCCGTGCTGATGCAACACTGAAACACTTGCCAGTATTGATGGTGACCGCTGAGGCCAAGCGCGAAAACATTATTGAGGCGGCACAAGCAGGTGCCAGCGGTTATGTTGTGAAGCCGTTTACTGCTGCCACGCTAGACGAAAAAATGAAGAAAATTTTCCTGACCATGCAAAAGTGAGTGATGCCATGACTAAGAAAGCAGTTGCAGGACAAGATGAAGATGATTTGGAAGCATTATTTGATAGCATTGTCTCGGCGAGCGATGACCGTGAGGGAGAGGTTGACGATACTACAACGCCTTCAGGTAATGGGGTGTTGTCACAAAGTGAGGATGAGAGTAACTCATCGGGCGAAGTGATAAACAAGCTTGGGCAAATGACGCGTAAGTTTCATGACACCCTCCATGAACTAGGTTATGGCAAGGATCTTGACAAAGTCTCAGCTTTCATTCCTGATACTCGTGACCGCCTGAGTTATGTCGTTACCATGACTCAAAATGCTGCTGAACGGGTGCTGAATGCCACTGAGGCCGCACAACCCATAGTGGCAAAGATGGAAGTCGATTCCCAACAGTTGGCGCAGGAATGGCAGATGCTTTTTGATAATAAACTAGATACTGAGCAGTTCAAAAAATTGGCCACGCAAACCCGCGCATTTTTGCTTGAGGTTCCCAATCAAGCGAAGGCTACCAATTCCTACCTGACAGAAATCATGATGGCACAAGATTTTCAGGATTTAACTGGGCAGGTAATCAAAAAAATTGTGGATGTGACGCAACAAATGGAAAAACAGCTTGTGGAGTTGCTGGTTGAGAGTCTTCCATCTTCTAACACGGATAAGCATGCCGGGCTACTGAATGGTCCGGTGATAAATTCGGAAGGTCGCACCGACGTGGTGACCAATCAAAATCAAGTTGACGACTTGCTTGAAAGTATGGGGTTCTAAAATGAACGATTTTGCGGGTATGGAAGAGTTAATGCAGGATTTTTTGACGGAAGCATCTGAGCTGTTGTCTGATGTTGATAGTAAGTTGATTGATTTGGAAAAGCAGCCGCATGATCGCGCCCTGCTCAATATCATTTTCCGTGGCTTCCATACTATTAAGGGTGGCGCCGGATTTCTTAATGCGACGGAGCTGGTCACCCTATGTCATCTCACAGAAAATTTATTTGACAATTTGCGCAATGGTGAGTTGGTTTTGGATGCCGTTCTAATGGACGCAATTTTTGCAGCGACGGGAGAGGTCAGGCAGATGTTTGATGCATTAGCACAATACAGGCAGCCAGAAGCCGCCCCTCCTCACTTGATTGCCACACTGCACGCAGCCCTGAATGGAGAAGTCGTTGTGGTTTCAGCTGTAGCACCGCAGGTGGCTGCGACTGAATCTGCGGCTGATAATCCTCTATCTTCATCAGTGGCTAGTCTAGACTGGAATGTATTGCATCAGGCCTTGGTGGGGTCTTCGTCCGTTCCAGTTCAGGTTGGATCCGGTGCGATATCAGCTTCAGCTGCTGCGACTTCTTCTGTGCCAGCTGCAACACAGGCGCCATTGCCACCTGCTGGCGACAATAAGCCGTCACAGCCAGAATCTAATTCGTTTGGCCGACGTTGTAATGATATTCCAGGCAATAAAGCGCCAGCTGCCGGGCGCCGAGAAAATGAAGCGGGCAAGGATAATACTATTCGTGTCGATACTGACCGTTTGGATCAAGTGCTTAATCTTTCCGGCGAAATTGGATTGACCAAAAATCGCTTGACTCATCTACGCACCGATATTTTGCAAGGGCGATCTGACTCGGCCACTTTGCTCGCATTAGACGAGTCGGTTAGTCAGCTCGATATGCTGGTGGTGAATTTGCAAAATGCAGTTATGAAGACGCGTATGCAACCTATCGGTCGTCTTTTCAATAAGTATCCTCGTTTGGCGCGCGATTTGGCGCGTCAACTTGGTAAGGATGTTGAGTTGGTGTTGTCCGGCGAAGAGACCGAAATCGATAAAACCATGATTGAGGATCTTAACGATCCACTGGTACATTTGATTCGCAATGCGGTGGATCACGGAGTGGAAACTTCTGAACAGCGCGCGGCGGCGGGTAAGACAGAGAAAAGCTTAGTGCACTTAAGCGCTAAACAGGAGGGAGATCACATCATCATAAGAATCACCGATGATGGTAAAGGTATGCGCCCCGAGGTGATTCGCAATAAGGCTATAGACAAGGGATTAATTAGTGCGGAATCTGCGAGTAGTCTGGATGAAGAACAGAGCTTGAGTTTGATTTTGCTCCCAGGGTTTTCAACTAAAGATGAGATTTCTAGTGTCTCCGGTCGTGGGGTTGGAATGGATGTGGTGAAAACCAACATTGAGAAATTGAGTGGCACCATTAGTATCACATCTGTACCGGGTAAGGGTAGTGAGTTCACCATTTCATTGCCACTCACCTTGGCGATCCTGCCAGTATTGCTGCTACGTCTCTGTAATCAATCATTTGCAGTGCCACTATCATTGGTGCGGGAGATTTTATCGGTTCCACCAAATGATTTGCAACAGATAGCCGGTAAAGCCACGATGGTGGTGCGCGGTGAGGTTTTGCCGGTGCTTTCATTGGCTAGTCTGATTGGCTGGGAGCAGACTGACAAACCTGAAGTGGGTGTGCTGATGCAGATCGAAAAAAACAGTTTCATCCTCTCGGCAGATGGCTTTGCTGGACACGATGATGTGGTGATCAAATCATTGGATACTTTCCGGCCCAAGGGTGTGGCAGGTGTGACAATGTCAAGCGAGGGGGAGATTATATTGATCCTGGACATCAAAGAATTGTTTGGTGAGCACCGTAGATGAGGCAGGGGATAATTGAACAAGTCTAAAAGTTGCTGTGAATTAGCATCGTTCGATTGACTTGTTTAATTACCAAGCAATTAGTTGGCAAGCTCATCTAATTCTTGGGATGATCTTTAACGGCTGAAGTCTTGATATAAGGCGAGGGAAATTTATGAACATCGCCCACGTTAACTATCTGTTTAAAAAATAATTGAAGTCACTTATCTAGCCAGATAAATGTTCCCATCCTCCCCGTCACACTATTGCGCCGATAAGAGAAGAAATTCGCATCGTCTGTATAGGTGCACAGGCCACCTCCGTATACTCGCGTAACACCCAATGCATTCAGGCGTAGACTTGCAAGTTGATAGATATCGGCGAACCATTTTCCAGATCTGTCAGGCACGAAGGCAGCAGCGGCTTGCTGGTCTTTGCCAATAAATTCTGCACGCACTTCATCGCCCACTTCAAAAGCTTGTGCACCTATTGCTGGTCCAAGCCAGGCCATGAGCGTACCAGGAGGCACGACGTCCATGGCACGTACGGTGTGTTCAATTACACCGTCGCACAATCCACGCCACCCCGCATGCACTGCGCTGATTACACTGCCTTTATCATTGCATAGTAGTATTGGCAGGCAATCTGCAGTCGTTACTACACACACCGCACCTGGGTGAGTGGATACGGAGGCGTCGGCCTCGGGCCAACATTCTGCCTGTGCCGCATTAGCTACTACTACACCGTGTACTTGCTTGAGCCACACGGGCTCGCTGGGCAGCATTGGTGCCAGCAGCATGCGATTGCGCGCCACGGCTAAAGGTGAGTCACCTACGTTACTGCTGAGATTAAGACTGTCATAGGGAGTAACACTTATCCCGCCGTTGCGTGTGGTTTGTAGTGTTCTGACATTTTTTGGAGCAGGCCAGTCAGGGATAATGTAATGTTCAAGCAGGTTCATTCGATGCGCTCCTGATGTTTTTTAGTAGCTGTGCTAAATCGTTTGGCATTGGGGCGTGCCATTCCAACCATTCACCCGTTATCGGATGTTCTAGTCCGAGTTGAGTCGCGTGCAATGCCTGACGTGGAAAAGCGGCCAAGATGTGGCGTAAATGTGGCGCGCATTTCTGAGCCCCCTTGATGTATACGCAATCTCCAACCAGAGGATGGCGAACATAGGCAAGGTGAACACGGATCTGATGGGTGCGCCCGGTTTCCAGTTTGCAGCGAAGCAATGTGCAGCCGGGGAAGCGTTCCGCAATAGTGTAATGTGTGATTGCGGGTTTGCCGTCTTCCACTATTGCCATTTTGGTGCGCAGTGTAGGATGTCGGCCGATGGGCGCATTAATTGTGCTGCCGCATACCACTTTGTCATATACCAGAGCATAGTATTCGCGCTGAACGCTGCGTGCTTGCAACTGGCGCACCAGCGCCGTTTGTGCGGTAAGTGTTTTTGCAACGACCAGTAGTCCGCTGGTATCCTTATCCAGCCTATGTACAATACCGGCACGCGGTATTTCTGAAAGTTGAGGCGTATGATGGAGTAAGGCGTTGAGCAGTGTGCCATTCCAATTCCCGCTGCCGGGGTGCACTACCAGCCCTGCCCGCTTGTTGATGATGAGAATGCTGTCATCTTCGAAGCAGATGTTTAGCTCGATATCCTCGGCCTGATAAGGTTGCTCGGCAGGATTCGATTGCAACATGACTTTTATTGCTTCGCCACCCCACACCTTTTGTTTGGAAGTGGTTGCTGCACCGTCGAGTTTAACTTGTTGCTGCGTGATCCAGTCTTGCAGGCGGCTACGTGAATACTCTGGTAGCAGCTTGGCTAACACTTGATCAAGGCGCATCCCCGCACATTCATCGGGAACTTTGAACCAAAGTGGTGCGGTCTCCAATGTAAGCGGGCTAGGTATAGAAAGGTTTGCGGTATAATTGGACAATATTTTTTTGGATTCTGCCATGCGCCATAGTTTAACTTTAATTCTGCTGCTCATGCTAACGGCGTGCAGTATTTTTACTACGAAGGACGAAAAATCCGCTTCCGAGAAATTAGAATCCGCAGAGGGAATCTACGCGCAGGCCACGGAGCAGATGAATAATGCCAATTATACTGGTGCCATAAAACTATTCGAGACCTTGCAATCCCGATACCCATACGGCCGTTATGCACAGCAGGCACAGATGGAGACTGCGTACGCATACTACAAGCAAGATGAACCCGAATCAGCACTTTCTGCGGTGGAACGCTTTATTAAGCTGTACCCCAAAAGCTCGCACGTGGATTATGCCTATTATTTGAAAGGATTGGTCAATTTCGACGAAAATCTTGGTCTGTTTGGCGAGGATTTTCAACCACACATGTCAGAGCGTAATCCCAAAGCGCCGCGTGAGGCTTTCGATGCATTTAAGGATCTTGTCACACGTTTTCCTAACAGCAAATATGCAGCTGATTCAAAATTACGTATGCAATACTTGGTTAATGCGCTGGCCCGCCATGAAACACAAATCGCGAGTTATTATTTACGCCGCGGAGCCTATGTGGCTGCTGCCAGCCGTGCTAATGGCGTACTGAATGAATTCCCACAGTCTCCGGCTACACGCGAAGCTCTGCAAATCATGGTGCAGGCCTATGATGCGATGGATCTGGAAGAGTTACGCGATGATTCGCAGCGCGTGCTGGACAAAAACCTTGTGCAAGATGGTGGTCAGCCAGCCGTCAAAAAATCCTCGAAGAATATAAAATCGTGGTGGCACTTTTGGAAATAGGCGGTTCGGCATGTGGCGCATAAGAAATATAGGGTGATTGATGGTCGTATCAATCAGCGCGAGATATATGAAGTCAGCATCAGAATGTCAACGCCAAATAGAAATGTCCGCTTCCCTGTTTTTCCCCCCTACAAAGTTTGCACGCCTCCCATCGTGGGAAGGTTTACCGATAGATTTGTTTCTCGCCGAGTGTGCCGCTACCAGACGACGGTCACTGCCGGTACGATCTTCTAAGCAACGAAGCTGCCGCTGACACGCTGGTTTCTGGCGATGCACTTGCGGACCCAAGCGAAAAACAATGTTGCCGCGCTCGAACTCATGCGCCATCTGGGCGTGAGCTACAAGACCGCTTGGCTGATGAAGCTCAAGCTGCTGCAAGTCATGACTGAGCGCGAATCCTCCCGCGTCCTCGAAGGGCGAGTCTAAATTGACGACGCTTATCTGGGCGGCGAGCGCCCGGGTAGGCGCGGCCGAGGTTCCAGAAACAAAGTCTCCTTCGTTGCGGCTGTGCAGACCACAGAGGACGGCAAGCCGGTCGTAGCTTGCTTCGTCCGCATCCCGTTCACCAAGCAAGCCATCGAAGCCTGGGCCAAGAAGGCGCTGGCGCCTTCCGCTCAAGTACTGTCCGACAGATTGGGATGTGTCCGGGGCGTCACTGCCAGCGGCGCTACGCACTCCGCCATTATTATGAACGGCGGCACGGGTCGGGAAGCGGCGCAACACCCGGCATTCCGCGCCGTGAATACCGTGCTGGGCAATCTGAAATCTGAAACTGTCATTCGGGCAGCTGAGGCATGTAACTAATCAGGTTCATTTATGGCAGACTCTATTTGATATTTGGTTGAGTCAATCGTGCTTGTGCGGTTGTAACAGCTTTGCTACCAAGCTGCTCCAGCCGGTTTGATGCGAGGCACCCGCACCGCGACCGGTGTCGCCATGGAAATACTCATGGAATAAAATGTAGTCTCGGAAGTGCGGGTCTTCCTGAAACTTGTTTTGGTCGCCAAACACCGGTCGCCGCCCTGTACCATTGCGCCTGAACAAGCGCGTCAAACGCAGCGCCAGTTCGTCGGCAACAGCATGAATGGAGAGCATGTTGCCGGATCCAGTAGGATATTCAATTTTAAATTTATCTCCGTAATATTCGGCGAATCGACGCAGGGAGGTGACCAACAGATAGTTAACTGGGAACCAGATCGGCCCGCGCCAGTTGGAATTGCCGCCGAACATTCCCGATTCGGATTCGGCTGGTTGGTAGCTGACGCTCATCGGATTGTCGATGCAGCTGAAGACATAAGGCGTATCTTTATGTGCGCGCGAGAGCGAGCGTATGCCGTAGTCGGAAAGGAATTCGGTCTCGTCCAGCATGCGCCTCAACAATGCTTTCATGCGATGACCGCGAAGCAGTGAGAGGAGATGTCGCTTGCCCCGTCCCTGCTCTTGCCAGCGAGAGACGAGTGCTGCCAACTCGGGACGATATTTCATGAACCATTCCAGCCGTAGTTTGAAACCCGGCAGTCGATCAAGCATCTCCGGCTCGATAATTTCCACGGCATAAAGCGGGATTAGTCCCACCATGGAACGGATCTTGAGCGGCATCATCTTGCTATCAGGGGTGCGCAGCACATCGTAGAAAAATTGATCCTCTTCGTCCCATAGGCCCACACCTTGATCGCCGATGTTGTTCATCGACTGTGCAATGTACAGAAAATGCTCGAAAAACTTGGTGGCAATATCCTCATAGGTAGGGTTGTGCAGCGCTAATTCGAGTGAAATACGCATCAGATTGAGTGCATACATGGCCATCCAGCTGGTGCCATCGGCTTGATTGATATAACCACCGGTGGGTAGTGGCGCACTGCGGTCAAACACGCCGATGTTATCCAAACCGAGGAAACCGCCCTGAAACACGTTGTGCCCATCGATATCCTTGCGGTTGACCCACCAGGTAAAGTTCAGCAGCAGCATGTGCAGCTCACGCTCAAGAAAATCGAGGTCACCGCTGCTGTTGTTGGCATCGCTCTCGGCCTTGTACACTTCCCACACTGCCCATGCATGCACTGGCGGGTTCACGTCGCCAAAAGCCCATTCGTACGCGGGAATCTGCCCGTTTGGGTGCATGTACCAGACACGCGTCATTAACAGTAGTTGGTTCTTGGCGAATACCGGATCAATTTCCGCCAAAGTGACACAATGGAAAGCCAGATCCCACGCGGCATACCAAGGATATTCCCACTTGTCCGGCATCGAAATAATATCTTCGTTGTTCAGATGTTGCCACTCACTGTTGCGTCCGTGACGGCGTTCGGGCGGTGGTGATGGCATATTCGGATCGCCTTTCTGCCATTTCGGGATATCAAAATGGTAAAACTGTTTGCTCCAGATCATGCCGGCATAGGCTTGGCGTTGAATCAGGCGCGCATCTTCGTCAGCAAGATCGGCTTGCAGTACGGCATAGAACTCGTCAGCTTCAGCTTGGCGCAAATTAAAAATAGAATCAAAATCCTTGAAAGGGCGCCTTTTTACTGCGCGGGTGAGCCGCAAGCGCACTTCAACCTTCCCATGTGCCGGTACTGTAAAAACGAAGTGTCCAGCCCCTTTGGTGCCGCTTTTCAGTGGATTGACGGCGTGAGGGTTGCCGTGAATGATATGCTCGTGAAAAGCATCCTTGAAATAGCCTTTTCCTTCATTACCGTACAGGCGTTGTACGTTGGTCTCGTTATCGCAGAATAGCAATTCCGTCGCACCATCGAAGTGGCAGTAATAGGTGCCCAATTTTGGGTGCTGCAACAAAATAGATTCCTGTTTAGAGGCTGACATTTCCGGCTTCTCGATTTTTCCTTCCCATATCCATTCGTTCCTGAACCATAGCTGCGGCAGGACATGCAGTGGTGCGTCGTCGGGGCCGCGATTGTGTGCGGTAACCCGCATCAGGATATCGTGCGGGTCTGCTTTGGCGTATTCCACAAACACATCGAAATAGCGGTCGTCGGTAAAGACGCCGGTATCGATCAGTTCGAATTCCGGCATGTCCTTGCCACGGCGCCCGTTTTCCTCCACCAGCCAGGTGTAGGGATACGCCTGCTGGGGATATTTGTAGAGCATCTTCAGATAAGAATGAGTCGGTGTTGCATCCAGGTAGTAATACAGCTCCTTGACATCTTCGCCGTGGTTACCCTCATTGTTAGTCAAACCGAACAGGCGCTCTTTCAGAATCGGATCGTGCTCATTCCACAATGCCAGCCCCAGACACAAATGCTGATATTTGTCGCTGATCCCGGCGATGCCATCTTCCCCCCAACGATAGGCGCGACTGCGTGCCTGATCGTGGCTGAAATATTCCCAGGCTTCGCCGTGCGGGCTGTAATCCTCCCGGACCGTTCCCCATTGGCGTTCACTCAAGTAAGGGCCCCATCTGGACCATTCCGGCTTATCTTTATCGCGCGCGAGGAGTCGTTTCTTTTCTTTGCTGAGGGGCACGGCTCGTTTGGTCTGATTTTTTGGGTGTGAGGTGCGTGGAGTCGATGCGATAGTCATGTTGATTTCCCTTTTCCAATTGAGGCAATCATATACCGGTTACGATTACTGTCATGTAAATCCAGCCATGCGCGCAGCACTTCCGAAACACTCCATGCCTGGGCAAAGCAACCGCGCGGTGCGTATGGTGGTTCGGCATCGAATATCTCGCTGATACTGCCGACACAGGCCTCGCCAAGGTGCAGCCCCAGTGGCTCAAGAAAAGAGCGTGCCTTGTCTGCATCGCGATAGACGCGGTAGTGCGCATCCACGAATGGCCCGATGAACCAGGCCCAAACGGTACCCTGGTGATAAGCCGCGTCACGTTGCTTGGGATTGCCATGATAGTAGGGCACGTAGCCGTGCTGGCCAGGTGCCAGGCTGCGCAATCCGTGAGAGGTCAACAACTGGCCTGCGCAGACATCCACAACAGCTTTTTGCTGCTTCTTGTCTAACGGACTATTGGGCAGCGCTACCGCGAGTATCTGGTTCGGGCGCAGGCGCGGATCGACCTTTCGTCCAGCAGAATCAGAACCGGAATCATCTTCAGGCCCGTCGATTACATCATACAAATAGCTTTGTTCGTTATTCCAGAAACGCTGGAAGCTTGAACGCACGTGCGCCGCCGCTTTGCGATATTCGTCAGCCAGTTTTTTCTTACCCAACTGTTTGCTCAAATCGGCCATGATAGCCAGCGCGTTGTACCAAAGCGCATTGACTTCAACAGGCTTGCCGATGCGCGGCGTCACGACCCAATCACCGATCTTGGCATCCATCCAGGTAAGTTGCGCACCATCCACACCGGCAGCCAGCAAGCCATCCATAACATCGACCTTGATACCATAGCGAGTGCCTTTGCGATGATATGCGATGATATCGACGAGTATCGGATAGAGCTCTTTTGCCAGAGCGATATCGCCGCTGCGCCTGGTATATTGATCTACTGCGTGGAAATACCACAGTGTCGCATCGACTGTGTTGTATTCCGGTGTTTCGTCATACTCGGGGAAGCGATTCGGTAACATACCCTCGTTGATGTGCGTAGCAAATGTGCGCAAGATGCTGGCGGCCATATCAAAACGCTGTAATGCCAAGGTCAGACCGGGCAATGAGATCATGGTGTCGCGACCCCAATCGCCGAACCATGGATAACCGGCGATGATGGTTTTACCTGTTGGACGGCCATCATGGTAACGATCGACAATAAATTGGTCGGTGGCCAGTGCCAGCTGCTTTATCCAGTGCGGCGCACCAGCGGGAAGCACGGCCAACAGCGCTTGCGAAGACTCGTGAATTTGTGCACTGACAACAGCAAATTTTTTAGGTGCAGCCGATTCGGCAGAAATTACACAAGTCGCATCCTGACCCTCACCGAGGGTTAAGGTAAAACGACCCGGACAGAATAGATCTTCGCTGTCGTCCATTCCACGCGCGGCCTCCATTCGGTGTTTGAAATTCCAGTACCAGGCGGGATCAGCAACAAACTTGGCGCCATTGCAGATTACGCGGTAGGGGCGTGCGTCCTGGAATGCATGTACTTTGAAGCCATTCCTTATCTCGCTGATAGGCATATCCCAACCCCCATGGCTGTGGCTGTGGTAATTTCGGTATGTGCACAAAGGCGTCAGTTCGAATTCGAGTGTGTCACTCGCACGCAAAACACGGAAATGCAGATAGGTGGTGTTCTGCCCAGGTGCCATCAGCACACGTTTTTCGATCAACGCGTCTGCCAGCGCGTAATGCCACACCGGGACGGTGCCATCTAGAAAAAATGATTCGAGGTGAAGGTATCCGTGCGGCGTTACCGTACCGTCAACGAACTCATTACAGGAGAGGGGATAGGTTTTGCCCCCATAACACACTGTTGCATCCACTTTCGCTACCAGCAAGATGCGTCCTGTCGGAGGCGACAACGCGGCCATAAGCAGGCCATGGTAGCGGCGCGTATTCAGATCGCCGACCGTGCCGGAAGCGTATCCTCCCATGCCGTTGGTGACCAGCCATTCATGTTCGCCTGCCCGTTCAAAATTCCCACAAACATCCCGTCCCAGTTGAAGGGGTGTCTCGTTCATTGCGTTAAGTGACATTGATTGGATCAATTTTTTACCCCTCTTCGAAGCAGACATGGATCGGCTGAGTTAAATTTTCAGACACAAAAGTATAGTCTACCCAAACAGTAAAACCTTACGGGCGATATCGCAACGGGATGGTTACTCGACGTAAAAAGTCTTGCTTAGGCACATGATTAGCCCATTGCTCGTCAATACGGCGATGATCTAAAGCCAGCCGTGCATGTAGGCGAAGGAAACATCGGAACGGAATGCGAAAATCATTGGCAATCATATCGAGTCTCATCAGAATGCCACTAAGTTGTAGATTCGCACGGGGGTGTTGTTTTGGCTGGCGGCAAGAGCCGGTTGACGGGGTGATGAGGGATGTCACAGTAAAAAAATATGCGTCGCCCGTTGCATTGGCACGTCGGTGGCGCATGTATTTATTCCCTTGTGTTGTTGGGCTTCATTTCATTCTGTCCAACCAACCGCGCTAGTGCAACTAGGGACCAAAAATTAGGCAGGCGCTTTGTACCCTTCACTCTGCCTTGATAATTTCAGGTTTTGATAATTTTTATCGATAAGGCTTCCAGCTTGTCATCAGACACTTCATCCTCAACCCATATCAATTTTTCATCTTTTGCAACCATGCCGGTCGCGACCAGCCATCCGGCGGTTTTGTCGACAACGCCGTTTTTGGCATCATCGAGATCTACCGGATGGACCCCATAAGACAGGGACAGGAGGTTATTCGTTTTTTCATCGCCGCCATGCGACAGTATCCAGCACTCGGGTCTGAATCTGGAAATCAGACAGGGCGCGGCTCTGCCTTGCGAATGAGTCAGGATGTAACGCACATTCAACGCATCAGCGGATTCAACCGCATTCAGTGTGACGATATCTTCCACGGTGGCGTTGCCGGAATTCGCAGCCGCTCGGAAGTAGGTAGGTAAGTCAGCTAGCGCTCGGGCGGCTTTCTCCTCTCGCTCGGTGGATATGGCAATCTTGACGATCATTTCAACCGTTTCGGCGGGGTAACGTCCGATAGCTGTCTCTTCGGACAGCATCACCGCGTCCGTGCCGTCCAGAATGGCGTTGGCCACGTCGGAAACCTCGGCACGGGTCGGGCGAATGTTCTCGGTCATGGACATCAGCATCTGGGTCGCTGTTATTACTGGCCGCCCCAGAAGATTCGCCTTGTGGATCAACTTTTTTTGCACGGTCGGCACTTCCTGCAACGGGATCTGTACCCCCAGGTCGCCACGGGCAATCATGATCGCATCCGCTACAGAGAGAATGCCATCGATATTTTCAACGGCTTCGGCGCGCTCGATCTTGGCAACCACATACGCGGAGCCCCCCTTTTTTTGCGCAAATTCCTTGACCTTCAATATATCAGCGGCGCTCTGTACAAAGGAAACACAGAAAGCATCTACTCCTTCCTGCAGGGCAAAGTCGACGAACGCGAGATCGGCTTGCGACACCACTTCAGCCTTAATTTTCACGCCGGGGATGCTCAGTCCTTTGTGGGAAAGGAGCGGACCGTTGATAACCGTCCGACAGAATATATTTTCACCCGATACCTTTTCCACCCGGAGTTGTATGAAGCCGTCATTGAGAAAAATAAGGTCTCCCGCAGTCACGGTTTCTGGTAGTCGCTTGTAGGCAACCGGTATTTGGTTGGGGGCATCTGCAAGGCTTTTGGTCGTCAAAACGACCTCCTCCCCCTTTTCCAATAGAAGCGGCTCTTCCAGGAGCTGACCGATGCGCATCTTAGGACCGGGAAGATCCGCCATAATCAGGCAATGCTGCTGAAGCTTTGCCGCAACGGTTCGGATGCACCGAATATCTTCCCGGTGCCCCTGCTGGGTACCGTGAGCAAAATTGAGCCGCGCCACATTCATGCCCAACCCCATCAGCTGCTCCAGGACGGCCTCTGAACGGGAGGCCGGGCCTATCGTACACACGATCTTGGTTTTGTGGGTCGGTAATCTCATGGTCGTTGCTCCTTGCTGTTTATTGATATTGACATGGTGGGTCTAATCCGAATGCCACTAAGTTAAGCCGCTTTAGCATTGTATCGGCCTCTATATTTTGTCTCGTTCATTTCATGCCTTGGAGCGGTTAATAATTGAAATGATTTGGGCCTGCGTTTTACTGCTCTGGGTTCACTGCTTGGACACTGCCCTTAAAACTGATTCGGCGTACCGGCTCTCCGGCCTGTTGTGCTGCTTCAGCCATGAGATAAGAATTTTTCAGGTGATCGTGTTGATACTGCTGATGAGTTTTGAATACACCAAAGCACAAATGCACTAGTTTCTGCATTACGGCACCGAGGAAGGACATTTTGGACTTGCCTCGGGCAAGCAGGCGTTCATAAACAGGCGAGACTGTCGACGCAAAATAGGAAATAATGAATAATTATCCCAACTTATTGTATTAATTAATTTATTGCACGCTGCATCTCAAATTCGTACGTTTTATATGTCGTGTTTTTTCCATAACGCGATCCCCAGAGGCTGCTCGCCAACTGGGACGGATTGAATCTTATTGCGCGTAAGATCTATGACGCTAATACCATCCCAGCCTTCCGTAAAACTATTTCCGCCAGTTAGATAGGCTAACTTTCCATCGTCGCTAAGCACAATTTGTTCATGGTCACCATGTAACGGAGTATGTGTTTCCTGCCCATCGCGCAGATTAATACGACTAAGTACGGCTGCACCGCTAACCTCGCCAGCAGGACCTGTGCCCACAACAAACAGCGTAGAAGCATCGTTGCTCAATGCAACACCGTGCTGATGTGTTTGAGCAGACAGAGGAATTTGTGTTTGCGCTCCCGTCTTCGGGTTCAACTGAATTAGAGTGCGGCCTTGTATCGGCAACAAGAGATGTCCCTGTGTGTTAATTGCGGCATAGTGTGGTTTAGCAAACCCACCATATCCGAGCGGTGCCACGTCAAAGACCCGCAATGAACGGTCGCTCAATTTATAAGCGGTCACTGAATACGAATCGTGGTCAATGCTATAAATCTCGTGGCCATCGTTGCTGAATAACACCTGAAAGGGCCGAATACCTATCGGCACACTGGCCGTGACGGTTTGTGATTGCGTCGAGATGATCTCCAACTGCCCGGCGCGATTGCCGCGATTGACGCCAACGGCCACCGTTTTTCCGTCTGAAGAAACAGCGATACCCATGCCACCTTGCCGATACTCGCCCCATTGCGCACCGGTCAATGAACTTTGGTACGGTATCAGTGCGGTGCGCAGACGCGAACGAATGTCAACAACCGCAACGCCTTCAGCGGTGGCAACATAGGCATGGCCATCCTGGCTAATGGCAACTCCGTATGGGGCACGTCCTACTTTTACCCGCGCGATGACACCTTTTTCTGGGTCCACATAAGCCAAGTGATGGGCCTTGAATTGGCTGACAAGTAACACGTCAGAATTCGACGTTGTGGACTCGTCGCTGGCATGCACACTACCAACCCAACTCAAGGCGATGACGAGCACTAAGTTATGGAGCCAGCCTTGACGGGCTGATTCCATTTGCTTTTGTTGTTGCTCGCGCATTACTTTGCGCCGATCTGTTGCAGACCGTGCGTCGCGCAGGCTTCATCCAGATTTCCGCCCGGTGCGCCACCTACTCCTATGCCGCCGACGCGTTGACCATCAATCATAATAGGCAAGCCTCCGGCAAGAATCACCATTCTGGAGTCCATGTTACGCAAACCGTTAAGCGCGGGGTTTTCTGCGATGGCGTTAGCCAAGCGCGCTGTTGGCTGTCCCATGCTGGCGGATGTAAACGCCTTGCCTAAGCTGCTGCCTATGGTATGAGGGCCCGCTGCCGGGTTGCGCATCTGGGTAACAAGTACCCCGCTACGGTCGACCACGGCGACACTGACAGCATAGCCATCCTGACGACATTGTTGTAAAGTCGACATCGCAATTTTCTGGGCCAATTCCAGCGTTAGCTGAGGGGTTGCAGCCGGAGTGGCCGGTTTATCTTCTGCGTAGGCAGAATGACCGAAGCCAATTGCACTGAACAAAGTGATGATTGCTAGAGTTCGGACACTTTTTTTAACGCCAAATTCATGAGCTGTTTTCATTTTACTTTTCCTTTTGATGTCATCGAATATTCGACGGAGAAAGTTTAGTTGTTCTGGTATGATTTGTAAAATGAATAGTAATGATTCAAGTATTCACGAAATCAATAATAACTCGACACTCCGTCGGATTGATCTCAATTTATTGTTGATTTTTGATGTGCTAATGCAAGAGAAAAATGTATCTCTGGCTGCCGAGCGTGTCTTTCTAAGTCAGTCAGCCATGAGTAATGCACTGAAACGATTACGCGAGATGCTTGATGACCCCATACTGGTGCGCGGTGCCAAGGGGATGCAACCAACGCCGCGCGCCCTTGCTTTGGAAGCGCCAGTGCGCTCCATCCTGCAACAAGTGGTTCGCACCATACAGCCCGCACAGCCCTTCGAACCAGACACCTCGCGGGCGCGATTCATTATTGGTATGAATGACTACAGTGAGAATGTCGTGCTACCGGCATTAGCTGCGTGCCTACGCCAGTCAGCGCCAAATGTTGAACTTGTTGTGCATACGCTGACAGCTGAGGACCCCGAACCATTATTGGAAACTGGTCAGCTCAGTTTCATCATTGGCGTGGAGAAGTACAGCAAGGTTTCCGCGCGATTGCGCTCTGAAAATTGGATCAGTGATCGGCTGGTTTGCCTGGTCAGCCAGAACCATTCGTTGGCAGCAAGTCAGCATTTAAACCTCAAACAATTCGGGGAATTACGTCATGTTTATCCCTCGCCCATCGGTTTGCGTACGAATATTGTGGAAACCTGGCTTGCCGAGCAGGGGTTACAAAGATCCATCGCAGTGACCACGCGAAATTATTGGGTAGCGGCACAAATTATCAGTGGAAGCGACTACTTACTGAGTGTTCCATTTCGCGTCGCGACTAAGCTAATGAACCATTTTCCCCTGTGCCTCCTTGAGCCGCCTAAAGGGTTTCCAGACTTTCGGTTAAATCTCACCTGGCATCCTTTATATGAAAGCGATCCCGAGACTCAGTGGATATTAAATCAAGTGCGTAAATTATTTTAAGCCGTGGTCATATTTTGGATCTCCGGACATAAGCAGGCTAGATTTGACACTTTCCTAGTTGATGCAGATTGTTGATGTATGGATCTGCCAGAGTAGCTGCTGCAGCGGAGTCTATGTCCCTCGTTAGCAAAAGCGCTCTTGTGCCGTTGTCATAAATTTTTCATAAAAACTTCATTGCTTCGTCACACTCCGTCTTTATCCTCTCGGTTCATTACAACACAGACCGGAGGAAATTATGTTCAAACCCGTTGCGACTACTATGCTGCTGCTCGCCGCAGTATCCTTTCATGCCCATGCCGCCGACCTGGTGAAGATCGATGGCTCCAGCACCGTGTTCCCCATCACCGAGGCCATGGCCGAGGAATTTCAGAAGGCCGAGAGAGGCAAGACACAGGTGACGGTCGGCATCTCCGGCACCGGCGGAGGCTTCAAGAAATTCTGCCGTGGCGAGACAGATATCTCCGACGCTTCGCGCCCGATCAAGGATTCAGAGAAAAAACTGTGTGTCGAAAACGGCGTCGAGTTCATTGAGTTGCCCGCCGCGCTGGATGCGCTGACCGTGGTTGTCAATCCCAAGAATACCTGGGTAGATCACTTGACCGTGGAAGAACTGAAGAAGGCGTGGGAACCTGCCGCCCAGGGCAAGATCACCAACTGGAACCAGATCCGTCCCGGCTTTCCCAATCGTCCGTTGGTTCTGTTTGGTGCCGGCACTGATTCCGGCACCTATGACTACTTTGTTGAGGCCATCGTCGAAGGCAAGTCCAGCCGTGGCGATTTCACTGCCAGCGAGGATGACAACATGCTGGTGCAGGGCGTGGCCAACGACATCAATGCCATGGGCTTTTTCGGCTTGGCCTACTACGAGGAAAACAAGGGCAAGCTGAAGGCCGTGCCCATCTCCTGGAAGGGCAGCAAACCGGTGTTGCCTTCGGTGGCAAATGCCAAGAACGCCAGCTATCAGCCGCTGTCACGCCCCATCTTCATCTATGTGAGCAAAAAATCCATCGAGAGCAAGCCGCATGTAGACCGCTTTGTCCAGTTTTATATGGACAAGCGGCACGCCGCGGCTCTGGTGAAGGAAGTTGGTTACGTGCCGTTGCCGGATAAGGCATATGCCGCAGCCTTGGAAAAATCCAGGAAGCGCGTCACCGGTACTGTGTTCCACGGCGCCGAAGTGGGTGTGGGCATCGAGGAACTGATGGCACGCAAGCCGAAATAAGGGGTAAGTCATCATCATGCGGAGCGGCGATAGTCGCCCCGCTTGGTTTTTCTCTCGGTGACCAGCAGTATTGGAGAGGACGGTATGCAGGGACCGTCAGTTGAGAAAAATGTGTGCATACATGGAGGTTAAGTTTTATGACTTCAATCACGACATCGGCTGACCGCGATAGCGGCATGCCACTATACGGCGGTGCCGACGCGCGCTTTTTGCGCCGTCGTGCGCTCTGGAACCGCGTCGCCAGTTATCTGCTGTTCCTTGCCGCCGCCGCCTCGGTTTTGGTGACGGTGGGCATTGTCTATGTATTGATCCGTGATTCCCTGCCGTTTTTCGCCAAGGTTTCTCTGCTGGAGTTCCTTACCGATACTCAGTGGACGCCGGTATTCGAGAATGCCCGCTTCGGTGTCATGACCCTGGTGTCGGCCACCCTGACGGTGGCGGGTATCGCCTTGGCGGTGGCTATCCCGGCCGGGCTGGGGCTGGCAATCTATCTCAGTGAATATGCTCGTCCTACAGTGCGCGAGGCGGTCAAACCCCTGCTAGAACTGCTGGAGGGCGTGCCGACGGTAGTGTACGGCTTCTTCGCACTGCTGTTCGTGACGCCACTGTTACAGACCTTCATTCCCGGCCTGTCGGGCTTCAACCTGCTGGCGCCGGGGCTGGTGATGGGCATCATGATCCTGCCCTATACCGCCTCGGTGAGCGAGGACGCCATGCGCGCCGTGCCCATGGGTCTGCGTGAGGCTGGTTACGCCCTGGGCTATTCGCGCTTTCGCGTCGCCGCCAAGGTGGTTATTCCCGCCGCGCTGTCTGGCATAACGGCGGCTTTCATTCTGGGTATGTCACGTGCTGTGGGCGAGACTATGGTGGTGGCCATCGCCGCCGGGCAGAATCCAAATTTTGGTTTCAACCCGCTGGAAGGCGCTTCCACCATCACCGCCTATATTGTGCAGATGGCCATGGGCGATCTGCCGCACGATTCCATCGCCTATCATTCGGTGTTTGCCGCAGGGTTGGCCCTGTTCGTTATCACCCTGTCATTCAACCTGGTCGGCTTCTTCCTGCGCCGGCGCTTCCGCGAGGTGTACTGATGGCGACTACCGACATAACGCACGACTCATTGGCCCGGATTATCGCCGCCAACCGCCGCACTGACGTGGTGATGGCCAGCATCGGTATCCTGGTGTTGATGGTGGCCGGTACCCTGCTCGGGGCGGTGTTCATCGATCTGCTGGCAAGCGGCTGGGAACGTCTGGTCAATCCCGATTTCTATACCAACTTCCCGTCACGCCGTCCAGCGCAGGCCGGGATTATTTCCGCCGTCGTCGGCACCAGCCTGGTGATGCTGGTGACGGCGGTGATCGCGGTTCCGCTGGGCGTGGCGGCGGGCTTGTATCTGGAGGAGTACGCGGCGAAGAACTGGTTGACGGACCTTATCGAGATCAATGTCAGCAACCTCGCCGGGGTGCCGTCTATCATCTACGGCCTGTTGGCGCTGGGTCTCTTCGTCTACGGCTTCGGCACCGGCGAGACCATCCTCACCGCCGGGCTGACGCTAGCACTTTTGATTCTTCCGGTAATCATCGTTGCCACCCGCGAGGCAGTGCGCAGTATTCCGCAGGACTTGCGCGAGGCAGCTTACGGCCTCGGCGCCGACAAGTGGCAGACAGTGCGCCTGTACGTGCTGCCGGCGGCGCGTCCGGGCATCCTCACCGGCGTCATCGTCGGGCTGGCGCGCGCCATCGGTGAGGCGGCGCCGGTGATCACCATTGGAGCGCTGACCTTCATCGCCTTCCTGCCGCCGGCGCCGCTGCAAATCGAATCGCCGTTCATCAATTTCGACTGGCTTACCAGTCCGTTTACGGTCATGCCTATCCAGATGTTTAACTGGGTGTCGCGGCCGCAGGCGGAATTCCACATCAATGCTGCTGCCACCGGCGTGGTGCTGATGGTGATGACCCTGGCGATGAATGCCCTGGCCATCTATATCCGCCTGCGCCTGCGCAGACTCCAACGCTAACCGGAATCGAGTTTAATTATGCAACGACAATTGAATACACTCATGAATGAGCAATTTGACGACATCCCAGCGCCGCTGGGGGAGGCATCACCCGCGACCGAACTGCGCGCCGAAGTGCGCAATCTGGATTTCTGGTACGGCGATACCCAGGCCCTGAAAGGCGTGAATCTACGGGTGGCGGATCGCAAGGTAACGGCGATGATCGGGCCCTCAGGCTGTGGCAAGAGCACATTGCTGCGTTGTTTTAACCGCATGCACGATCTGTATCCGGGAAACAGTTACGGTGGTGAGATCCGCCTGTTTCCCGAAGACCGCAACCTCATTGAGATGGACCCGGGTCTGGTTCGACTGCGTATCGGCATGGTATTTCAGAAACCCAACCCGTTTCCAAAATCCATTTTCGAGAATGTCGCCGCCGGGCTGCGAGTGCGGGGCATTAACGCCAAAAAACCCCTCGATGAACGTGTCGAACAGGCCCTGCAGGGCGCCGCGCTGTGGGATGAGGTGAAGGATCGACTGCAGGAATCCGCCTACGGCCTGTCCGGCGGCCAACAGCAGCGGCTGTGTATTGCCCGTGCCCTGGCGCCGCAACCGGATATCCTGTTGCTCGACGAGCCCACTTCGGCGCTGGATCCAATCGCAACAGCTAAGATCGAGGATTTACTCACCAAGCTGCATAAAAGCGTGACGGTGATTATCGTTACCCACAACATGCAGCAGGCGGCGCGTATCTCCAACTACACGGCTTACATGCATATGGGCAAGCTGGTGGAATACGGTGTAACGGATGATCTGTTCACCGCGCCCCGGGAACAGATGACCAGCGATTACATCACCGGCCGTTTCGGCTGATCGCCATCTTTAAAGGAACAGACATGACCGACAAACACACACTGTGTATTTTCGATGAAGACCTCAAGGCATTGAACAATGACGTGCTGGATCTCACCCGGCGCGTCGGCGATGCACTCGACGGCGCGCTTGATGCCCTGCTGTCGGGCGACGCCGCGAAGGCCCGGGCAGTGATCGCCAGTGACCGCCAGGCCGACGACCTGCAAACCCGCATCAACGCACACACGGCACGCACCCTGATGCGTCAGCAGCCCATGGCCAATGATCTGCGCGCCATCCTCGCCGCAGCACGCATCGCGCCGCACCTGGAGCGCATAGGCGATTATGCCAAGAACACCGCCAAGCGCAGCCTGCGCCTGAATCGGGCCGTCGATGCCGAAATCGGCGCGCAATTGCGATGGATGGTGACGCGCATCCAGTCCATGCTACGCCGTGTCGGCGAGGCCTACGCTGCGCACGATGCCAAGGCGGCCAACGTCGCCTGGGCCGACGACGCCGAACTGGACGCCGTGTATTCCAAGCTGTTCGCACATCTACTCACCATAATGCGCGACGACCGCGCCCGCATCGACGACAGTACGCAACTGCTGTTCATCGCCAAGGGTCTGGAGCGCGCTGGCGACCATGTCACTGACATCGCCGAGGAAGTTTATCTGATGGTCACCGGCAAACCGCTTCAAGGGCCGCGCCCCAAGGTGGATGAAAGCGGCGTCGATTCGAATGCCGCTGCGTGAGTTGCCACTCGCGCGTTTCAACGCAGACCGGTGGTAATCAAAAACTTTTATGGGGAAGACGGTAGCTGCCTCCCCGATACGCTCATTAACGCCTGCTGCCGCCACGACTGACTGATGTCCAGCATACACAAGTCATCAGAGCGGTATTAGCAATATTTAACAATTGCCAGTAATGAATCACATCAAAGCCACGTATTAACGTGGCTTTTCTTTTTTATGCCTGGAACATCTGAAATGGCGGGTAGCGGTAAGCAGGCATTTTTCATGGTTTATCAATGGTATGTTTTTTGATGGCATTAATTAATATCATTGAATATATGGATAATTTAGCATATAAACATGATTAAGCTTGGATGCGACACTGCCTCGCATTGTACATAGCTCAATTCAGCAGCAGATAATGACCAGCAAGATTCACAATAGCTGCTAGAAGCGGAATTAACAGGCTAAATACGCGCCCCTTGAGCAAGCTGGAGACACGCAACTTGACATTTTTCACCCAAAAAACCGGGAAGCTGGGCTCATGGGTTGATAATTTGAAAGTGTTGATTGATGAGCTGGATAAATAATTGTCGCAGCAGGTAACAATACAGCCATTATTTACGTATGCATGGGAGAATTTATGACAGAACCAACAATCATCTGCCCGAGTTGTAACACCGAAATCAAACTGAACGAATCGCTTGCCGCTCCGCTAATCGCGGCGACACGCAAGCAATTTGAGCAACAACTGGCGCAAAAAGACAATGACATCGCACAGCGCGAACAGGCTATGCGCGACAAGGAAAAGCAGCTGGCAGAAGACAAGCGCAAACTCGATGATCAGGTGGCCGATCAAGTTGCGGCACTGTTGAAAGAAGAACGCTCTCGCGTTATTGCCGAGGAAGCCAGGAAAGCTAAACTCGCCAGTGCTGCCGAACTGGATAACAAGGCACGTGAACTGTCCGAATTGCAAGAGGTACTAAATACAAATAATGTAAAACTGGCCGAGGCACAGAAAGCGCAAGCTGAACTAATCAAGAAGCAGCGTGAGCTCGATGATGCCAAGCGCGAACTGGAACTCACGGTAGCAAAGCGGGTGCGGGACGGATTGACCGACGTCCGCACGCAAGCCAAAAAAGAAGCCGAGGACGAACAGAAGCTCAAGGTAATGGAGAAAGAGCAGACCATTACCGCGATGCAAAAACAGATTGAAGACCTCAAGCGCCGGGCCGAGCAAGGATCACAACAATTGCAGGGTGAAGTCCAGGAGCTGGAGCTTGAAAACTTGTTGCGCATCAAATTTCCTTTCGATGCCATTGAGCCGGTACCCAAGGGTGAATATGGCGGGGATGTGTTGCATCGCGTTATCGGAGCAGGCGGCCATTCCGGCGGCACCATTTTGTGGGAGTTCAAGCGCACCAAAAACTGGAGCGATGGCTGGCTGGTAAAACTGCGTGGAGACCAGCGCACCGCGAAGGCAGAAATCGCCGTGATCGTGAGCCAGATATTGCCAAAAGGCGTTGAAACTTTCGAAATGGTAGACGGCGTCTGGGTAACCCATCCCCGCGCCGCATTGCCGGTAGCGATGGTTTTGCGCCAGTCATTGCTGGAGCTTGCGCTTGCGCGGCAGTCCACCGAAGGCCAGCAGACCAAGACCGAAATGGTCTACCAGTACCTCACTGGCCCGCGTTTTCGCCAGCGGGTAGAAGCGATAGTCGAAGCGTTTTCCACCATGCAGGAAGACCTGGACAAGGAAAGAAAAGTCATCATGAAGCAATGGGCCAAGCGAGAAGAGCAGATTATGCGCGTGATGGGGGCGACGGTGGGGATGTATGGGGATTTGCAGGGGATTGCGGGGAAGTCGTTGCAGGAGATTGAAGGGTTGAGTCTTCAGGCATTGGATGCCCCAGTTGCGAACATTAGGAATGCGGCGGAATGATGACAACAGGTTTCGACAACAGCAGCAATAAGACTATCGTCCTGAAAGGCGATTCTCGCAAAACTGCACCGATGTTTTGCTTGATGTTTTCGTCCGCGAGAACCAATGGACAACTATGCCACTAAGTGGCACAATTAACAAATGAAACGAGTTTTCAAAACCCGCCATTTTAGTCGCTGGATGCGAAAAACAGAGTTAACAGACAACGCGTTATCAAATGCGGTGGAAGAAATGGTTAAGGGGCTGATCGATGCCGACCTCGGTGGCGATGTTGTAAAAAAACGCATCGGGCTTGCAGGCCGGGGCAAGCGTGGCGGCGCCAGAACACTGGTTGCGATCAATAAGGGAAACAGATGGTTCTTCGTCTTCGGGTTTGAGAAAAATGAGCGCGCCAACATCGCGGACGATGAACTGGAGGCGTTGCGGGACATCGCTGAACAGTTGCTGGCCAGAACAGGCCGGCAGCTTGATGAGGCAATTGAAGCAGGTGCGTTACAGGAGATTTGCCATGACAAAAAAAACCAGAACTAGAAGCCAAATTTTAGAAGCCGTGCATGAGACGGCCAGTGATCTGAGCCGACTGGGTTTTATCGACAAACGCAAAATGCGCAAGTTCGACTTGCTGTGTCTTGACCCGATACCAGCCTACGACAGCGAGAAAATCCGCGCGCTACGCGACCATCTACAGTTAAGCCAGTCGGTGCTTGCCGCAGTGTTGAACACCAGCCTATCGACAGTGCGTAAATGGGAAATCGGCGAGAAGCATCCCAGTGGACCGTCACTGAAGTTGCTCAATCTCTTGGAGCGCAAAGGGCTGGAAGCTGTTCTTTAATTCGGGATGCCGTGGATAGCGGGCGCATCAAACGTAAAGACCCACATTCGAAATCGTCTAAATTCACTTAATATCTGCCTTATTGGGGCTAGGATTTTTACTTGACTCGAAAACGGCATATCTAAAAAAACACATATAATTCAAATGCTTTTTATATGATTTGGAAACGGCACAGCAATTTTATGAAAGAAAAGTCATCATGAAGCAATGGGCCAAGCGAGAAGAGCAGATTATGCGGGTGATGGGGGCGACGGTGGGGATGTATGGGGATTTGCAGGGGATTGCGGGTAAGTCGTTGCAGGAAATTGAAGGCCTAAGTTTTCCTGCTTTAGAGGATAATTCCTCTTTGTAATGGTATTGGGGTACTGAAATGAAGAGTGAACCCGTCGCTTTCAATGTGCCCTGCATTGACCTTGAAAAATTCATGCAACAGCTGGGATGGGCATTCTGATAGGAATTGAGGGGGACGGAGAGGATGTTTGGAATGTCAAAGACTCAACTAAACAAGCTGATAATTGAAAAATTCCGCGCACTAGACAATGTGGAGATTGAGTTCGGCGATCACATCACAGTCATATGCGGGAAGAATGGAACATCCAAGTCATCCATTCTTGGCATAGCTGCGCAAATTTTCAATTTTGAAAAAGACTACATTAAAGATGAAGCTCTTTCTTTTCAGCAAATTGCTGGCGGCTCTTTCAAGTCCCAATACAGCGAGCACTTCAGAATCTCTGGTAAGTTTGATGTTCCTGGTTCCATGACGGTTAATATCGAACTTTTTGATGGATATACCAATCAGCCAGCAACAGCCACTTTACAACTTGATAAACGAGGCAAGTTACCCAGACCCGTGGTCAGAAAAAACAGTACGGCGCCGACTAGCGACCTGGCGAGTAGAAACTTCACGCATCCTGTCATTTTCCTGAGTTTGAAGCGTCTCTTCCCGATTGCGGACAGAAAGTACAAGACCTGTGACTTTAATTACCTGAAACAGCACAAGCAAGAATTCATAGGGCTCACCAATGAGCTTCTCAATCGTGGTTCATCTCATGCCACAGGTACGGATGGAACGATCAGTTCAGCCGTAGCGCATGGCGACAATTATGACCACGAGTCTGTTTCCGCAGGCGAGGATAATGCTGGTCAGATCATCTTGGCGCTAATGTCTTTCAGAAAATTGAAAGAAGAATACCCCGACTACAAAGGCGGGTTACTACTGATTGATGAGGCTGATGCGGGATTGTTCCCTACTGCGCAGGTGAATTTATTGAAGATGCTTGATCGGAAGTGCAAGAGCTTGAATCTTCAGGTTGTCATGACATCGCACTCACCGACCTTGATTGAATATGCGTTTGAGCAAAGTCAGAAGTTCAGGAAAAAATTCAAGACGGTTTACCTGAGCAACACTTTTGGTACTGTTCAGGTGATGCAGGATTGGTCCTGGGTGCAAATCAGTGCGGACATAAACACGAAAACTGTTGCCACAATATCTGGCACAACTTTGCCGAACGTCAATGTCTATTTCGAGGACAAAGAGGCCGCAGATTTCTTTGCTGCACTGATGATCAGGCAGCCAGTAAAGAAGTTCATGACTTTGATGACAGAGGCGACGCTTGGATGCGGCAACTACTTGAATTTGATAAAGAGTAAAGTGCCTGAATTCGCTGAGAAAGGCATCATCTGTCTGGATTCGGATGCTGCTCAAATGGTCAAAGGCAAGAACTTCAGGACGATTGTCCTTTTGCCTGGAAATTTGCCACCCGATCAGTTGATTTTCGAGCACCTGTACAATCTTCCTGCCAGTCACGATTTCTGGAAGAACGACTTGCAGTTCACGCGGGATGTGTTCACCAATTATGCGGCTGAGGTAATAAGGGAGTTTGTCATCAGCGGAAAAAGCGTTGATGTAAAGGAACACTTGGCTGCGTATAGGGGGGATAAGACCCCACGAGAAATTTTCAAACGGTTTTACAAGGATGCCGAATTCCAGAAGCTGGTCACCTCTGGCGCAAAACCCCATAACCCGTGGAAACATTGGGTCGAAAACAATCCAGATGCCAGCAATGCGTTTCTGACAAAATTCAAGGAAGCTATCCACGGTGTGATGAAGAATGGTTACGCCGTGGATGTGGCCAAGTTGACCGCACTGGAAGTGAAGTTTAAGAAGGTATAGAGATGTTCTCAAATAGACTGTACAGCCCCTTGCGCTACCCTGGCGGAAAAGCACCATTCGCCCCTTTCATTGCCAAGGTGATGGAGGTCAATGGCGTTGGAGGTGGTCATTACCTGGAGCCATATGCGGGTGGAGCCGGTGTAGCGCTGGAATTGTTGTTTCATGGTCATGCCAGCCATATCCATATCAATGATGCTGACCCTGCGGTTTATGCTTTTTGGGTCTCCGTTACCAAGCATTCTGGTGCAGTTTTAGAGCTGCTTGAGTCCACGCCTATCACGATTGAGGAATGGTACAAGTGGCGCTCGGTTCTCCGTGAGGACTGTAAGGCTAGTTTGGTTGAGAAGGGTTTTGCGACCTTGTTCATGAACAGAACGAATCGTTCCGGGATTCTGAAGGCGGGGGTCATCGGCGGCAAAAATCAACATGGTAATTACAAGCTGGATGCGCGATTCAAGAAAGATGTAGTTGCTGCACGCATCCAATCAATTGCCAAGCGAGCGAACGACATTACAGTGTATTGCGAAGATTCACTGCATCTCTTAAACAGGTGTTCTGAATTTCTTCCGAAGAAATCCTTGATCTATCTCGACCCGCCTTATTACGTCAAAGGCAAAGGATTGTACCGAAACTATTATGTGCATGACGATCATGTCGCCATTGCCAAAACAATCCAGAGGAAGCAATTCAAGTCGCGTTGGGTGGTGTCTTACGACAATGTCGAGGAAATTTGCGCCATGTATCAGCTAAGCAAGTCACTTAGTTATGGGTTGAATTACACGGCGCAACGGCGATATGTCGGCAGCGAGGTGATGTTTTTCAGTCAGAACATTGTTGTTCCCGATGAGGCTATCCCGCAAACCAAAGCAGTCGCCTGACAGCCGCTACATTCGATAGGTTAATGAGCAACAAACAAAAACTAGAACTCATCTGGAAAAGCAAACAGAACCAGCCTAAGCTGAAGCTGAAGGCCAGCAATCTGATAGAAGGCACTATGTGCTAATCCCGCATACCGTGATTGGGCTAATATGATGTTGGATGGCACGGCAGGGCGGTGTGGATGTATCAGGACTTGCGAAGTTTAATGACGCTATATGTGTAATGGCAGTTGCTCAAAAACCTGAATTGAATTTTAAATGAATTTCGACTTTTCCACGCTTGATCTATTGCGCCAAAGCCATCCGGCGAGGCGTTTGTTGCACTCGGATCATGCACCGCTGGGGGAGAGTTTTTTGCAGCGGGTGTTTATCGTGCCGAACGTACGCGTTATGGCGCAAGCTGATTTGGCAGAATCAATTGAAGACGAACAGTTTGCCTTGCGCGAGAGTTTAGGCTCAGATGCTTTTCCCAAGTCTGCACTTGAGTACCTCAACGACATAGCAGCCCCAGAAGGGTTTTTAGGATTGAGAATATATCCTCTGCGTTGGTCGCTGTCATGAAGAAAATTATCATTATTGCCGGGCCGAATGGGGCGGGGAAAACGACTTTTGCGCGTGAATTTTTGCCCAATGAGGCAGGATGTCCGCAGTTCGTGAATGCGGACTTGATTGCGGCGGGATTGTCGCCATTTGCGCCGGATGTTGCTGCGATGAAGGCTGCGCGTATCATGCTGGAAAGCATCACAGAACTTGAACATCGCGGCGAAAGTTTTGCATTCGAGACGACGCTTTCAGGTTTGATTTATGTGCGCCGCATTCGCCGCTGGCGTGAGGCCGGTTACCACGTCACGCTGATTTTTCTGTCATTGCCCAACGCGCAAATGGCGATTGACCGAGTAGCTGAGCGTGTTCGCCAAGGTGGGCATAATGTGCCGAGTGATGTAATCCGCAGACGTTTTACGGCGGGAATGAGCAATTTTGAGCAGCGCTATCGAGATGCAGTGGATGCTTGGGCCATGTATAACAATGCGGGCGATGAGCCAGTGTTGACTAATTGGGGAGAAAAGCCATGAACCAGAAAAAAATAGAACTCGCAAAAGATCCTGATTTGATGGGTTCCTGGGTCGCAATCCGCCGTGCTGCAAAACGAGCGGCACAAGTAGCGGCCAGCACGAATACTGAGCTTATCGTCTTGCGGAATGGGAAGTGTGTGCGTGTGAAGCCAAGCGGGGAGCAAAAGCCCTGATGAACCGTCATGTTAACGCTATTGCAGGGAGATTGAGTTTACGCGCGCCGCAACGCCATTTTGCTGAAGATACTGGGTCGCATTACTGAAATTTTGCCGCAGCAGAGATGCGGACATTGCTGTTGCGCTGAAGATCATTTGCAGTGACTTTCCATCGGTCAAAAATTTCGAGCGCGAATTTCCTTCTCTGTGTTTTGCGCTCGCTACGGGGGTGGGCAAGACGCGGCTGATGGGTGCGTTCATCAGCGGTATGTGCTGAACCCGCATACCGCGATTGCGGCCAATATGATGCTGGATATCAGGGCAGGGCAGTTTGGATGCCATCAGGACTTGTGAAGTTGATGATGCCTATGTGTAATGGCAGTTGCTTAAAAAACGTGAACTAAATTTTCAATGAATTTCGACTTTTCCACTCTTGATCTATTGCGCCAAAGCCATCCGGCGTGGCGTTTGTTGCGCTCGGATCACGCACCTTTGGTAGCGAGTTTTTTGCAGCGAGTGTTTATCGTGCCAAATGTGCGTGTTATGGCGCAAGCTGATTTGGCTGAGTCACTTGAAGATGAACTGTTTGCCTTGCGCGAGAGTTTAGGCTCAGATGCTTTTCCAAAGTCTGCAATTGAGTACCTCAACGACTGGGCGAGCACTGACAAGGGGTGGTTACGCAAATTCTATGTTCAAGGTTCGGATGAACCGAATTTCGATCTTTCTCCGCCAACCGAAAAAGCGATTACTTGGCTGGCAACGCTCACTCAGCGCAGCTTTGTTGGCACTGAGTCGCGCTTGCTTACCCTGTTCGAATTGCTTAAGCAGATGAGTGAGGGATCTGAATCTGATCCTCAAACGCGTGTTGCTGAATTACACAAGCGGCGTGATGAAATTGACAGGGAAATCGAACAAATATTATCGGGTGATATTCCGCTGTTAGATAACACCGCATTGAAAGATCGCTTTCAGCAATTCACGCAATTGGCGCGAGAGCTGCTAAGCGATTTTCGTGAGGTAGAGCATAATTTTCGTGGTTTGGATCGGCGCGTGCGGGAGCGCATCGCACTGTGGCAAGGCTCAAAAGGAACGCTACTGGAAGAGATCATGGGCGAGCGAGATGCCATTTCCGACTCGGACCAGGGGCGCAGTTTTCGCGCATTCTGGGATTTTTTGATGTCCAGTCGGCGGCAGGAGGAGCTGTCGGTATTGCTTGAGCGGGTGTTGGCCTTGCCCCCAGTCATTGAACTCAAGCCTGACAGCCGAACACGTCGTGTCCATTATGATTGGTTGGAGGCGGGTGAGCATACGCAGCGCACTGTTGCCCAACTTTCGCAACAATTGCGGCGTTTTCTGGACGACCAGGCCTGGTTGGAAAACCGCCGTATCATGGATATTTTGCACGGTATCGAAACTAAAGCGTTGGCAGTACGCGAATCTCAGCCGTCAGGTGTGATGATGGACATTGCAGATTCTGCCGCTGATATCGAGTTACCGATGGAACGACCACTACACACGCCTTCCGTCAAACCACAAATCGCCGATATCGTGTTGGAAGCGGGTGATGTCGATATAGATGCCGGCGCCTTGTACTCGCAAGTCGTTATTGATAAAGCGCAACTGGTTAGACATATTCGACATGCTTTGCAGGATCGCTCACAAGTTACGTTGTGTGAGCTGTGCGAAATGCAGCCGCTACAACGCGGACTGGCAGAGCTGGTGGCCTATCTCCAGCTTGCGGGTGACACTTTCAAGGCCGTGGTGTACGAAGAGGTGACCGATGAAATTTGCTGGCGCAGAGATGAATCGGATGGACAAGAACACGCGAAGCGGGCACGGTTGCCGCGTGTTATTTTTGTGAGATGAGTATGGCAGAGCAAGAACTTCAACCAGAAAATGCCGCTGCAACGAATGCGTTATCAGCCTTGGTCATCACGTTACTCAAAGGCGTGATCTACCAGGAAGGTGATGCCAGCCTTTGGAATGCCTTGCTCAGTCTGCAAGCTCGCGTGCGTGATTATGTGACGGTGTTGGGCCTGGAATTGGTGCTGGACGAGTCCGAGGGGTATGCATTCTTGCGAGCACGTTTGGAAGTTGAAGGCGAAGGTGTTGCCAAGCTACCGCGACTGGTGGTGCGCCGTCCGCTGACTTTTCCGGTGAGCTTGCTGCTGGCACTGTTGCGCAAGAAATTGGCCGAGTTCGATGCAAGCGGGGGTGACACACGCCTCGTATTGACTCGTGATCAACTCGTCGAGCTGGTTCGCGTGTTCTTGCCCGATAGCAGTAATGAGGCGAAGCTCATCGACCAGATTGAGACGCATCTCAACAAGATTGTCGAGTTGGGATTTTTGCGCAAGCTTAAAACTGGCGCAGGACAACCCGCAGCATTCGAGGTGCGTCGCATCATCAAAGCCTTTGTAGATGCGCAATGGCTGAATGATTTTGATACGCGACTGTCAGCGTATCAGGTGCAGATCAATGCAACTTCGGCAGGTGATTCCAGTGAGTAAGATGCAATCAATGGAGCTGGATTTTGTCAGCGATGATGCGCTATCCGGATTCCGCTTGCACCGCTTGGAAGTGTTTAACTGGGGCACTTTCGATGCACGGGTATGGACGCTGAACCTCGACGGTAAGAATGCCTTGCTCACGGGGGACATTGGATCGGGGAAATCCACGCTGGTAGATGCCGTTACTACATTATTGGTTCCGGCGCATCGTATCGCATACAACAAGGCTGCCGGTGCTGACAACAAAGAGCGCACGTTGCGCTCTTATGTGCTTGGGCATTACAAGTCCGAGCGCAATGAGGTGAGTGGAACGGCCAAGCCGGTGGCGTTGCGTGACCACAATAATTATTCGGTAATTCTGGGCGTTTTTCATAACGCGGGCTATGACCAAACGGTGACGCTGGCACAGGTATTCTGGATGAAGGATGCCCAAGCACAGCCTGCGCGCTTCTTTGTCTGTGCAGAAAAGGCGTTGTCGATTACAGCTGACTTTGCACATTTCGGTACAGACATCGTTCAGCTCAGGAAAAAACTGAGAGGAATGGGCGCGGACATATTTGACAGTTTTCCACCTTACGGGGCATGGTTTCGGCGTCGCTTTGGCATTGAAAACGAACAGGCACTGGAGTTATTTCATCAAACCGTGTCAATGAAATCGGTGGGTAATCTCACTGATTTTGTGCGCAGTCATATGCTGGAACCATTTGACGTTGCGCCACGAATTAGCGCTTTGATTGGCCACTTCGATGATCTCAATCGCGCACACGAGGCCGTGCTTAAAGCCAAACGGCAAGTTGAGATGCTGTCCCCGTTGGTTGCAGACGGCGATCGTCATGCGTCGCTGGTTACTTTGGTTGATGAGTTTCGCGCTTGCCGCGACGCGCTTAGTCCCTACTTCGCGGGATTGAAACTTGGCTTGTTGGAAAAACGCGCAGCTAACTTGCTGGAGGAATGGACAAGACAAGATACCCAGGTCAAACGTGTTGAAGCACAACGTGATGCACAGCGCGTTGAAGTGGCTGAGCTCAAACGCAGCATTGCCGATAACGGCGGCGACCGTGTGGAACGGCTGACGATTGAGATCAACAAGAAGGAACAGGAGCGCGAGGTGCGTGAACGCAAGGCGCAGCATTACGCCGAGCTGGTGCGCGCCGTAGCTGAAAGTCCCGCAGCGGATGAGGACGAATTTTTGCGGCAACGGCAACGATTTATTGCATCGGCTGAAACCACGCGGGCGCGAGATGCCAGCCTGCAAAACAATTTGACTGAGCACAGCGTGAGCTTGCGGCAAGGTAAGCAAGAGCATGACGCGTTGACTGCCGAGATCAGCAGTCTGAAAGCGCGACTCAGCAATATTCCATCGGAACAAGTGGCCATGCGGGCAGCCTTATGCAAGGCACTCAACTTGTCTGAAGAGGAGATGTCCTTCGCTGGCGAGTTGCTCCAGGTACGTGAAGAAGAGCGTGACTGGGAAGGCGCGGGCGAAAGGCTGCTGCGCAGCTTCGGTTTGTCTTTGCTGGTACCGGATGAACGCTATGCAGCGGTCGCTGAGTGGGTTGATAAAACGCACCTGAAAGGTCGTTTGGTTTATTTCCGTATACGTCAGAATTCTCGGGCTGATTTGCCCAGCCTGCACCGCGACTCTTTGGCGCGCAAGCTGGCGATTAAGCCTGACTCTGGCTTTTACGATTGGCTGGAACGTGAACTGGCACATCGTTTTGACGTGGCCTGCTGCGTCACTCAAGAGCAATTTCGCCGCGAGACGCGGGCGATCACGCGTGCAGGACAAATCAAGGCAGGGGGTGAAAGGCACGAGAAGGACGACCGTCATCGTTTGGATGATCGTAGTCGTTACGTGTTGGGCTGGACCAATGCAGCCAAGATCGCTGCGCTTGAAGATAAAGCCAGAAGTTTGGAGAAACGCCTGGGCGAGTTGGGCAGCCTTATTGGGAAGATTGAATCAACTCGTAGAGAGCTTCAAGCATTCATCACGGTGCTTTCGAAGCTGGAAGTGTTTGCCGATTTTCGTGAAATTGACTGGCGGCCCCTAGTACTAGAAGTGGCGGCGTTAATCGATGAAAAGAAAAAGCTGGAGTCGGCTTCCGACGTGCTAAAGCAACTGGCTGAACGGTTGGGTGCTATTGAGGCAACATTAATCGCCACGGAAGAACAGCTTGAAGAACACAAAGACAAGCGATCCAAAGCAGAGCAGAAAAAAATAGACGCCGAAGCATTGCGGCTGCAAACGCAAGCAATACTGGATGAACCGGCCTATGCAATTCACTCAGCGCGCTTTGAGCGCCTGGATACGATCCGTGGCGAAGCGTTGGGTGAGCATCAGCTCACGGTTGAATCGTGTGATAACCGTGAGCGGGATTTGCGTGAGTGGTTACAAGTCAAAATCAATGCAGAGGATGCAAAACTCAAACGTTTGCGCGACAAAATCATTCAAGCGATGGCAGCCTACAAAGAAGCGTTCAAATTGGAGACCTCAGAGGTAGATGCCAACATCGAAGCTGTTTACGAATATCGCGCCATGCTCGATGCACTACAGGCCGACGACTTGCCGCGTTTTGAGGCGCGCTTCAAAGAATTGCTGAACGAAAATACGATACGCGAAGTCGCCAACTTTCAATCGCAGTTGGCGCGCGAGCGAGAAACGATCAAGGAGCGTATCGCACGCATCAACGAATCGCTCACGGGGATCGACTACAACACGGGGCGTTTCATACAGCTTGAAGCTCAGCCTACGCCGGATGCCGACATCCGTGATTTTCAAACTGAACTGCGCGCCTGTACGGAAGGAGCAATCACGGGTTCAGACGATAGCCAATATTCAGAAGCAAAATTCCTGCAAGTGAAGCTTATCATTGAGCGTTTTCGCGGGCGTGAAGGCATCTCTGAGCAAGATCGGCGCTGGGCAACCAAAGTAACCGATGTGCGCAACTGGTTTGTGTTCGCAGCCAGTGAACGCTGGCGCGAGGACGGTAAGGAGCACGAACATTATTCTGACTCGGGCGGCAAATCGGGCGGACAAAAAGAGAAGCTGGCTTACACCATTCTTGCCGCGAGTCTGGCCTATCAGTTCGGTCTTGAATGGGGAGCAGTGCGATCGCGTTCCTTCCGGTTTGTGGTGATCGACGAAGCTTTCGGACGAGGCTCTGACGAGTCCGCGCAGTATGGTTTGCGCCTGTTCGCCCAACTCAACTTGCAACTCTTGATTATCACGCCTTTACAGAAGATTCATATCATCGAACCTTTCGTGTCCAGCGTCGGTTTCGTTCAAAACGAAGAGGGTCGCGCTTCCAAGCTGCGCAATCTTTTGATTGAGGAGTATCGCGCAGAGAAGGCGAAAATTTCGGGATGAGCTGGACAAGACCGAAAGACTTCCGGACTCAGCTAGAAAAGCTGTGGGAACGAGGGGATATGCTGTCCAGCCTTGTCACAGGGGCACCACTGTTCCCGCGACGCTTGATACTCAAATGTCCCACCTCGACTGAGATGGCTGATCGTTTTGACGAGGTTCGAGCATGGGTCGGAGAGATTCGAGCCGTTCCGCACTGTCGGGTGGAGACGCGGGCGTTCAACCACCGTATTTTAGGGACGAACTCCATTCCCGCCGAGGTGTGGATCGATAGCTTCGATGTTGCCGCAACATTCATATCCAAGCGTAAAGAGGTTGCCCGATTTGTTGCTTTGATAGAAGAGACAAAACAATTTCAGCCAAAACTGTTGGACTGGCTAGCTAGACGTCCCATGCGCGCGCTCGATTTAGCAGATGACTGGAGTCGGTTGCTGGGGATTGTCGCTTGGATGCGGGCTCATCCCAGGCCAGGCGTTTATCTGAGACAGATCGACATTCCGGGTGTACACAGCAAATTCATTGAAGCACATCGCAGTGTACTGACTGAATTGTTTGATAGGGTTTTAGACCCCGAAACGATTGACTTTACCGCGACTGGCGCGAGCGGCTTTGCAACGCGCTACGGATTTCGCGACAAGCCGCTGCGCATTCGATTTCGTTTGCTTGATCCTAAGGCTACGCTGAACAAGTCCGTTCGCGTTGAGCTTGTCGAAACGAACACCACGCAAATCAATAGCTTGAAAATTGCTTCGACAGGCTCAGCCCGAACGGAGGGACTTATTCAGTATTTCCCTAATCAAATTCTAAGCACACATGGTCAAGACATCACGCTTGATGCCGCAAGCTTCGCTCAGCTCAATCCACTGGTTACACAGGTTTTTATTATTGAAAATGAGATCAATTTTTTAGCCTTTCCACTGTTAAAGGACAGCTTGGTAATCTTTGGTTCCGGGTATGGATTTGAAATGTCGAGACAGGCCAATTGGTTATTGCGCTGTCGTATTTATTATTGGGGTGATATTGATACACACGGTTTCGCAATTCTCGATCAACTGCGCAACCAGTTCGCACACGTGGAATCGTTATTGATGGATCGAGCCACTTTACTTAAATTCGAGCCGCTCTGGGGCGTGGAAGAGAAGCAAACTCAGCGCGACTTGCCTAGACTCACCCCCGAAGAGCTTTCTCTTTATAACGACTTGCGTGATAACCGGATACGTAAAAATATTCGGCTAGAGCAAGAAGTAATCGGCTTTGGGTGGCTCGAAACGGCATTAGAAAGGCTTTCAGATAGTCGATGAATTGTAACAAGTGCTCTATCGTTTTGTCCGAAATTACTTGGCCACTACAATAGGGTCATGGGTTGTAAGATCGATCCATTAAGAGAGTTTTTTCTGAAAGGGCGGAGCATCATGAAAGCGAAGCGCAATACGAGCAAATCAATCAAGGAACCCAGGCTATCCAGAACCCATGCTCCGGCTGATATTACACCAGTCGACTGGCAGCGCGCGTTGCGACGCCAGTTTGGGCGCGAACAGTCGTTTGATCTGGAATGTCTTGGAGCCGAACCATTTTTCTCGGATTATCGTATCGGCAATCCACAGTCCAAGAGCAGCTATCGCGTGGCGATTCGCGGGTTGCGTCCGGGCGACAATTTCTGTTCTTGTCCGGATTATGCGACCAATGAGCTGGGCACTTGCAAGCACATCGAATTTACTCTGGCAAAGCTGGAAAAGAAACGCGGTGCCAAGGCGGCGTTTGCGCGCGGTTACCATCCGCAGTTTTCCGAGTTGTATCTGAGAAACGATTCTGGTCGGGCTATTCATTTTCGCGCCGGGATGGATTGTCCAGCGGCAGTGAGCAAGGCGGCTGCGCTGCTGTTTGACGAGTCACGCGGCTGGGTGTTGCGTGAGAACTGTTTTGGCGAATTGGGGCGCTTTGTCGCGGCAGTGGCGAAAACTGGCCACGAGTTGCGCGCTTATGACGATGCGCTCGACTTTGTCGCCGGACAGCGCGATGCGGAGAGCCGGGTGGCGGCGTTGGATGGCCTGTTCCCGCGTGGCGCAAATGATCCCTCGTTGAAGAAGCTGCTCAAGGCGCCGCTCTATGCCTACCAGGCCGAGGGCGCGCTGTTCGCGGTGCGTGCCGGACGTGCACTGATCGGCGATGAGATGGGCTTGGGCAAGACTATTCAAGCCATCGCGGCAGCTGAAATTCTGGCGCGGCATTTCGGAGTATCCAAGGTGCTGGTGATTTGCCCGACTTCGCTCAAGTACCAGTGGCAGAGCGAGATCGCACGCTTTGCCGGGCGTGAGTCGCGGGTTCTTACGGGCGGTCTGGTGCAACGCCAGAAGGACTATGCGCTGGACGATTTTTGCAAGATCACCAACTACGAGAAGCTCAAGTCCGATCTGGATTTGATTACTTTCTGGGCGCCGGAACTGGTGATCGTTGACGAGGCGCAGCGGGTGAAGAACTGGAACACCATCGCGGCGAAGGCGCTCAAGCGCATCGACAGTCCTTATGCCATCGTGTTGACCGGTACGCCGCTGGAAAACAAGCTGGAGGAGCTGATCTCAATTGTCCAATTTGTCGACCAGCATCGCCTCGGCCCGACCTGGAAGCTGCTGCACGAGCATCAGGTCAAAGACGAGGCAGGACGCGTGACGGGTTATACTGGGTTGGAGAAGATCGGTGAGACGCTCGCGCCCGTCATGATCCGTCGACGCAAGTCCGAGGTGCTGCAACAGTTGCCGGAACGCACCGACCAGAACTTGCTGGTGCCGATGACCGAGATGCAGATGATCCTCCATCAGGAGAACGCCGACATCGTAGTAAAAATCGTGCAGCGCTGGCGCAGGATGAAATTCCTGTCGGACACGGATCAGCGGCGGCTCACCTGCGCCTTGCAGAACATGCGTATGTCATGCAACAGCACTTATCTGCTCGATCAGGAAACCGATCACGGCGTCAAGGCCGATGAACTGGCCGCGTTGTTAGACGGCCTGCTTGTGCAACCGGAAACAAAGACGGTGGTGTTCAGTCAGTGGACGCGGACGCACGATATTGTCATCCGCCGGTTGGAGGCGCGCGGCATTGGCTACGTCAGCTTTCACGGCGGCGTGCCGTCCGAAAAACGTCCGGCGCTGATTGAGCGTTTCCGCGATGATCCGGGCTGCCGGGTGTTCCTCTCGACCGATGCCGGCAGCACGGGGCTTAATCTGCAACACGCGTCCACGCTGGTGAACATGGACTTGCCTTGGAACCCGGCCATCCTCGAACAACGCATCGCGCGCATCCATCGCATGGGGCAAAAGCGACCGGTGCAGATCGTCAATTTTGTATCCAAGGGAACGATCGAGGAAGGCATGCTCTCGGTGTTGGCGTTTAAGCGCTCGCTTGCGGCAGGCATTCTCGACGGCGGCACGGGCGAGATTTCGCTTGGCGGTTCACGCCTCAACCGGTTTATGAAAGATGTGGAGAATGTCACTGGCCACATGGGCGAGGGTGAGGCCGTCAGTCCGGCGGAAGAGGCAGGCAACATGGCCTCCGCATCCGGGACGGAGCCGGTATCTGCCGACGACAAGACTGATGCTGGTGTGGAGGCGCGGGAAGCTGATGATGTAGCACCAAGCCAAGCTGGCGCTGATCCTTGGGGGCCGCTATTGCAGATTGGCTTCCAGTTAATCTCCGCGCTGAAAACGGCTAACGATGGCGCTACCTCATCACATCCTTGGATTGAACATGATCCTGCGACCGGTAGCTGCAGCCTTAAAGTGCCTTTGCCACCACCAGAGAGGGCAAAAAAAATTGCTGATGCGCTTTCAGTGTTGGCGGATGCTTTGCGGGGCAAGTAGCTTCAGGCTGGATGGCATACTCGGCGATGCTGGAAGTCGACTAAGAAAACGCGGATTTATTCGTCATCCCCGCGAAAGCGGGGATCCAGCTAATTGATTTAACTGGGTTCCCGCTTTCGCGGGAACGACGATTGTGAATTAATCAGCGTTTCCCTAAAAATCAGAGTGAGTAGTCAGATTAACGAACGTCTAAAGTACAAAATGTCAGGTTATCGTTTGAGACAGGCTTTGGTATAGGCAATGCAGCACTATATGAATCGCATCAGCATCATCCGTTATATTTAAATTGTCGTTATCATTTTCTGGAAAGACAAGATCAGATAATCCGCTGACATTGAACTTTAAGGGTTCCATCAACCAAATTTTCTTTGGCTCATCTAAATCCACAAGGTGGCAATATATATAACCATACAATATTGAAGAGCCAGGATCTGCAACGGCTGAAAACTTAAATCGTAATTTATGTCCAGCGAACCCGATATTAAATTCATCATTAGTAAGTGATGTTACTTTGGCACCTTGCAGGGAAAATTTTGAGTTACTTAGCTGGGCTTTAATATTCGAATGGAATATTTCAAATTGTTTTTTCAAGGTTGAGTGCCTTGAATCTACGTCATTCAAAAGGTCCAGCAGATTTTCTCTTGTAAACATGGTGTTCTCCCAAAGATCTATGTGTTAATTGTTCAATTGTTATATCTCGGTGAAATTTTACATGGCTTAGGTGCCATGCTCAATCAATAAAATGGGCGCTCGGCTACAATCTAACAGCTATAGCGGCGAAGCGGAACCATTTTCAAAACCAATATTTTGGACGCTTATAGCGATGCCTTGTCCAGCATGAAAAACACCGTTATCCCATATTTGTCATATCCAAAAAATGATTTTCAGTAGTATAAATCTGCCGAAATTCACACTAGCAATCATTCGGGCCACTTCGTCGGCAACTGTTCCCATTGATTTCCCCTTATTCTGATAACCGCGAACTATTAATGGACCTTCTCTAATACGGCACTGAAGTCGAGGTTATTGCACCTATGGCACTGATGGGATGCATCCAGAAACTGTTCGAGTCTACTGAGGCGTAGATATAAAATCTGAAATTTATTCTGGTACCTCATGCCATGAGTTACCCTTGTGCCACAGGCAACTTTAAGCGAACAGCATATGAATCGGACAGAACGTTTCTACAAAATTGAGCAACTGCTGATTTCACGTCGGGTCGTACCCATTTCTGTCTTTCTGGAAGATCTTGGGGTTTCACCGGCCACGTTTAAACGTGATCTGGATTACCTGCGTGACCGAATGAAAATGCCCATCGAGTGGGATCATAAAGCCCGAGGATATCGGTATGTAACAGACAATCCAAATGACCAATCCTCTACCTTGCCCGGTCTGTGGTTCACTGCATCAGAAGTGCATGCCCTGCTGACAATGCAACACCTGCTCGCAAATCTTGGCAATGGTTTATTGAGCAGCCATATTGCACCCTTGCAGACCCGCCTTAAAGCCCTGATTGGCAGTGCTGACCATAGCGTTGAAGAAGTCGAGAAGCGTATCAAGTTAGAACACGCCACCAGGCGCACCTTGCCTCTTCAGTGTTTTGAGACGATCGCCACAGCAACGTTGCAACGCAAGCAATTACAAATAAATCACTTCAACCGCCAGAACGGGCAAGAAATTACCCGCATTATTTCACCACAGCAGCTTCTGTTCTATCGGGATAACTGGTACGTCGATGCATGGTGTCATCTAAGAGAAGGAATCCGTAGTTTCTCTATTGATGCTATCCGTCATGCGGAATTGCTGGCGGCACCGGCAATAGAATTGTCGCAACAAGAATTCAAGGAATACTTCGAAAAAGGCTACGGTATCTTCTCAGGCACAAAGGTGGCTTGGGCAAAACTCAGGTTCACCCCACTGCGGGCACGATGGGTCGCCACAGAACAATGGCATCCCGAGCAACGATCCTGCTTTGATAAAGATGGATATTACTGCCTGGAAGTCCCTTATTCCGATGACCGCGAACTATTGATGGACATACTCAAACATGGCACTGAAGTTGAAGTTGTAGCACCTGTGGAAATGAGAAATAACGTTCGAAAATTGCTTGAATCGACTTTGGTGCAATATAAAACCTAAAATTAATTTTTAAGTAGCTCACGCCATGAGCTACTACCCTCATTATCATGGGCTTATCCAAATTCAATCAATAAGGAGAAACCCATGTGGAAAGAAATCAAAATCAACCCAGACCGGGTGGTGTTTTTTGGATGTATGTTTGGGGGGATTGTGTTGGCTGTTGTGAATATGGTTTATTGAGAGTTGGGGGCTGTTCTAATAATGATTGCAAACACACACAACTTTTCGCAGCATTGTGTCGTCAAAATGCTGAAAGGAATGCTGTGCGGGGTATTACATTTTACATTCACTGTGTAATTTGTAAGGCCCCAAGCATTCTGTAAGCTGGAACAGCCTGCCCATCAACTTAACCCATTCTTCCGAAGAAATAAAAAACTGTTCCGTAGCCATGATAAGAGCGTCCGCTTTCAAACCAAATCATCGATTCTGAACGATTAAATACCCTCGGCTACCCGATTAGTTGTTTTTGTAGGCGTCAGAGCGATGGGCAACTTTGTTTACATTCACAACCAAAACCTCATCTCTAATTTCATAGGCAATACGATATGAACCTTGTTGCACTCTATAATTTTCTTGACCAGATAATTTTATACAACCTTCAGAGCGAGGGTTATCAGCTAAAAATTCGATACATTTAAGCAGTTTGGGAACGTCTTCTTTCGGAACGTTTCGCAAATCCTTGCTTATAGACATTTTTGAATGTTATTTTATATTTGGCCATGCGTTCTTAAGTCGTTGAGCAATTCTTCATAGCTCATTTCTTCTTCAGAAGCGCGACTGGAAACTGCTTTCAAATCTTCTTGATCCTCACACATCAAAAGACGAACAGCTTCATCAATTAACTCTGATACAGATACATGCGTAGAAGCAGCTCGCATCTTTAAAGCTTGGTGGATATGTGGTTCAAAATAAACTGTTGAACGTTTCGATAAATTACTCATAATCATATTCCTTCATTTTGCTTTGAAACATTACAGCGTCATAACGTTATAACTCCAATTTGAGAGAGTTAAGGGGTAAATTGTTTAAAAAAAATCAATAAAATAAATAAAATAAATTGTTAAATTGTTAAATTGTTAAATTGTT